>JBMNTU010000007.1:0-38081 GCA_050945895.1 Christensenellaceae bacterium | reverse complement strand
GCCGTACTGCACACAAAATGCAAAAAATGAAATGCCGATCAAAATTTGACTCCAGCCTTACCTGCTCAGCTGGATGATATTATCAGTCGTTTTTTTTACATTGGCTTTCTCCTTTAACGTTTTTTTTTGCCAGTTTTCTAGTAGTTTTATTATCGTCTCCTCCATTTCTTTGGGCGTTGTGTTTTCAGGGAAGTATTTTTTAAGCACATTCCCGCGCAGCGTCACTTTGGTTTGCGATGGCTTTTCCTCCATCAACATCACCTCGATTATGCTGTCATTGAGCTTATCCTCCCGGCTGAGCTCTTTCATCTTCTTTGCCTGCGCCAGAGAAAGTGGCACCTCCTCGCTCTCTAGCACGGAAACCACAGTAATCTGTTCATTTTCTTTCAGATACGATAATTCAACTGCCGGTGTAAACCCGATCTCATCCAAATCCACCATGTTCTGCAATGGCTCAATCAGGTGAGTGAGACGAATGTAGCGCTGGATTTGTCGAGAACTATCCTCGGCATCTTTAGAAATAATATCCCTCGTTTTCACACCATCAAAAAGGTGGCCAACTTGGCCACCTTTTTCAGGAGGGCGACCTAACTGCCTATCAAGAGCCTCTATTTTCATCCTGTATGCCCATGCTTTTTCGCTTGGGAGCAGCGTTTCACGCTGCCGCAGATTGGAATCCACCATTGCGAGAATCGCCTGGTCGTCATCCATCTCGCGTACATTCGCGGGGATGTCATCCATACCGGCAATCGACGCGGCTTCCGCGCGATTGTGCCCGGATATGATCTCATAACCTCCTTCGCTTCGCGGGCGCACCAGTATGGGCATCAAGATGCCGTGCTGCTTCACACTCTCCACCAGCTCGTTCATCTTGTCCTCGCTGTACATTTTAAATGGATGATTCTTAAAAGGATGCAGCGTGCCAATGGGCAGAATCTGCTGCTCGGATAGGTCTGCCTGCGTATTCACAAGCAGCATGTCTCCGGATAAATTGAACTTGCTATCGCTCAAGGCTCATTACCTCCGTTCTACCAGGCGGCATACGCAGTCTGGCTTTTTCGTTTTGCGCAAGAAAGGCAGCAGCGCATTTTGATACAGACAGCCGAATTTCCAGCGTCATCTGCTTTTGATCGAATTCACTTAAATCATGCAGGTCAAACATCGCTTTGGGATGGCTGCATGCCGTCACGATCAGGCTCTGCATCTGTTCTGCCGTCAGGCGTGGGTTTGAGATTATACGAACAACCTCCGGATCGCCTATGAGTAACTTGGCGTCCTCAATTTGGTAAAACTGTGCTTCTGAAATCATGGTATGGTTCCTCCCTTTTCGTAAAATGCAAAAAGCCGCCAATCGCTGTGATTGACGGCTTTTGGTAACTTTGGTTTGGTTTTTGTTATGCCAGTATTTCTTCTACAAACGCTTCATACGCCTGGGCGACTTTGCCATTCGGGTCATGCTTGAAGATGCTGATCCCTTCCGCGCTGCTTTCTGATACGCGCACCGACGTCGGGATCTCCGTGTGAAATACCCGAATCTTTTCCGAAAATGTGCTGCGTACCAGTGACGCGACTTCTTTTGTGAAGTTCGGTCTTGAATCCATCATGTTGATCAGGATGCCTTCAATTTGCAGCCCCGCGTTTATTTTTCGTCGTACCAACCTGGAATATGTGGACAGCAGCAACTCCATTCCTTTGGCGCTGAAGAACTGCGGCGTCGTCGGAATTATTATTGTATCGGATGCAGTGAGGGCATTGATGGTGAGCATGTTCAGCGATGGCGATGTGTCAATCAGGACAAAATCATAATGATCACGTATCCGATCGACGTATTGCTTCAATATGGCTTCGCGCCCGTACACATTGATGAGGGCTGCTTCAAACCCCGATAACTGTATGTTGGCGGGCATTAGGCTTACGCCCTCATCATGTGTCAGGACCCCTTTCTCCGGCTCAAATGGCTGATCGTCTGCAATCTTCTCCACAATATTGGATATGGTATATGGCAGGTCGTCCGGTTTATGGTGTCCCATGCTCATTGTGAGATTTCCCTGGGGATCATTGTCTATGCAGAGAACAGATTTGCCTTTCCGGGCAAGCCCGGCAGCGAGATTGAACGAGACTGTGCTCTTGCCGCAGCCTCCTTTTTGATTTGAGATGCTGATTACTTTGGACATGGCTTTTCCTCCTAGTTTTTATACTTTTACAATACGGCAGCTGTGCGTTGTTCGCAAAAAACGCAGCAACAAAAAAAGCGGAGCGTCTTTACCTTTTGATACTCCGCTTCTCTATATGATTATGCTATTGATACAGCATCGCTGCAATCTGGGCCAGCAGTTTTTTTTCTTTCTTTTTGCGCACCAGATGAATCAGCAGCAGGGGAAGGTAGAAACATATGCTGGTTGTGATCCATAATCCCCATATGATTGAGCCGCTGTATATGCTTATGATGAGGGATAAGGCGGTGAATATGATTGCTAATGTTTTCATTTTCGCTACCTCCGGTTTCTTTATGATTCTATCGTAGCACGCTGGGATGCACACCGCAAATTATGAGCAAAAAGGACATTCCGTTTTCACGAAATGCCCTATATTTCTTTTGTCGTTAATGTAACACCCCCTGTTTTTCGTTTTTGTGATTCGCCGGTTTTTCATTCGGAAAAGGATGAAAATATGTGGCGGCAAGCTTTGAAACCCTTTGTTTATGGGCTTTTCCGCTTTGTCGTAATTATACTGTATGGGCACAGCTGCGCTTCGCTGCTGCTGGCCAACGGTGTGCCCATGAAGAAGATTCAGGACTGGCTGGGGCACAGCGACTTTTCCACTACTGCGAATGTGTACGCGCATTTGGAGTTTGACTCCAAGATATCATCCGCAAATGCACTGCTAAGTGGGCTGAGCTTGGAATAGTGAGAATTTTTGACAGCCGATTATCCCCAGTGTAATCACGGTTTCGGGGGTTAGGGGAGACATCAAGACAAAGAAAAACACCAGAAACCGCACGGTTAAAGGATTATTTGCGGTTTTGAACGGGCTCAATGCTTGGGGAGACATTTTGTGAAAATGCTCAAAATCAACCTTTATGTTTTAGTTTTTTAGCAAAGAAAAAAGCCTGAAACCCGCATGGTTAAAGGCTTTTCGAATGGCGGAGGAGACAGGATTCGAACCTGCGTGGGATTGCTCCCTAACGGTTTTCAAGACCGCCCCGTTATGACCGCTTCGGTACTCCTCCGCGCTGTATTCGCCCTGATCGTTCTCCGGATTTTGGGGAGACATTCAGGGGAGACATCGCTCGTTTTATGAAATTGTGTTTTCCGAAAACCCGCAGTACGAAAGGGATTTCCGGGTGGAGACTTCCAAAGTAGAGAACGGTTTTCAAGACCGCCCCGTTATGACCACTTCGGTACTCCTCCGAAATTTGCTATCCAAAAACCAAAGCGATACTAGGATAGCAAATATGTTTTTTGTTGTCAATCAGTCCTATTCTTCCACACTGTCTTCTTCATCCTCTTCTGTTTCCACAAACTGCGCAACGCCAACCACCTTTGTGTCGTCCCCTACACGCATAAGCCGCACACCTTGCGTAGACCGTCCAATCAGCGATATTTCATCTGTACTCATACGGATAATGACGCCGGCATCGTTAATCAGCATAATATCTTCCGTGCCATCCACCACTTTAAGCGCACAAAGCAGGCCGGTTTTTTCCGTAATATTCATTGCCTTTGTTCCAATTCCGCCACGGCTCTGCAGGCGATATTCACTTACTTCGGTACGCTTTCCATAACCGTTTTCAGTGATAACTAAAATCTGCTTGTCTTGTTCGGCAATCGCCGCATCCACTACGCTGTCCCCATCGCGCAGCCGGATCGCACGTACGCCTGTTGCCGTACGGCCCATTGCGCGCACGTCCTGCTCGTCAAACAATATGGACATTCCGTTTTTCGTTCCAACAACAATTTTCTTTGCACCGTCTGTTTCCATAACGGCTATCAGTTCGTCATTTTCCCGAAGGTTTACGGCACGCAGCCCGTTTTGGCGGATATTCTGGTACTCTGCTGCCGGTGTTTTTTTGATCATGCCGCCTTTCGTCACAATTACAAGGTTGGCTTTTTCATCCATCTCGCTTCCGACAGGGAAGACCGCCGTCACTTTTTCATCCGGATCCAGATTGAGCAGATTGACAATTGCCGTTCCCTTTGCCGTCCTGCCCGCTTCGGGAACCTGGTAACACTTTTTCATATATACTTTACCCTTATTGGTAAAGAAAAGCAGCTGGTTGTGCGTCAGCGTAACAAATACCTGTTCGGCAAAGTCCTCTTCCCGTGTAGACATCGCTGTAATGCCCTTGCCGCCGCGCCGCTGCGTGCGGTATGTTTCCAGGCTGATTCGTTTGATATACCCGTAATGCGTCAGCGTAACGACCATATCCTCCCTTGCAATCATTTCATCCAGGTCGATATCGTCTTCGTCGTATGTAATTTCTGTGCGGCGCTCGTCCGCATATTTGTTTTTGATTTCCAAAAGGTCTTCTTTTATAATATCCAAAACCATTTGCGGCGTTGTTAAAACAGCGTTGAAATAATCGATCCGCTTCAAAATTTCCTGATGCTCGTTCTCGATCTTGTCCCGCTCCAGGCCGGTCAGGCGCTGCAAGCGCATGTCCAAAATGGCCTGCGCCTGCACTTCCGTCAGCCCAAAGCGCTCTATCAGGCCGTTGCGCGCCGTATGGGCGTCCTTCGACGCACGAATCAGCTTAACGACCTCGTCGATATTGTCCAGCGCAATAATGAGGCCTTCCAAAATATGCGCCCGTTTTTTGGCTTTTTCAAGGTCGAACTTGGTGCGGCGGATAATGACTTCTTTTTGGTGGTCCAGATAATACTCCAGCACCTGCTTGAGCGTAAGCACCCTGGGCTCGTTGTCTACCAACGCCAACATAATTACGCCGAACGTATCCTGCATTTGTGTGTGCTTATATAAATGGTTCAAAATTACATTTGCGTTGGCGCCGCGCTTCAGCTCGATTACAATGCGCATGCCCGCTTTGTCCGATTCATCACGCAGGTCGGAAATTCCCTCGATGCGTTTTTCGCGCACCAAATCAGCGATTTTTTCTACCAAGTTTGCTTTGTTTACCTGGTAGGGCAGTTCTGTGACAATAATTTGCTCCCTGTCTTCCGTGCGCTTTTCTATTTCTGCGCGCGCGCGTACGCGAATGCGGCCGCGCCCCGTTTTATACGCGGCATGGATGCCCGAAATACCCATAATAAGGCCGCGCGTCGGAAAATCCGGCCCGGGCACAAGCTCGATCAATTCGTCTATTGTAATATCCGGATTGTCGATCAGCGCTACTGTGGCGTCCACAATCTCGCCGAGGTTATGCGGCGGAATATTGGTCGCCATACCTACTGCGATGCCGCCTGTGCCGTTTACCAGCAGGTTTGGGTAGCGCGCAGGCATTACGACCGGTTGCTCTAAAGACTCATCAAAGTTGGGATAGAAATCCACCGTATCCTTATCGATGTCCCGCAATATTTCCATTGTAATCTTAGACATGCGTGCTTCGGTATAACGCATGGCCGCTGCTTCGTCGCCGTCTACAGACCCAAAGTTTCCATGTCCGTCTACCTGGGGATGCCGAAGGGAAAAATCCTGCGCCATACGCACCATACTGTCGTAAATGGCGCTGTCGCCGTGCGGGTGGTATTTACCCAACACATCTCCTACAATACGCGCGCTTTTCCGGTACGGCTTATCCGGCGTCAGGCCAAGCTCGCTCATAGAGTACAGTATGCGCCTGTGTACCGGTTTCAACCCGTCGCGCACATCGGGCAGCGCGCGGTTGATAATAACCGCCATTGCATACGATATGAAAGACTTTTGCATTTCCTTGTTGATGTCTATCGGAACAATATTGCTGTTGATTTCCAAATTTCTACACCTCCGCGGCACGGTGCCGCTCCCCCTGACGGGAAATTTCTGTTGTAATAATATAAAACTTTTATGCCCGGCGGCACGGTGCCGCTTCCTTGTTCGCGACCATGCACCGTGGAAAACCGAGGTTTATCTCCGCGCATAGCTCTTTTGCGGCCAGCCCGCGGGGGTTTCCCCGGCGGCGTGGCGCTGCTTCTTTGCTCTCGGCCATGCACCGTGGAAAACCAAGGTTTATCTCCGCGCATAGCTCTTTTGCGGCCAGCCCGCGGGGCGTCCCCTGCGGCACAGCGCTGCTTCCTTGCTCTCGGCCATGCACCGTGGAAAACATCGCCTATTTATCCGCGCGGCCACTACACTGCCGGGCAGCAAGCACAGCTTGTTAGATATCCAGATCTGTTACCAGTTTGGCGTTTTCTTCGATAAATTCGCGCCGCGGTTCTACGCTGTCTCCCATCAAAATGCTGAAAGTTTCTTCGATTTCAATTTCGTCTTCCATCTTTACCTGCAAAAGCGTACGCGTTTCCGGATCCATCGTGGTCATCCAAAGCTGCTCGGGGTTCATTTCGCCAAGGCCTTTGTAGCGCTGCACCTCGGCATTGTCGCCCACCTGCTCCAATGTTTCCTTCATTTGCTCGTCGCTGTAGACGTATATGTCGTCCATGCCTTTTTTGCTCACTTTGTAGAGCGGCGGCTGGGCAATGTACACATATCCCTTTTCCACCAGCGGGCGCATGTAGCGGTAGAAGAACGTCAGCATAAGCGTACGGATATGGCTGCCGTCCACGTCCGCATCTGTCATGCAGATAATTTTATGGTAACGCAGCTTCTCTTCGTCGAAATCCTCGCCGATTCCCGCGCCAAACGCCGTAATCATCGCCTTAATTTCGTTGTTTGCAAGCGCCCTGTCCTGCCGCGCTTTTTCCACATTGAGTATTTTTCCACGAAGCGGTAAAATTGCCTGGAATTTTCGGTCGCGCCCCTGCTTTGCGCTGCCGCCGGCGCTGTTGCCCTCTACAATAAATATTTCGCACAGGCTGGCGTCTTTTTCGCTGCAATCGGCAAGCTTGCCCGGAAGCGCAGCACTTTCCAGCGCCGTTTTCCTGCGGGTCAACTCCCGCGCTTTTTTTGCCGCCTCACGCGCGCGGCGCGCCGTCAGGCACTTATCCACAATGATTCGCGCCGTCGAAGGGTTTTCCTCCAAAAATGTGGACAGGCCCTCTGCTACCGTGCTGTCTACCAACGCGCGCATTTCGCTGTTTCCCAGCTTTGTTTTGGTCTGCCCTTCAAACTGCGGATCGACCAGCTTTACGCTGATGATTGCGGTCAGCCCTTCGCGGATGTCTTCGCCGGACAATGCCGATTCATTTTCTTTGACCATTTTATGGCTTTTTGCATAATCGTTGACGATACGCGTCAGGGCATTTTTAAAGCCGTTTAAATGCGTTCCCCCCTCGTGGGTAGATATATTGTTCGCGTAAGAGAAAATACTCTCGGAATAGCCTTCATTGTACTGCATAGCAACTTCTACATACGACGTGTCTTTTTGGCGGCTGAAATACACCGGTTCCGGAAAAAGCGGGTTCTTTGTTTTGTTCAGGTATTCCACAAACGATTTAATGCCTCCGCTGTAGCAATATTCCTTTTTAAGAGGCGGTTCCACCCGTTCGTCTTCCAGCACAATCCGTATCCCCTTATTCAAAAAGGCCATTTCCCGCAGGCGTACGCGCAGCGTATCGTACACAAAATTGACGTCCTCAAATATTTCCGGATCGGGCCAGAATTCAATGGTGGTTCCGCATGTTTCGCCGCAATCGCCCATAATTTCAAGCCCGGTGGTCGATTCTCCGCGCGAAAATTCCTGCTTATGGATCTTTCCTTCCCGGCAGATGGTTGCAACCAGCTTTTGGGAAAGCGCGTTTACGACCGATACACCCACGCCATGCAGCCCTCCGGATACCTTATACCCATCCCCGCCAAACTTGCCGCCGGCATGCAGCATGGTCAGCGCAACCTCCAACGTAGAAATATTGGCTGTGGGGTGCATTCCGGTAGGAATGCCGCGGCCGTTGTCCGAAACAAACGCACTGCCGTCCTTTCTCAGGCGGACGACAATCTCGTCGCAATGGCCGGCCATAGCCTCGTCGATTGAGTTATCCACGATTTCATACACAAGGTGATGCAGCCCGCGAAGGTCGGTGGAGCCAATATACATGCCCGGCCGCTTGCGGACAGGTTCCAGCCCCTCCAATATCTGTATTTGGCTTTCATCATAAAATTCCTGGTTATTTTCCATTTAACACACTCCATCTATACTTAAAATCAAAACAATACACACCATTGTAACCCGCTTTTAACTATCCACAGGCACAGCGTCGGCAAACGGCAATGGGTCTCCACACCGTTTTAAAAGGGTTGCGGGGGAAATGGGCGAGCAATAGACCATAAGACCATTTTCATCCGTAACAACGACTGCTTTTACCATATGCTCGTCAATTATATGCTTTTTTAATCCACTTAAAAAAAGGCTGGTGTCCTTATTCGAAGCAGCCTCTTCATATTCAAGTATCATTAGAACGTGTTTTAGCTTAACAAACACGTCGTTGCCCAGGTGCAAAATCATACATCCCCCTGCTGCCGCCGTTTGCCTGCTCCATGTTGCAGGTGTTTTTCTGTCATAAAAGCAGCACATAAAAATAAAAGCTTCTTTATAATATATATTATACTATAAATGAAGCATTTTTGAAAGTATTTTGTTTGCTTTGGAAACAAGTTACGGTTACAGCTTTTTCACCGTACCGTTACGCACCAAAAAATGGGCGGCACTTTGCTCAAACTCGCTTTGTTCAAAATGCGTTGTCGTCAAAAACACCTGAATGCCCAGCAGCGCCCGCAGTAAGTTTGCCTTTCTTGTACCATCCAGCTCCGAAAAAACATCGTCCAGCAAAAATACCGGCATTTCACCCATTGTATCGTAAAGCAGCCGTATACACGCAATTTTTATGGAAAGCACCAGCGTTCGAAGCTGCCCCTGCGAAGCGTACGAGCGCACATCCTTTCCATTTACGCGGATAGACAGGTCATCCCTGTGGGGGCCCAAAAGGCATGCTCCGTCCATCATTTCACGGCGGATGTTGTTTTTTAACTGTTTTTCTATGTTATCCACATCTATTGTGGATTTATATTCGATTTCAACTTTTTCCCTGCCGCCGGAAATCTGGCTGTGCGCATCCGTAACAAATTCGTTCAGTTTTTTTACATAGGACAGCCTGTTTTTTAAAATGATTTTTATGTATCCCTCCAGCTGTTCGTTAAAGGACGCGAGTATATTTTCCATATCCTTTGTTTTTCGCCTTAGCGCCGCGTTTTTTTGTGCAACAATCTCCATATATTTTTTAAGCGCATCGATATAGCTTGGCCGGATTTTGGAAATTTCCCCGTCCAAAAAGGCCCGCCGCAGGCCCGGGGCCTCGCGTACCATACGAATATCCTCCGGAGAGAATACAACTGTGTATAAATTTCCAAGCAGCTGCTTCATGCTGTCCAACGGAACTCCGTTTTTTTTGATTCCCTTGCGTTTGTTTTTTTCTATCAGCACCTCTATATAATCTGTTTCCTGCTGCCCGTTTTGTAAATATTCCACAAAAAGATACGCTTTATCACACATAAAGCGTATCGTTTTCGCATCCTGGTTTACGCGGAAAGATTTTCCGTTCGCACATATCCCCACTGCTTCCAGCAAATTTGTTTTTCCCTGCGCATTATCGCCGAAAACCACGTTAATATCGTCGGAAAAACCATCCATATCCAGCTGTTCATAATTTCTGAAATTGACCAGCTTGATTTTTTTAATAACCATTTATTCCTCTTTTAGCTGTACAGGAAGCACAAGATATTCATATGTTTCAGAACCATCCTGCTTAATAATACACGGGCTTATCGCACTGTTAAAGTGCATAACGACCTCCTGGTCTTCCACGGCCTTTAGTACGTCCAATATATATTTTGCATTAAACGCTATTTTTAAGTTTTTGCCCCTGGTAATAACAGGCACCTTGTCGTTCAGTTTGCCCATTTCCGAATTGGAAGTTATTTCCAGTATTTTATCTTCTACCTGGAAGCGGACAACGTTGTTGTTTCCTTCCCTTGCCAAAACAGACGCAAGCTCTATGCTTTCCCTCAGCATTTCCTTTTCCACTTTTACGCTCGTCGTATATTCCTTCGGCAAAAGATTTTTGTAGTTGATATACTCTCCCTCCAAAAGCCGGGTATAAATTTGCGTATCTTCTGTTTCAAACAACGCCATATTTCCGCTTATGGATATTTTTATATTTTCTTCGGAATCGTTTACAATGCGCGAAAGTTCCCGAAGCGTCCGCGCCGGAACAACACAGCTTTTTACAATATCCGAAATGGCGGGTTCCTTCCGAACTGCCATCCTGTACCCATCCAGCGCCACAATACTCAGGTTATTTCGCGTAACGTCGAAATAAAGCCCAGTAAGGATTGGTTTTTCTTCGCTGGCAGCGGCCGAAAAAATGGTTTGGTTTATCATGCTTTTTAAAAGAGATTGCCCTATTTTTATTTGCTCTCCCTGCTCTATTTCAGGAAACTCGGGAAACTCGTCCGCATCCATCTGCTGCAAATCCACTTTGGAATTCAAACAGCTGATTTCTACCGTATTTTCCCTTACACTCGAAAATGAAACCTCGTTCTCCGGAAAACGGTTGATAATTTCGTAAAGCAGCCTTGCAGGAATTGCCGCAACACCTTCTTCCGTAACAGCTGCTTCTATTTTTGTTTTTATAGAAAGGGATATGTCCGTTGCTTTTAATTCTATGCTATTATCCTTACACGAAAAAAGGATACATTCCAGTATTGTTTTTTGCATCTTTGAAGAGGCACGGCTGCATATGCCAATCGCTTTTAACAATTCACCCTTTGGGCACGAAAATTTCATTTTTTATCCTCCAGTATATCAATATAATTATATAGGCTGTATCGGTATCATTAGGGCATGTGTTTATTGCGAATATCTTTAAAAAAGCGCTTTGTTATCAATAAAAACCATTCTCATGGTATGGGGGCAAATCGTTGATAACGGCATTGTTTTGTTGGAGTATCCTGTAGATGGTTTGGGTATAGAATTTTGGGTACTCTTTTCTGAAAAAAACGATGCTTTTTTATTCACATGTTATCCCTTGATTTTAGCAATAATATCCTCTGTTACTTTTTTTAAGTCGGTATCCTCCTTCATTTGGTTTTTGATTTTTTCTTCTGCATATATAATGGTAGTATGGTCTTTTTTACCAAAGAATTCGGCAATTTTAAGGTAAGATAATCCGGTAAGTTCCCGGATCAGATACATGGATATCTGGCGGGGAAAGGATATTTCCCTGTTTTTTTTGGGTCCTTTTATATCGGGTAGGGAAATTCCATAATATTCACATACGACATCTAAAATATAGTCTGGCGTAATTTTTCGAATGGTTGGCTCGTCAAAAAAGTCTTCCAACGCCTCTTTTGCAATATCTACATTAATTTCTTTTAGTTGCTTTAAGTGGCGGTGGAGCTCCGCATACATGATTACGCGCTGCAACGCGCCTTCCAGTGTTCGGATATTGGCGTTTGGCTGCTGCGCAATATAGTGGAACACCTCGTCCCGAATGGGTAGAATATCCGGATTTTGGATCGCCTGTGCTTTTTTTAGCAAAATAGCGACCCGCGTTTCATAATCCGGCGGTTTTATGTCGGCAATGAGGCCGCCTTCAAAGCGCGAGCGAATTCGCTCTTCCAGCTTTTCCATTTCCTTAGGAGGCCTGTCCGAAGAAATGATGATTTGTTTGTTGAGCTCGTGGAGCGCATTAAACGTATGAAAAAACTCATCCTGCGTCGTATCTTTTCCTGCAATAAACTGGATATCGTCAATCATCAAAACGTCTACCTTGCGGTATTTATTGCGGAACTGTTCGCGAAGGTCTATATTCGAATTTTTATTGGTAAGGCCGATCATTCGAATCAGCTCATTTGTAAAGGTTTCGCTGGTCACATATACAATGTCGGATTCGGGGTTTGCCTCGTGGATATAGTTGCCGATTGCATGCATAAGGTGTGTTTTTCCAAGACCTACGCCGCCGTATAAAAACAGAGGGTTATATGCTTTTCCTGGTGCAAAAGCAACCGCCTTGGCGGCCGCATTTGCAAATTGGTTAGATTCTCCTACAACAAATGTATCGAAGGTATAATTAGAGCTTAGGTTGAATGCGGAGCCATACTTAGAGGAAGAAACATCCGCTTTAGTCTTTTCCGGCTCTGCAGCCAGCGGAAGCTCGTTTTCCGGTTCGTCGTCCGTGGTAATAAATTTCAAATGGATATCTGCGCCCGAAACGCCGTACAATTCTTCGTATACAGACTGCATCGTATGTACAATGATATCGGCATATTTTTCTTCCATCAGGTTTTTATGCATACCGCTGGAAACCTCGAAATAATAAATATCGTTTTCTTCTTTGACCGGCTTTAATTCTTTGATCCAAACATTGAACTGAAACATAGGAAGCTCCTCTTCCAAATAATTCAATGTTCGTTCCCACAGTATATTAAAAACACTCATAGAAAATATCCCCTATTCACTCGAAAAGTTATGCACATAATTTTCTCTGTATTTTTCCGTAAGATATCAAAAAGCAGGAAAATCATCCACAACTATCCACAGTAATATCCACAATAATATAACCAATTTTTCCGCATAATACCGCGCTAAAAGCATAGTTATCATATCATAAACCCAGCCAAAACTTCAATACAATTTGAAAGAAAGTTAGAAAAAAATGTGGATAAAATTTAAAATGACTTTTGGCAGGGAATCGAGAAAAGAAAGTTGACACCAATCAGGAATAAATATATAATGGTAGACGTATTTTTATGGCGTTTTGCATAAGAAGGTAAAAAACCATATAGAAGTGGAGAGAATAGAGCTATGAAGATGACCTATCAGCCCAAAAAAAGAAAGCGCAGCCGTATTCACGGTTTTATGAAGCGCATGAAAACAAAATCCGGAAGGAATGTTTTAAGGAGCAGGCGCGCTAAGGGCAGGAAGAAATTGTCGGCCTAAACGGACGTATGCCTGCGCTTAATACGCTCAAAAAAAATAAAGAGTTTGGTTTTGTTCACAGAAAAGGAAAGAACATGGCAACCGGCGATTTGGTGCTGATTGTTGCAAAAAGCCGGTATGGCGGGGTTCGGGCAGGCTTTTCTGTAAGCAAAAAGGTTGGGAACAGCGTTGTAAGGAACAAAGCAAGGCGTCGGCTTAAAGAGGCGCTCAGGCTTTGCCTTCCATATACATCCGGCAACTACAGCATTATTTTTATTGCGCGACCAACCATAAAGGATGCAGCATTCAGCCAGATAAAAAAGCAGATGGAATACCTGCTTAAAAAGGCCGGGGTTTTGTCTGACGTGTGTCCTAAGGACCCGGATTCCCAGAGGTTCACATGAAAAAACTGTTGCTTTCCCTGATAAAGTTTTACCAGGGTGCGATATCACCATATATATCTGCGCAGTGCAAGTATACGCCGACATGTTCTGTATACGCCACGCAGGCGATTACAAAGTATGGCGCCGCAAAGGGCGCATTTTTGGCGTTAAAACGTTTTTTGAGGTGTAGTCCTTTTTTTGAAGGTGGGTATGACCCCGTACCATAAGGGGCAGTCTGGTAGGCCACTTGCCATAAACCAGTGGAGGCCATGTGTATGGCAATAAGGGAGCGTTGATTGGAGTTTTTAAGCAATAATTTTATTTCGGAGTTTTTTGTCTGGTGCCTGAACGGCCTGGATAGTTTGTTTCTAAACTACGCAGCAGCAATTATTACGCTGACGATTATCATTCGCCTGGCGCTTTTGCCGATCGATCTTTACCAACGGCGGAACCAGTCGCGTATGGCGGCGCTTGGGCCAGAGCTGCAGTCTTTGCAAAAGCGCTACAAAAACAACCCACAGCAAATACAAAGAAAGCAGCGCGAATTGTACCGTAAAATGAATGTCCGGCCGATGTTCGGGTGCGTGCAGTCGCTCATCCAGCTGCCCATTTGGTTTGCATTTTTCGGCGCGATGCGTGTGCTGGCGAGCGAGCAAACAGTTGGTATGATTTTGGATGCGGCCCAAAACGGCGCATCTACGATCGATCTTCCCAACTTTTTCTGGGTAAAGAATTTCTGGCAGCCGGATAATGGCTTTTCGGGAATATTGCCTACGGCGGAAGAGTTTTTAGGCTTTGTACAATCTTACTCCAGCTATATTTCCCCGCAGGCGCTGGCGCTTTTGCAGGATCATGATATTTTGTCCTTTGCCAACGATACGATGTGGATTGCCGGCGACGGCGCAACATACAATGCCTTAAAGCAGGGAATCATCGAAGCAAACGGCGTGCAATATGTGCTGGGCCAAAACGGCGTTATGCAGCCGGAGTTCAACAACGGCTGGTTTATCCTGCCGGCGATGGCGGGTGTATCATTGTTCTTGCAGCAAAAATTTGCCCCGGCGGCCAGCAATGCTGCCGCAGCAACGCCTATGATGGCGGGGGCAGACCCAAATGCCGCGGCAACAACGCAGCAAACGAGCAAAATGATGATGTATTTTATGCCTATTTTTTCGGTGATCATCTGTCTTACCTCTAATGCGGCCTTTGCACTTTATTGGACGGTATCCAGCCTGTATGCCTTTGCCCAGATGCGGGTTGTGGGGCTTATAAAGAACGTGAGGGAAAAGAAGAAGGTAAAGGAAATTGTTATTGAATAACGACAGGAGGAGTTTCTTGTGGAATATGTAGAAGCAAAGGGAAAGACGGTAGACGAGGCAATTTTCAACGGTTTGAACGAAATGGGCCTTGCGCTTGACGAGGTCGATATTGAAATTATACAAGAAGGATCTAAAGGCATTTTTGGGCTTGGAAAAAATGCGCTTGTCCGCCTAAGCAAAAAAGGAGAAGCAGAATCATCCGTAGCTGCGGACATCCAGCCGGAGTTTTTTTTGAATGAGCTTTTTGCAAAAATGAAAATTGATGTATCCTGCCAACTGGGCGAAGAAGAGAACGGTATTAAAAAGATTGATATATACGGCAAAGATACGGCTGTTGTAATCGGCCGCCGCGGAGATACGCTGGACGCGCTGCAGTACCTGACCGGGCTTGTAATCAACCGCGGGCGTGAAGACTATACAAAAGTGATGCTTGATGCCGAAAACTATCGTCAAAAACGGGAGCAAACGCTGGAAAAGCTTGCCAAGCGGCTGGCGAATACAGTATCCAAAACGGGAAAACCCATTACGCTGGAGCCGATGAACCCGTACGAACGGCGCATATTGCATGCAACCCTGCAGAACAATCCGAGGGTGGTGACCTATTCGGAAGGCGAAGAGCCTTACAGGCGCGTGGTTGTGCGGCGAAAGAGAGGCAACGAATAATTTTGACCGACCAGAAACCCGGCCGAAGACGTCGGGTTTTTTTATCAGCAGGCTGGAAGACAGGAGCGCACGAAAGCAAATGCTAGTAAACGATACCATTGCCGCGGTTGCAACCCCCCCGGGAACCGGAGGCGTTGCAATTATCCGGATTAGCGGCAGTAAAGCGCACGATGTGCTAAAAAAAGTTTTTTCCAAAAAAAGTGGCTATACCCACGGACAGATGTACTTTGGCAGTATCAAAAGCAAGGGTGTTTTGCTGGACGAGGGATTGGCCGTGCTTTTTTTTGCGCCGCGCTCTTATACCGGGGAAGATACGGCAGAACTCCATTGCCACGGGGGCGCTGTGGGCGTTCGGAATGTGCTGCAATATGTGTATGAGTGCGGTGCTCGTCCGGCGCAGCCGGGGGAGTTTACAAGGCGTGCTTTTTTGAATGGCAAAATGGACCTCACCCAGGCGGAAGCGGTGGCCGATTATATATCTGCTGTTTCCGAGGCGGGGGCAAAAATGTCTATGAAACAGCTGGAGGGAAAGCTCAAAACAATTGTAACGGGTTTTCAAGAACGGCTCACAGATCTTTTGGCCGAGGTGAATGCCGCGGTGGAATATCCGGAGGAGGATCTGGAAACGGAAATAGCCGACAGCAGCCTTCCTGTATTGGAACGCCTGCTGATGGAGATTCGAAATTTGTCCGTAACGTTCGACCAGGGCCGGGTGTTGCGCCACGGCCTGGACGTTGCGATTATAGGAAAGCCCAATGCCGGAAAATCTTCCCTGCTAAATAGGTTGGTGCAGGCAGACAAAGCGATTGTGGCAGACGTGCCCGGCACAACACGGGATGTTGTGGAGCAAAGCTTTTACATAGATGGAATATTGATTAATCTGAAAGATACGGCAGGAATACGAAGAACGAACGATACAATTGAAAACGAAGGCGTAAAACGGTCGAAAAACGCCGCAAACGACAGTAAATTGGTGATATTTCTGCTGGATGAGCAGGCCGGAATCGATGGCGAAGACCAGCGCGCGTTTGAGAGCATCGAAAAAAACGGAGACGATGTTATAGTCGCGTTGAATAAAATCGATCTTTCTGAGAGGCGCTCAGAAAGCATAGAAATCCCTGCAATATTTGGCAATGATGTGCTCCGCCTGTCGGCAAAAACGGGAGAGGGTATAGAAAGTTTGAAAAAAAGGATTTATGCGTATGCCCTGGCCGATCATGCGGCAGACGAAGATATGCTTATTACAAACGAGCGACACCGTTATTTGTTGGATGCGGCGGCAGGCCATATAGATGAAGCGCTTGCCGAGTTAAAGGGTGGGATGGATATGGATTGTGTGACAATCGACCTGAACGCGGCGTGGAGTGCGCTGGGCGAAGTTACAGGAAATACGGTGTCTGAAGATATTATAGACCGAATCTTTGAAAAGTTTTGCTTGGGAAAATAGCTGCGTTGGGTAAAAAGCAGCAGATGTTATGGGGAGAAATTGTTTTGTATACGGCAGGAAAGTATGATGTGATCGTTGTGGGAGCAGGGCACGCCGGAGTAGAGGCGGGGCTTGCTGCTGCGCGTCTTGGAAAAAAGACGCTGCTTGTGACGATCAACATGGACAGCATTGCGCTGATGGCATGCAATCCTGCAATCGGCGGCACAGCCAAGGGGCATCTGGTGCGGGAGATTGACGCGCTGGGCGGGCAGATGGCGCTGACAGCAGATGAAACATTCATACAGATCAAAATGCTCAATACAAAGAAAGGCCCGGCCGTGCACTCGCTTCGTGCGCAAATGGACAAAAAGCATTACCAGGCGGCCATGAAAGAGGTGCTGGAAAACACCGACAATTTGCAGCTTGTGCAGGACGAAATCACGGATATTCTTGCGGATGACAATGGTGTCATTGGTGTGCGCGGCGCAATGGGAACAGAGTATTTGGCATCAGTCACTATTCTTGCTACGGGCGTTTATTTGAAGGGAAAAATCATTGTTGGGGAATATACAAAAGAGTCCGGCCCGGCAGGCCTCTTTCCGGCGAATTACCTTAGCAGCAGCTTGCAAAAGCTTGGCTTTTCGTTGCAGCGTTTTAAAACGGGTACGCCGGCGCGTGTAGACGCACGCAGCATCGATTTTTCCAAAACAACACCGCAGTATGGCGATGAAAAAATTATTCCTTTCTCTTTTATGAGTGGCGAAATTAAAAGAGAACAGGCTTTGTGTTACCTTACTTATACAAATAGTAAAACGCGCGATATCATCCGTGAAAACCTTCATAGGAGCCCGCTTTACAGTGGGTTGATCGAGGGCGTGGGTCCGCGCTATTGTCCGTCCATCGAGGATAAGATCGTAAAGTTTCCGGATAAGGAAAGGCATCAGCTGTTTTTGGAGCCGGAGGGCCGTAACACCAATGAATATTATGTACAGGGCATGTCTTCCAGTCTGCCGCTGGATGTGCAGGTCGCGTTGTATCGAACGGTTCCGGGGCTGGAAAATGTGCATTTTGTGCGCCCGGCATATGCCATCGAGTACGACCTGATCGACCCGACGGTATTGGAACCAGGCCTGAAAGCAAAGGACGTGAACGGCCTTTTTTTTGCCGGACAGATCAATGGCACGTCCGGGTACGAGGAAGCGGCCGTGCAAGGGCTTATTGCCGGAGTGAACGCCTGCCGATATTTGGACGGAGAGCCGCCCGTCGTGTTGACCCGTGCGCAGGCGTATGCGGGTGTGCTAATCGACGATTTGGTAACAAAGGGAACGCAGGAGCCATATCGTATGATGACGTCGCGGGCAGAGTATCGGCTTTTGCTCAGGCAAGACAACGCAGATACGCGCCTTACACAAATCGGGCGCGAGGTTGGCCTTGTTTCGGACAAGCGTTACGACCGCTACATGTATAAAATGGAGTTGATCCATTCCGAGCTGAATCGGCTTCAAACGAAAGCGGTTTCCAGAGAGGACGTCAAGCGCTTTTATGTGCATCATAATATTTCGGGGGAAGCGCGGGGGCTCAAATTGTCGGAACTGCTGATCAAGCCTCAGGTGCACTATGCCGATTTGCGGCTTATAGACCGGGAAATGCCCGATGCGGACGAAGAGATTGCGCTGCAAATAGAAACGAGTATAAAATATGCCGGCTATATTGAAAAACAGGTGCAGCAAATAGAAAAGAGCAAGGCGCTGGAAAGCAGGCTAATTCCGGAGGACATCGATTACGATGCGGTCGGCAGCCTGCGGCTGGAAGCGCGTGCCAAACTCAAAAAAATTCGGCCGCTCAATGTTGGGCAGGCCTCCCGTATATCCGGCGTGTCTCCTGCGGATATATCGGTGCTGTTGGTTTATCTGATGGCAAAGCAAAACGGTTGATGTTTCACGTGAAACATTGATGCGAAAAACAAGTGGTCAAAAATGTTTCACGTGAAACATTTTCCGGAGAATACATGAAGGATTTTATATACTATATCGAAAAACTGACCCAGCCTGCGGAAATCGAGCTGTCCGTCGCTCAATTGCACAGCATGGAACGCTATTATCATGCGCTTGTGGAGAATAATAAGGAATTTAACCTGACCAGCAACATAGAGCCGGAGGAAGCGGCGCTCCATCATTTTTTTGACAGTATAACCGTGGCTCAGGCGATTCCGCAAAACTCCAGTGTGCTCGATGTAGGCAGCGGAGCGGGCTTCCCCATTGCCCCGTTAAAAATCATCCGACCAGATATAGACGCGTATGCGCTCGAGGCAACGGAGAAAAAGTGTGCGTTCATTGCAAAAGCCGCCAAAGAAGCGGGAATAGAGATATCGGTCATTTGCGGGCGTGCGGAAGCCGCCGCCAGGGAAGAATACCGAGGTAGCTTCGATGTATGCGTCAGCCGTGCGGTCGCCTCGCTCGATATGCTTTTGGAACTGTGCATACCTTTTTTAAAGGTAGATGGGCTGTTTTTGGCGTATAAAGGCGACTACAAAAAAGAGCTTACCCAAGCAGAAAATGCGCTGCTGCACCTGCATACAGAATGGACAGATACGATAAAAATGCCTGTCCATGGCTACAATCGAAATGTGCTGGTGTTTAGAAAAAAATGGAAACAGAAGAAAAATATCCGCGCAACTATGCGCGCATCAAAAAAAATCCATTATAAGTCCTTTTATTAACGTGCGTTTTGATTTATAATGATAAGGCATGTTTACATGAAATGAAATGGGAGATATACAAAAATTGGGTATAATAACGGCAATCGCCAATCAAAAGGGCGGCGTAGGAAAAACAACAACGGCAATTAACTTAGCGGCCTGTGTTGCAAACGAGGGCAAACGGGTCCTCCTCATCGATATCGACCCGCAAGGCAATTCTACAAGCGGGCTGGGGGTAGAGCGGCTAAACCTGGCGAAGTCCTCTTACGATGTTTTGATATCGAACGCGTCCGCGCTGGAGGCAATCAAACCAACGATGATCAAAACGCTCGACCTTATGCCCGCAACCATAGACCTTGTGGGCGCAGAGGTAGAGCTGGTCTCCATGATGGCGCGCGAGACGGTGCTCAAGCGTGCGCTTGCAGACATTGTGCATTTGTACGACTATATATTCATGGATTGCCCGCCGTCGTTGGGGCTTATTACTCTCAATGCGCTGACGGCCGCAGATAAAATTTTGGTTCCCATCCAGTGCGAATACTATGCGCTGGAAGGGCTCACACAGTTGATGAATACGGTAAAGCTGGTGCGTCAGACACTTAATCCCAGCCTGGAAGTGGAGGGGGTCGTACTAACGATGTTTGACGGGCGGACGAACCTTTCGTTGCAGGTGGTGGAGGAAGTACGCCGGTTTTTCAAAAACAAGGTATACCAAACGGTTATCCCCCGGAACGTTCGGTTGGGAGAGGCGCCAAGCTATGGACTGCCTGTTATCATATACGACGAAAAATGCCTGGGGTCGGTAGCCTATACCGAGTTGGCACAAGAATTTTTAAAGGGGCAATAAAAAATGGCAAAACCGAAACAAAGAGGCCTGGGAAAAGGCTTGGGCGCACTGATGGTCGAACTGCCGGGCGGCAGTGCGCAGAATGAAAACAGCGTAACAGAAGTAGATATATATTTGGTCGACAACGACCAGAGCCAACCGCGCAAAAACTTTGATAAGGAAAAGCTGGACGAACTGGCGCAGTCTATTAAAGTCCATGGGATCATGCAGCCGGTTATCGTATGTCAAAAGGAAGGCCGATATACGATCGTTGCAGGCGAGCGGCGCTTCCGTGCCGCCAAAATTGCCGGGCTGACGAAAATACCAGTAATTGTGAAAGAATTCACAGACAGACAAATACTCGAACTTTCCCTCATCGAAAACATCCAGCGCGAAGATCTCAACCCAATGGAACAGGCAGATGCGTTAAACCGCCTGGTTACGGAATATAGCCTCAAGCAGGAGGAAGTAGCGGAACGCGTGGGAAAATCCCGCAGCGCAATCGCAAACCTAATGCGGCTTTTGTCCCTACCGGAAAAAGTGAAGAAAATGGTTATGGACGGAACGCTTTCGGCCGGGCATGCACGCTGCCTGCTGCCCCTTCAGGACGAGAAGCGCATATTGGACACAGCAAACCTCATCGTATCAAGGGAATATTCTGTGCGCCAGGCCGAAAAGCTGGTGCAGGAGCTGCAATCTTCCCCCGCAAAAAAAGCAAAACAAAAAAAGAAACAGGCGCTCGAAATTCTGCAGGCGGAAGAGGAAATATCGAAAGCGCTTTCCACAAAGGTACGCATAAACGGCAATCTGGAAAAAGGAAAAATTACGATCGACTATTATACAAAAGAACAGCTCGAACAGCTGTATGGGTATTTGAAAAACGCAGAGTAGCCTATTGCTCAATACCCTGAACATTTTCTGCGCGCAAGGCTTCGTACTCAGAAATGACGCTCCCTGCCGCTGTAAGCAAATCGGAATCGTTTTGTACAGCGGCTTTTTTGCGAATTGTTTTAAGTTCAATCTTCACCAGCAAAGCGGGCAGGAAAAGGTTTTCAGAAATTTCGCTTTCATTCTGCCCCTTCAAATAAAGCATAAGCGTGTGCGCCTGTAGCCTGCTTAAACCAAAACCCTCCATAAAAGCAGCTTCCTGCAATGCAATGTCGGTAAATTCCTTTTTAGCGTCATCCCATTCCCATTTGGAGTGGTAAATGTAATACCCGTTAAGCGTGACAAAAAAGGAGCGCAGAGAATAAACGGCAAATACGAGGCCTGCTACACACACCGCAAATAAAACATAGCGGGCAATTGTGCTGGAAACCGAAAAGTCAATTGCGCCTACGATATTAAAAATACAGACAGAAAGCAGCCCAAATGCGCAAACGACTCCAGGATAGCGTGCATATCGCGTCATATCTACAAAGACAGACAGCATAGGGATCAAAAACAGATATACGCCCACATTTTGTACAAGCGTAAAAACCGGGCCGGAAATGGCCGCCGGGGGAAGTACAAGCAAAACAGCCGCGGGAATAAGCAAAAGGATGGAGACAAAAGCAGAGAGGCGATGGCCGAGCAGCAGGCATAAAAGTGCGGAAACAAGCGGCATAAAGACCCGAAACTCCAGCGAGGAGGACAAAAGTATATCCGTTTCCATCAGCGAAGAGGATAGGGCCGATACAACGCCATACAGCGCTGCGCCAGAAAACAGGCACATGGCGCCCTTTCGGACAAGCCCAGGAAATTCGGGCTGGGAAAGGGGGATGCTGCTGTCCGGCTTAATGGAAAAGGCTGCACGCGTCCACGATTGAAAGAACAAGAAATAAAACAATAAAAACATGGCGGCAGATGCAATGACCATAAACAGCTGCGCGGCATATTCTGCCGGGGCGAAAAAAGCATACGAGAGCGCAGGCAAAAGAGCCAGTGCGGGAAGTGCAATGGAAAGCGCTAGCAAGAGCGGCCTTCTGCTATAGAAAAGCTTTCTCAATAAATCGAGTGCCAGCACGCTGATGATGGAAAATCCCAAAAAACTGCTGCAAGCAGTAAAAATGATAAAAATTGAAGAATTGGGCGCAGCATAGCGCAGAATATTGAGAATACCCGCAATAAGCGCAAAAACACCAAACCGCTTTCGGCGGGAGGAAAAGGAAATCATTTTGTCGCCCAAAAAACCGCCGGCAAGGATGCCCCCTGCGCCGGCTGCATAAAAAACAATGCTTACCTGCACCTCTAAATCCGGCAGGCCGCAGAATGCTAAATAGTAATGCGACATAAGCGTAGCAGAAAACTGCCACAAAAAAAACAGACTGCCGGTAATCAGAAAAGACAGGATGTTTGCGTTTTTATCCGACATCATACTTACTCTCCGCGAAAAGATACATCATTTATACTATCGTGCAAAAATGGGCTCGAGTGAAGCAAAAAATATAGAACGATTCAGATACAGAAAAACACTGCAACAAAAACAGTTCGGTATCGGCTTTGAACAAATGTTTCACGATAAGCCGTATTGGGCTTTGCTAATCATTTCTCCATCCATGAAGGTAGCGTTGGCATTGGCGCCAATAGAACCTTCCCCCGGCCACATATACATTACAAATGTTCCTGATTCTGCAAGAGCTTCGCCCTCTCCGCCAATGATAGCGCAGACTTCCTCGTAGCTCATTCCCTCTTCCAGCTGGTCGTATTCGGCCTTTGAAATGGTTGCACCAGTGCCGCCGGACGGGATGGGCACATCATCAGGGTCGGGCAAGTCGCCGGTGGGCATGGGGGCGTCTTCACCGCTTTCAACTTCTATATTGATAAAGCTGACCGGGTACGAGAAACTGGGAAGCGTTTCTTCCTCGAAATCGATTACGCTGATAACGCCGGATATGGTTGAAGGGGACTGCATGGGAAAAACCTCATCGGTATAAAAGGATATGGATCCCCTGCTTTGAGGGGCAATATGGTCGCTGCCGCCGACATAACCGAGGTCTTCGCCGTCTACAGCAAGCGAATCGGCTTGGAATGTAAGCTCGGCATCCGTTTTGTTTACAACGTAAAAGAACATTTCAAACTCGTCCCAGTCATTGATTTCGCAGCCAAGGTAGCCAATGGTGACGTACTCGTCATCGTGGATGAACGTGCCATCGTCCGGCGCCGATACGCCGCCGCCCATACCAAATTCAGAATTTCCGGCGCCTTCAAGCTGCGCCGCAAGCTCGTCTCGCTCAGCGGTGACGGTCGCAAGCTCCGACTCCAATGTTTCAATTTGCGTTTCGGCATACGCCAGGTCGGAAACCAAGCCGTCGATCTGTAATTGTGTGTTGGTAAGGTTTTCGTAAAGGGACGACAACTCGTTTGCCGATATGCCGCATCCGGAAAAAACAAAAAGAAGCACAGCTATAGTAAGTATGAGTAAGGTTTTTTTCATATCCAATCCTCTCTATATACAGATACTTTTGCCCATACCATTATAGGCGCTTTAGCGCGTGTATGCAAGAATAAAGCGTCAAAAAACAGGCCTACGGGCATCGGGCAGTAAGCCTGGCAAGCAGCGCCATACACAAAAAGAGGGAAAAAATCGGCAGCGCTCCTGAAAAGGGAAACACTGCCGATAGTTTGCTAGAAACGGGAAAGGCGGCATAGGGCCGGCGTAAGCTTATGACTAAAGAATGATACTACTTATTCTTTTTAATCGACTCGATTAGCCCGCCGGCCGATATAATATCTTGGATAAAGGGAGGAAAAGGTTCTGCACGGTATTCTTTTCCCCGGGTAAGGTTTTTAATAAGGCCGGAATCGAAATCTACCTCCACCTCGTCCCCCTGGCGAAGCTCGTTTGCCGCATCCTCACACTCCAGGATGGGCAGCCCAATATTGATGGCATTCCGGTAGAAAATGCGGGCAAAGCTTTTGGCAATGACGCAGCTAATGCCCGCTGCTTTTATGGCAATGGGCGCATGCTCGCGCGAGCTGCCGCAGCCAAAATTCTTTTCCGCTACAATAATATCGCCCGGCTGTACACGTTCAATAAAGGTGGAATCGATATCCTCCATACAGTGTGCAGCAAGCTCCTTTTCGTCCGATGTATTCAGGTAACGGGCGGGGATGATGACGTCTGTGTCTACATTGTCGCCGTATTTAAAAACATGTCCTTTTGCTGTCATAAATGATCCTCTCTTTCTTATATATCACGCATGGGGGAGGTTATTTTGCCTGCAATGGCGCTGGCTGCCGCAACAGCAGGGCTGGCCAGGTATACTTCCGAATCCACATGCCCCATACGGCCGACAAAATTTCGGTTGGTGGTTGCAACGGCGCGCTCGCCGGCAGCCAGAATGCCCATGTGTCCGCCCAGGCACGGCCCGCATGTGGGCGTCGACACCGCACAGCCTGCCTGCACAAATATTTTAATAAGGCCCTCTTCCAGCGCCTGCAGGTAAATGGCCTGCGTGGCGGGGAAAATGATTGTGCGGACATCCTTGTGGACTTTTTTTCCAACCAATATATCGGCGGCCTGCCGCAGGTCGCTGATACGGCCGTTTGTGCACGAGCCGATTACCACCTGGTCGATGAGGATGACGTCGGTAATCTCGTCTATGGTTTTGGTGTTTTCCGGAAGATGCGGAAATGCGACAGTCGGCCGGATGCCGGAAAGGTCGATATCGATAATGCGCTCGTACTCGGCGTTGGAATCGGGCTCGTATATGGTATATTCGCGGTCTGTGCGCTGGCGGACAAATTCTTCCGTTTGCTCATCTACCTCAAAGATGCCGTTTTTGCCGCCCGCCTCAATGGCCATATTGGCGATGCACAGCCGGTCGTCCATAGACAGGGAAGCAAGGCCGTCTCCCCCAAATTCCATCGATTTGTAAAGCGCGCCGTCTACGCCCAGCATACCGATGATGTGCAAAATAACGTCTTTTCCGCTGACATATTTGTTGAGCTCGCCGCGCAGGTTGAAGCGGATGGTGGGCGGCACCTTAATCCACACGCTGCCCGTTGCCATGGCCGCGCCCATATCGGTCGAGCCGACGCCGGTCGAAAACGCGCCCAGCGCGCCGTAGGTGCAGGTATGCGAGTCTGCGCCGATTACTGTATCGCCGGGGATAACAAGCCCCTTCTCGGGCAGCAGCGCATGCTCTATGCCCATTGTTCCCACATCGTAAAAATTGACGATGTGGTGCTGGTGCGCGAATTCGCGGATGAATTTGCACTGCTCCGCCGCTTTAATATCTTTGTTGGGCGTAAAATGATCCATTACAAGGGAAATTTTCGTATTATCGAAAACATCCCGCTTGGTTTTGTTGAACTCCCTGATGGCGACGGGCGCCGTAACATCGTTTGCCAAAACCATGTCGAGGTTTACGGATATCAGCTCGCCCGGGTGCACGGCAGGCAACCCAGCATGCGCCGCCAGTATTTTTTCGGTCATTGTCATTCCCATATATTTTCCTCCTGTGCCGCCGCCGGCGGCTTCTTTTACTATATTACTGTATCATGAATGCGCTTCGTCGTCCATGATGAGCTTGTATTCGATAGAGTCCGAAAGGGCAAGGAAGCTCGCCTGTATAATGTCGGTGGAAACGCCCACCGTATTCCAGGTATGCTTGCCGTCTGTCGACTCGATGAGCACGCGTACCTTGGCGGCCGTTGTATCCGAACTTTCGAGCACGCGCACCTTGTAGTCTGTCAGGTACATTTCGGAAAGGGACGGATAGAATTTGGTAAGCGCGCCCCTAAGGGCAAGGTCGAGGGCATGGACAGGGCCGTCGCCCTCCGCGCCGGTGATTTTTGTTTCCCCGCCCACGTTTACCTTAACGATGGCAGACGCAGGGTATTCGGTATTGAGGTGGGGCTCCTCGCCGATGGTTTTAAAATACTCCAGCTTAAAAAACGTTTTCTGTTTGTTTAAAATACGGCGGATGAGCAGGTAAAAGCTTTGCTCTGCCGCTTCAAACTGGTAGCCTTCGAATTCGAGCTGCTTGAGCTGGTCCAGTATTTCTCCGACGACCGGCGCTTTCGGGTCGATATCCGGCATAACGCGGTGGATTTTTTTGATCAGCGTTGCCTTTCCGGATACCTCGCTCATCAAAAAGCGACGCTCGTTGCCCACCGATTCGGGCGGTGTGTGCTCGAAGCTTTTAGAGACTTTGTTTACGCCGTCTATGTGCATACCGCCTTTGTGCGCAAAAGCGCTTTTGCCCACATACGGCATGGAGGACGCCAGCCAGATATTGGAAATATCCGCAATGCGCCGCGCCGTTTCGGTCAGTTTTGTCATGTTTTCGCTGCCGATGCAAAAATACTCCTGCTTAAGCTCCAAATTGGGGATAAGCGTGGAAAGGTTTGCGTTTCCGCAGCGTTCGCCAAACCCGATAAATGTTCCCTGGATGTGCCGCACGCCCGCGTCGACGCCCGCCATCGTCTGGGCGACGGCAAGCCCGGTATCGTCGTGGCAGTGTATTCCAAGCTCTACGCCGGGAAACACCTTGTGCACCGCGCGCGTTATGTCATAAATATCGGCGGTGTAGGTGGCGCCGTTTGTATCGCACAGGCAGAGCACATCTGCATTGCCCTCCATTGCCGCACCCAGCGCAGCAATGGCATACCCCGGATTGTTTTTATACCCATCGTAAAAATGCTCGGCGTCAAAAATCACAAACTTTCCGTTTTCTTTCATGTAGGATACCGTATCGCGGATCATATCCAGGTTTTCTTCCAGTGTGGCGCGAATAACGTCCGTTACATGCAAGTCCCAGCACTTGCCGAAAATAGATACGGCGGGTGTTTTTGCCTCCAGCAGCGAAACAACATTGGCGTCATCGGCGGCGCGCATGTCTTTGCGGCGTGTGCTTCCAAAGGCGCACAGCTTTGCGTGCTCGAAGGACTCCCTTTTTACGCGCTTGAAAAACTCCAGGTCTTTGGGGTTGGAGCCGGGGTTGCCCGCCTCTATATAATCTATGCCCAGTTCGTCCAGCGCTTTTGCAATTTTCAGTTTGTCTTCCACCGAAAAGGCGATGCTTTCGGACTGCATGCCGTCCCGCAGGGTGGAATCGAATACGGTTATTTTTTCCATTGTTTCTCCGTTCGCCGGCAGGCTAGCCGGCAGTTTGTCCTTCGCGAAAAAGAGAGTGCTACATCCATATCCCGTGTTTCGCATAGTTTTTTGTGGCAAAGTCCGCGAGCGCCTGTATAGCGGTGTGCTGCCGCACTTGCCATCGTTGCTATGCATCGCGGAGATACGGCTTATATTTCCGCGTGGTATTTAGGCGGCCGGTCTGCGGGCAGGGCCCGCCCGCTATGCCAGCAGCTTGTTGATACCGTTGATATACGCCAGTATGGAAGCCTCAATAATGTCTGTCGAAAGACCGCGGCCAGTGACGGTGCGGTTTTCGGACGATACCTTGATAACGACTTCACCCAAGGCGTCTTCGCCGTGGGTAACGGCATTGATCTTATAGTTTTGCAGTTTGATGGGCATAGGAACGATTTTTTCGATCGCCTGGTAGGCTGCGTCTACCGGACCGTCCCCAAACGCGACCTGTGCTTGTTCGGCGCCGCCCATATCTTCTAGCGTAACGCTTGCGGTAGCCTGCATAGTGTTGCCGCTGTTTACAACGAATTGCTTCAATTTATAATGCTCCGTCACCTTGCCTGATTCCTGCGCGACCAATGCCTCGATATCGTACTCTGTAACTTCCTTTTTCTTGTCGCACAAGTCCTTGAACTGGGAAAAAGCAGTGTTCAGTTCCTCCTGAGACAGGTGATAGCCCAGCTCCTTCAAAAATTCGTCGAACGCATGGCGGCCCGAATGCTTTCCCAATACCATTTTGTTGGTGGACAGGCCGACCGACTCGGGCGTCATAATTTCGTAGGTTTCGCGGTTAGCCAGTACGCCATGCTGGTGGATGCCCGATTCGTGCGCGAATGCATTGGCGCCCACAATTGCCTTGTTTGGCGGAATGGACACGCCGATGATTTTGGACAGCAAGCGTGACGTGCGGTAAATTTGCTTGGTGTTGATATTGCAGTCCGCATCAAGCGCCTGGCCCTTTGTTTTCATTGCCATAACGACCTCTTCCAGCGAAGCGTTGCCGGCCCGCTCGCCGATGCCGTTTACAGTGACCTCTGCTTGTGTTGCACCTGCGCGGATGGAGGCCATGGTGTTTGCAACTGCCATACCCAGGTCGTTGTGGTTGTGTACAGAAATGTCAATATTTTCTATTCCATCCACATTTTGCACCAGGTAAGAAATCAGATCGTACATTTCGTGCGGCAGCGCATAGCCTACCGTATCCGGAATGTTAACTGTTGTTGCACCTGCCAAAATAGCGGTGCGGACAGCCTTTGCCAAAAACTCACGGTCGCTGCGCGATGCGTCTTCAGCAGAAAATTCTACATCTGAAACAAGTGTTTTGGCATATGATACCGATTCTTTGATGTTTTCCAAAACCTGGTCGGGGGTCATTTTCAGCTTATATTCCATATGCAGCGGCGATGTTGCCAAAAAGATATGAATTCGCGGCGGCGCCAGCGCACCTTTTAATGCTTCGTACGATGCGTCGATGTCTTTTTTAACCGCTCGTGAGAGAGACGCGACAGCACTGTCTTTGACAGTTTCCGCAACGGTTTTCACACTTTCGAAATCTCCCGGAGAGGAAACGGCAAAGCCTGCCTCCATTACATCTACCTTCATGATTTCCAGCTGTTTGGCAATCTCAATTTTTTCGCTCAGGTTCATGCTGCATCCCGGAGATTGTTCTCCGTCGCGCAATGTTGTATCAAAAATTTTTACGTGTTTCATGTTTCAATTCTCCTCTAACAGTTGTTTTGCTGACCGGAAAGGCCAGCTTTCAAAGGGCCCTCGTGCCCGCTATTCCAGAACTGCGCCGGTATCTGCGCTTTGGACCATTCTTGCGTACCTCGCGAGCCAGCCGGAAGATACCTTCGGCGGCTTTAACTGCGAGCGACTAAGTCGGTCGTCCAGAATTTTAGGTTCAACTGCCAGATGGATAGAGTATTTTTCTATATCGATTTCAATTGTATCGCCGTTTTCGACAACCGCGATCAGCCCGCCCGCCGCCGCTTCCGGAGAGATATGGCCGATGGCCGCGCCGCGCGTTGCGCCGGAAAAACGACCGTCTGTTATCAGTGTGACGTCCTTATCCAGCCCCATACCTGCGATTGCCGATGTGGGGGCAAGCATTTCGCGCATGCCCGGGCCGCCCCTTGGCCCCTCGTAGCGGATGACGACGCAATCGCCTTTTACAATTTTTTGATCCATGATTGCGGCGTACGCTTGCTCTTCACTGTCAAAAACCTTGGCGGTGCATGCCCGTTTTTTGAGCATTTCCGGCGCAACCGCCGCACGTTTTACGACGCAGCCGTCCGGCGCGATATTGCCGAACAATACGGCAATTCCGCCGTTTTCCGAATAGGGGTTTTCGATCGGGCGAATGGCGTCGCCGGTGATCTGTGCATTTTTGAGCCGCTCGCTCAGGCGGCCGCTGACTGTTTTTGTATCGGCAACCAGCATTTTTTTGTGCAGCTCGGCCAGTACGGCAGAAACGCCGCCGCTTGCATCCAGGTCTTCCACATAAAACGGACCGGACGGCGCCAAGTGGCACAGGTTGGGCGTTTTTTCGCTGATGGTGTTTACATGGTGCAGGTCTATCTTGATGCCGCATTCGTGTGCGATGGCCGGAATGTGCAGCATGCTGTTGGTGCTGCAGCCCAGCGCCATATCGACAGCCAGCGCGTTTTCGAACGACCGTTTTGTCATGATGTCGCGCGGCTTCAAATCCTGCCTTACCAGCTCCAATACCTGCATACCGGCGTGCTTTGCCAGCGCGATGCGCGCGGAAGAAACCGCGGGAATGGTTCCGTTGCCGGGCAGCGCGATGCCCAGCGCTTCGCACAGGCAGTTCATGGAGTTTGCCGTATACATGCCCGAACAGCTTCCGCAGGTCGGGCAGGCGTTTTGCTCGTAGTCCAGCAGCCCTGCATCGTCCAGCTTTCCGGCGGCATGCGCGCCCACCGCTTCAAACATGCTGGACAGGCTGGTTTTTTTGCCCTGCACATGCCCGGCCAGCATGGGTCCGCCCGAAATGACGATTGCGGGAATATTGACCCGCGCCGCGCCCATCAGCATACCGGGCACGATTTTATCGCAGTTGGGTACCAGCACCATGCCGTCAAACGCGTGCGCCATTGCCATGCTTTCCACACTGTCCGCAATCAGCTCGCGCGTGGGCAGCGAATAGCGCATGCCCTCGTGGCCCATTGCAATACCGTCGCACACGCCAATAGCGGGGAATTCGATAGGCGTTCCCCCCGCCATGCGTACGCCTGCTTTGGCCGCCTCGGTGATCTTATCCAGATGCATATGGCCGGGAACGATCTCGCTGTGCGCGTTTACAACCGCAATCAGCGGCCGGGACAGCTCTTCTTCCGTCAGTCCCAGCGCGTGCAGCAGCGAACGGTGCGGCGCACGGTCTGTTCCTTTTTTGATCGAGTCACTTCTCATTTGTTTTTATCCTTACTTATTTTTTATCCTTCAGCCAGCTCATTTTAGAGCGCAGCTCTGCGCCCGTCGTTTCAATCTGCGAGTTTTGCTCCATGCGGCGCTTTGCCATAAAGTGCGGTCGTTTTACCTGATTTTCGAGCATCCAATTGCGCGCAAACGTGCCGTCTTGTATTTCAGACAGTACTTCCTTCATCTCCTTGCGGGTGTCTTCTGTAATGATGCGTTTGCCTGTTTCATAATCTCCGTATTCGGCTGTGTCCGAAATGGAATAGCGCATCATCGAAAGGCCGCCTTCGTTTATGAGGTCTACAATCAGCTTCATTTCGTGGCAGCATTCGAAGTACGCCATCTCGGGCGCGTATCCGGCGTTTACCAGCGTATCGAAGCCCGCTTTAATGAGCTCTGTAACGCCCCCGCAAAGCACAGCCTGTTCGCCAAAGAGGTCGGTTTCCGTCTCCTCTTTAAACGTCGTTTCAAAAATGCCCGCGCGCCCCGCGCCGATGCCCGCGGCATATGCCAGCGCAAGCTCCTTCGCTTTGCCCGTCGCGTTCTGCTGGATGGCGATGAGGCTGGGAACGCCGCGCCCCTCCAGGTATTGAGAGCGGACTGTGTGGCCGGGGCCTTTGGGAGCAACCATCCAAACGTCCACATTTTCCGGCGGAACGATTTGCCCGAAATGGATGTTGAAGCCGTGGCCGAATACGAGCGATTTGCCTTCCGTCATATGCGGGGCAATATCCCGGTCGTACAGGCTGCCCTGCAGCTCGTCGTTGACAAGGATCATCACGATGTCCGCCATTTTGGCAGCTTCGGAAGCAGTTTTAACGGTCAGTCCGGCGTCTTCGGCAATTTTCCAGGATTTGCTTCCTTCATACAGCCCTACGACGACGTTTACGCCGCTGTCCTTCAAATTCAAGGAGTGTGCGTGTCCTTGCGAACCATAGCCGATAATGGCAATTGTTTTGTTCTTTAAAAGAGAAAGATCGCAGTCCTTTTCATAATACATTTGTACGCTCATTGTTTTTTTACCTCTTTCTAAAATATTCTCAAGCCGCCTATAAAAGCATGACATCTGCGTTGTCTGCGCCCATCCATGCGATTTCGATGAATCAAAAAATTCTATCTCTCCTGCATGGCTGTGCGCTTCTTTGCACCGGGGCCTTTCCGGGCAACCGGATGCTTTTCTATTTTCAAATTTTTATGCCAATTTACTGTTTACCGTTTGTGTGGATGGAGCGGTCGCCGCGCTCCAGCGCGGTAATGCCGGTGCGGGACATTTCTATAATGCCGTAATCCGAAAGCATTTCGATGAAGGCATCATTTTTTTCCGGCGAGCCGGATAGCTCGATGATGAGCGAGGTCTTGCTAATGTCGACGATCTTTGTACGAAACACTTCGCACAGCTCGAATACATCTCGCCGTTTGCCTGCATCCACCATTACCTTGAGCAGCACAAGCTCGCGGTATACCGAGCTTTTGGAGCGTATGCCCTTTACTTTTTCAACGTCCTCCAGCTTGGCAAGCTGTTTTTTAATCTGCTCCAGAACGGTCTCGTCCCCCATGATTTCAATGGTGATGCGGGAGAGGAGCGGGTCGTGCGTTTCGCCCACAGACAAAGACCGGATATTATAACCGCGCCGCGAAAACAGCCCCACAACCTTGGACAGCACGCCCGATGTGTTTTTTACCAGTACCGACAGTACATATCTTCTGATCATGATAGATCCTCCGTTTTTGTAAAAGCCTTTTTTGTTTCCATTATATATCACTCCGGCAGTAAAAACATAGCGGATTGGTATGGCGGAAAGCAGCGGTCGTCATTTATTTTCCCAGTCCAGGATAATATCGTCGAACGGCTTCCCTCCCGGAACCATGGGCAGTACGTTTTCGTCCTCGTGGATATCGCACTGGATGATAACAGGGCCGGGAATGGAAAATGCTTCTTCGAATGCCGCGCCCATTTTTTTGGGGTCGTCTATGCGTACAGCCTTTGCACCCAGCGCCTCTGCCAGCTTACTGTAGTCTGTCGGCCGGTTGAGCGTGGTCTGGGAATAGCGTTTGTCAAACAATATTTTTTGCCACTGGCGCACCATGCCCAGCACGTTGTTGTTCATAACCAGAACCTTTACGGGCAGGTTGTTTTGTACGGCTGTTACAATTTCCTGCATATTCATATGGAAGCTGCCGTCGCCCGCAACGTTTACAACGGTTTTTCCGGTGGCCGTCGCTGCGCCGATAGAGGCGCCCAGCCCAAAGCCCATTGTTCCCAGGCCGCCTGATGTAATAAACTGGCGCGGCCGGTCGATTTTTAAAAACTGTGCCGCCCACATCTGGTGCTGGCCTACTTCTGTAACAAAAATGGCGTCTTCCGGCGCATGCTTTTGCATGGCCTGCAAAACCTTTTTGGGGTAGCGCGCATTTCCGGTCGCGCGGTCCAGCGGATATTTTTCCTTCCAATGGATGGCGCGGTCCAGCCATTCGGTATTTTTGTTTTCCTGTACCTTGGGCAGCAGCGCTGCCAAAACTGCCTTTGCGTCGCCGATTACTTCGTAGGTTGTTCGGATGTTTTTGTTGATTTCGGCGGGGTCTATATCTATATGTAATATTTTTGCCTGCTTGGCAAACTTGCTTTGGTCAGAAATAACGCGATCGGAAAAGCGCGCGCCCACAGCAATCAATAAGTCGCAGTTTGTTGTGCAAAGGGCGGAGGCTTTGGTGCCGTGCATGCCAATCATGCCTGTGTAGGCGTCGCAGCTAAAAGGATATGCGCCAATGCCCATCAGCGTTGTTGTAACGGGTGCGCCGATCCTTCGGGCCAGCTTGCACAATTCCTTTTCGGCGTCGGATGCAATAACGCCGCCGCCCGCCATGATAAACGGGCGCTCACACTCGTTGATGGCACGCGCCGCCGCTTCAATATCTTCTGCGGTAAAGGCGTTTTTCCGCTCGACAGGCAGGGACGCTTGCGGCTCATATGCATAGCTTTCAACGGTGATGTCCTTGGTGACATCCACCAGAACAGGGCCGGGACGGCCGCTTTGCGCTATGTGAAAGGCTTTGCGCATTGTATCGGCCAGGTCTTCAATTTTTTGGACAATAAAATTGTGCTTGGTGATGGGAATAGTCACACCGGTGATATCAATTTCCTGGAAGCTGTCTTTGCCCAGCTTGGGGTTTTCGACGTTGCCTGTAATGGCAACCATTGGTATGGAATCCATATAGGCGGTAGCGATGCCCGTTACCAGGTTGGTTGCGCCCGGGCCGCTTGTGGCAAGCACAACGCCCGGCTTGCCCGTTGCCCGCGCATAGCCGTCCGCCGCGTGCGCGGCGTGCTGCTCGTGACAGGTCAGGATATGCTTTATTTCCGGATAGTGATAGAGTGCATCGTAAATCGGGATGACAGTACCCCCCGGAAAACCGAATATCGTGTCGATACCCTGTTCCTTCAAGCATTCCATAATGATTTCCGCGCCTGTTAATTTCATTGTTTTTTCCTCCAAATAGCTTGCCTTTGCCAACAAAAAAGGTCTACGCTTATTTGCGTAGACCTTGTGTTTCCTGAGCTAGGTCATTATGCCATATCTGGCACACCGCAATAAGCCTTATTCGCTCCGCTAATAATGACGACGAGGCTAATAAGGAGAATTGCGAGGTTGAAGTTTTGTTTGCTTTGCATATTCATACAAACGACTTCCTTTACAAATCTGTCTTATAATCATAAACGCATATTTGCTGTTTGTCAACAATTTTGTTGAAGATACTGCAATATGCAAAAAATAATTCACAAAATAATCCGGATATATATGGAATGAACAACCGTTCCGTTTTTTAGCAAAGAGAGCGGGCAAAGAGAAGAAAAACAGGCCCAAAAGTAGAACGATGCAAAAAATAAATGGCGGCATACAGGCGAAAAATAGGCGAACAATTGTTCTGTTGACATTGTGTGTCCTGATTGATAGAATTTAAATATAATTATAGTACACTTTTAATCGCACCTGTGCCCGTCAGGGAAAAGGTTTTTCTATTAGAAAAGCGGTGTTGGCTGCCGTGACCACAAAACAGGAGCGGTGTTTTTGCAGGAACATTATCCAGAATAAACGAAGCAGGGGTTTTTAACGAGTGATAGAACTGATTATCGTATTGGGAATTGCCGGAGTCGTTATTGCCAACTTTATTAACCGGAACAATTTCTTATATCGGCTGTGCGGCAGCATTGCAGTTATAGCAGCGACAGCAATAGGCATCCTGCTTAGTTTTAACATTGCAAGTTTTGGGGATATCGGTCTGATTGTTGGAACAGTCGTTGGGGCTGTTTTTATTATGATTGGCGTATATGTGGGGCTTTTGCTTTTGGGAAATGCGCTAAAAGGCAGGGTAAAAGCAAAGCCGCGCAAAGAAAAAAAACATGTGGGGCCGTCGCCGTCGCTTTCTTTGCAGGATTTGAAGGATATGGCGGCCGCCAAGCCAAGTATGGCGGTGGATTATAACGCCGACGAGAGCAAGCAAACCGTGTTGGGTGAATTTTACGTTGCGCGCGAGGCACGCATGAACGCTGCGCTTGCGAATACAAAACAGGCCCAAGAGGAACCAACGCTGGATATGGAAATACTTGCGGAAGAACTCGGCGTTGTGCCTGGCGATATAGAATTGGAAGAAATGCAGGATAGCGTTGTACCCGCCGCGCCCAGTGAAGCGGCGGAAGAGCCCGAAATTGTTTCCGTAGCAGAAGAGCCTGCGGAGACTGTTGAATACGAAGCAGAGGAAGAAGTGCTGGTTGAACCTGCTGAAGAGGAGCCGGTAGAAGAAGCGGGCGAGGCAGAGGAGCAGGTAGAAGAACCAGCCGATATGGATGTGCCGGAAGATGAGACTGCGCTTGAAGAAACAACGGAGCTTGTAGCCGAAGAAGCTAGACAGGAAGAATATTCGGTAGAAGAGCCTGAGCCAGTAGAAGAAATTGAGGAATACGAAGCAGAGGAAGAAGTGCTGGTTGAACCTGCTGAAGAGGAGCCGGCAGAAGAAACGGGCGAGGCAGAGGAAGAAGCTGCTGCTTCCGAAGTAGCGGAAGATATAGAAGAGGAAGCCTTCGAATTTGAGCAACCAGAGCCCGAAGAAGCTGTGGATGCCGACGAAGCGTTTGTGGCAGAAGAAGCGCTGGATGAAGCTGGCCTGAGCGAAGAGCAGGTTGAGGCAGAGGAGCCGGAAGAAGCTGCGAAAGAATACGAAGCAGAGCCGGAAGAAGAGACTGTTTCCATAGCAGAGGAACTGGACGAAGAGCCCGAGGCGCTGGAGGATATTGGAGAAACGGCTATGACAGAAGCGTCAGCTTCGGATGGAGAGAGCGCTGATGAAGAAGCGGAAGTGCCGGCCGTGGATGAAGATGCGGCCGCTGGCGTTGAAACAGAAGTCGATTTGGATGTGCCCGAAGAGGCAGTAGAGCCTGCGGCAGAAGATGCGGACGCCGAAGAAGCCGGACAGGAAGAACAGCCGGTAGAAGAAATTGAGGAATACGAAGCAGAGGAAGAAATCGCCGAAGAAGCCGTGGAGGAAGCCTTCGAATTTGAGCAACCAGAGCCCGAAGAAGTTGTGGATGCCGACGAAGCGTTTGTGGCAGAAGAAACGCTGGATGAAGCTGGCCTGAGCGAAGAGCAGGTTGAGGCAGAGGCAGAAGCTGCTGCTTCCGAAGTAGCGGAAGATATAGAAGAGGAAGCTTCTGCAGTGGTGGAAGAAATAGGTGAAGAAATTGCGATAGAAGAAGAAACGGAAGAAATCGCCGAAGACGGCATGGATGTATTGGAAGAACCGGAAAGCGACGATGCGCCTATTGCGGCAGCAGTGTTTGAAGCGCCGGTTGTTCCCGTGGATGCCGGGTTGGAAGAAGCCGAAACTGCAGATGATATAACAGAAACGGAAGAGCAGGAAGCGTACAGGGCAGAAACTGAAGAAGAGGTGGCTGATATGCGCTCGGATGAACAGAAAGTGGCGGAAGTTGCGGCAATGGAAGAAGCCGGACAGGAAATCGAGCTGACGGAAGAGGTTTCTGATGAATGGATCAGCGAAACTGTTACCGACGAACATGTGCGGCAGGGCGATGCAGAACCAGAATACAAGGTTCTTGCGGAAGACGACGAAATGCCTGCGTTTGAAGAAGATGTTGCGGCGTATATGGAGGGCGATGCTGCCACACCAGAGGAGCCGCTCCAAGCGCCTGCGCAGGCAGATAGCGTAGATGTTGTGCCGGAAATAAAGGAAGAGGTTACAGACGAGCATATTGCCGAGCAATATGAAAGAGAGCATGTGAGCCAAGGAGAAGAAGAACCCGAATATGAAGTTGTTCCGCAGGAGGAAGGGCCGCCGGCGCTTCTCAAGGATGTGGAAAGCCATATGAAGGGGGAAGCGGCAGACGCATTCCGTCAGGCGGAAGAAGAACGCAAAAAAAGGCAGCAGGAAGAGCAGCGCAGCAGCAAATACCAAGCGCTGTTGCAGCAGATATTGGAAGAGGAAAAAGAACAGGAGAAGCTGGATACAGAGCTGATTACAAAATTCCGCGAAGAAATTTCGGAAAAGAATGCGCGTAAAAAGCTGGAAGAAGAACTGGTAAGCCAGAGCATAGACGAGCCGATATACGAGGTTGTGGACGAATACGAAGGCGCGCCGGCGTTTGAGGAAGAGCTTGCGGCGCATATGGTGCTTCCGCCTGAAGAGGAACCGGAGATTGAAACGGCTGAACAGAAAATCGGCCTGAAGGAAACGGTTTCGGACGATTATATACAGGAAATCGTGGAAGAGGAGCATATAAGCCAGTGGGAGGCAGAGCCTTCCTACGATGTGGGTGCAGAGCCGGATGTTGCCGCTGCGTTTGAAGAGGAAGTAACGGAATATATGGATGAGGCTGCGCTTGCGCCCGACGAAACACCGGAAGAAATTGCTGTTTCCGAAGAAGCGCCCCAAGCAGAGGAGATGGTTGCCGCAGAAGAACCGGCCCAGGCTTTGGATGCGGTTGATGAGGAAGAGGCCCTGGCAGACGAAGAACCTTCCGCTGCGGAGGAAGCAGCATTTGCACAACCAATAGAAGAGCCCAAACCGGCGAGCGCGGCAGATGAGGACTATGAAGAGAAAAAGGCCCGCAGGGATGGCGAAGTGGAAGAACTCCGCAGGCTGGTCGCGCAAAAAGAATACAAAGAAGCAATGGGCAAGGTGTTCGAGATTTTGGGTATGGACTATGAAATGAC
>JBMNTU010000006.1:0-38127 GCA_050945895.1 Christensenellaceae bacterium | reverse complement strand
TTGATATACTCAATTTGTGGCATTCTCAGCACCTTCCTTTCGCCTCCTTTATTGGCTTCGTAGCACTCTAAAGGATAGCAGTTTTAGCTCGGTGCTGAGATGCCCGTTTTATCTCTGGGCATGTGCTATATTTTTGGTGACCATTTGCTGTATTTTTAGATTAACAAAAACACAGACTGCCCGGGAAATATGCGCGGACGGCCTGCTTTGTTTACAATTTTTTTTGTTTTAGCAGCAATATTGTGGTATCATTACAAGGGATATTTTGAAACGATGGCAGGTGAAAAAAATGTATGATGTACTGATTGCCGGCGGCGGGCCGGCGGGCCTGACAGCGGGGATCTATGCCGCGCGCGGAGGGCTGAGCGTATTGATTATCGAACGTGCATTTGCGGGCGGACAGATGGCGCTTTCCTATATTATTGAAAACTACCCCGGGTTTGACGAAGATACGGAGGGCGCGGCCATTGCCCACCGTATGCGTAAACAGGCAGAAAGAATGGGCGCGGCGTTTACAACCGAAACGATTAAATCGTTTGAGCTTTCGGGCGAGGTAAAAAAAATCGTCACCTCAAAAAATACATACGAGGCAAAAACAGTGATTTTGGCGATGGGCGCGCTGCCCAAGCATGTTGGTATTCCGGGGGAGAACAATTTTGCGGGCGCGGGCGTATCTTATTGCGCGACGTGCGACGGTGCATTTTTCAAAAACGCGGATGTCGCCGTAATCGGCGGTGGGAATACGGCAGTGGAGGATGCGCTCTACCTGTCTCAGTTTGCGCGTAAGGTGTACCTTGTGCATCGGCGCGACCAGTTCCGCGCGCAGAAAGCGCTTGTGGAAAATGCCCGGAAGGTTGAAAATATCGAATTTGTGTTAAGCTATATTCCGCTGCGCATCGAAGGGGAATTTTCGGCCAAGCAGCTGGTTGTGGAGCATACCCAAACAAAGGAAACCAAAGTGCTGGATGTTACCGGCGTATTTGTTGCCATTGGGCAAATTCCCCGAACCGAGCTGGTTGATGGGGCAGTTGGCCTTACCGCAGATAAATATATCGATGCGGACGAGACCTGCACGACCAATATTCCGGGTGTGTTTTGTGCGGGCGATATACGGAAAAAGGAGCTTCGCCAAATTGTGACGGCCGTTTCGGATGGGGCGGTTGCGGCTTCTAAGGCAGAGCTTTATATATTGAGTGAAAAATAAAGGAGAACTATGGGAGAGCTATTTGGAACAGATGGTGTGCGCGGCATTGCCAACGAAGTTTTAACGTCTGGAATGGCCTACGAGCTGGGCAGGGCAGGCGCATTTTGCTTGACGGATGAAGTACACAGCGCAAAAATATTGATAGGAAAAGACACGCGCGCGTCCGGCGATATGCTGGAGTGCGCGCTGGTGGCGGGCATATGCTCGGCCGGGGCAGAGGCGATTGTTGCGTGTACGCTGCCTACCTCGGCGGTGGCCTATTTAACGCGCCACCTTGGCTACGATGCGGGCATCGTTATTTCTGCATCGCACAATACAATGGAATACAACGGCATCAAGTTTTTCAATTCCTCCGGCTATAAGCTGGCAGACGAAATTGAAGAGCGGATTGAAAACATCATCCTCCGGCAAACGGAAACCATCCCGCAGCCGACAGGTAAAAAGATGGGGCGGCGCATCCGCCTCAAAAAAGCAGCGCAGGAATATATCGACTACGTCGTTTCTACGACCGATGCCGATCTTTCGGGTATGAAGGTGGTGCTCGACTGCGCAAACGGCGCGGCAAGCGAAGTTGCGCCGTGGATATTCAAGCTGCTGGGCGCGGAAGTGCTGCCGTATTACAATATGCCGGACGGCGTCAACATCAACGACAACTGCGGTTCTACCCATCCGGAGCAGCTTTCCCGGTTGGTTTCGGAAATTGGCGCAGATATTGGGCTGGCGTTTGACGGCGACGCAGACAGGCTGATTGCGGTAGACGAGCACGGAAATGTTGTGGATGGAGACAAGATTATGACCATCTGCGCGGTCGACATGAAAAAACGCGGCGTGCTTAAAAAAGATACGCTTGTCGGAACGGTGATGAGCAACATGGGCACGGAAATGACGCTTAAGGAAAACGGCATTACGCTGCTTCGGACAAACGTCGGCGACCGGTATGTGCTGGAGGAGATGCTCCGCGACGACTATAACCTGGGGGGAGAGCAGTCCGGCCATATTATTTTCCTCGAGCATAATACGACAGGCGACGGAATATTGTCCGGCGTGCAGCTGATGTCTGTTATGAAGCGCGAAGACAAGCCTTTGGCGCGGCTTGCGCGGTCTATAAAAAAGCTTCCGCAGGTGCTTGTGGGCGCGGCGGTGGACGACAAGAAAAAATACGGCTACATGGACGACAGCGAAATTGCAAATGCGGTTAAAGGGCTGGAAGACCAGTTTAAAGGCGAAGGACGCGTGCTGATTCGCGCTTCGGGAACAGAGCCGCTTGTCCGCGTCATGATTGAAGGCCAAAACAAAAACGATATTACCAAAAAAGCGGTGGAAATGGCAAAGCTGATCGAGCGGCGTCTGAAGTAGAAGGACCGGGAGTTTTATATGTGCGGAATTGTTGGATATGTCGGGGGGCGTGACGTTATCCCCGTTTTGATTGGCGGGCTCAAAAAACTGGAGTACCGCGGATACGACAGCGCAGGGGTGGCGTACCTCTCGCAAAACGGCGAAATGAACGTATACAAAGCAAAGGGCCGCCTCAAAGAGCTGGAAGCCCTTGTGGATGGCAAAAATGAGGCGGATACCATCGGGATCGGACATACGCGCTGGGCCACGCATGGGGAACCGAATTTTGAAAATTCCCACCCGCATACAAGCATGCAGGGAGACGTTGCCATTGTTCACAATGGAATCATCGAAAACTATTTAAAAGTAAAAGAATGGCTTACCCGCCGCGGAATCGCATTTTCTTCGGATACCGATACCGAAGTAATTGCGCATCTGGTAAATTTCTTTTTGGAGGGCGACCTTAAAACGGCCGTCCACAAGGCGCTGAACATGCTGGAGGGCAGCTATGCCATTGCCGTTGTTTGCCGGCAGTTTCCGGACGAGGTTGTGGCCGCCAAAAAAGACAGCCCGCTGGTCGTGGGGCTGGGAGAGGGCGAAAGCCTCATTGCGTCGGACATTCCGGCGCTGCTGAAATATACGCACGATGTCATCTTTCTGGAAGACGGGGAGCTTGCCGTTTTGAGGCGCGATAAAGTCCGCCTGTACGACAAGTACATGAACCGGATTGTAAAACAGCCATTTGCGGTGGACTGGGACGTAGACCAGGCGGAAAAAGCGGGCTACGAGCATTTTATGATCAAAGAGATCGAAGAACAGCCGCGCGCGCTGACGGATACGCTCAATACACGGGTAGAAGACGGCGCTATTTGTCTTGCTGAAGCCGGGTTAACAGACCAAACGTTCAAAAACATCGAAAAAATAACGATTGTGGCATGCGGAACGGCGTACCATGCCGCGTATGTGGGAAAATACCTGCTGGAACGCTATGCGCGGGTCAAAACGGACGTAGAGATCGCATCCGAGTTCCGGTACAAAAAACCCATCCTCGGCAAAACCGATTTTGTTATTGTGGTCAGCCAGTCGGGCGAAACAGCCGATACGATTGCGGCGCTCCGCCAAGCAAAAAAGCAGGGCGCTTATGTGCTGGCTATTTGTAATGTTGTGGGGTCTACAGTTGCCCGAGAGGCAGACAGCGTGTTTTATACGCGCGCCGGCCTAGAGATTGCTGTGGCGTCCACCAAAGCGTATACAACGCAGCTAATGGCCATGTACATGCTGTGCCTCAACCTTTGCCGGGCAAAGGCGGTTATAACCGAAGAGGAATACAAAGGAAGCGTTGCAGAGCTGCGAAGGGTTCCGGAAAAGGTGCAGGATGTATTGCAAAATAAAGTGGCGCTGCAAAAATTCGCCGCGCAGCATTTTTCCGAATCGAGCGTTTTTTACATCGGCCGCGGTTTGGATTATGCGCTGGCGATGGAAGGCTCCCTCAAACTGAAGGAAATCAGCTATATCCATTCGGAGGCATACGCCGCAGGAGAGCTTAAACACGGAACGATTGCGCTCATCGAGCCGGGTACGCTGGTCGTGGCGGTGCTCACCCAGGGAGAGCTGCTGGACAAATCCATTAGCAATGTCCGTGAGGTAAAATCGCGCGGGGCAATCGTGCTTGCCATCACGCAGCAAAAGTATGTAGAAAAGGTAGCGGACGCAGTAGACCACCTGGTTGCCGTGCCCGACACCGAAGATTTTATGGCGCCCATTACCGCAATGGTGCCCATGCAGCTTTTTGCATATTATATGTCTGTGGAAAAGGGTTGCGACGTAGACCGCCCAAGAAACCTTGCCAAGTCGGTTACGGTGGAATAAGCGACAATTCTACAACCAATAAAAAAGGATAAAAAACCCTCCTACCTATATGGAAAAGAGGGTTTTTATTGTATCCGCTATAAACATATAAACGCGTCCTGCGGCAGCGTTTGCCGAAAGCTGATATTCTTCCGACAATACGATATACTCAGTGCTTGATTCCGCAAAGCTCTTCTACCGCAAGCAGCACTGCCGAAAGGTCCAGCTCGCCGCGCCCGCTGGACTTCATCCCCGCGAGGAATTGCGCGGAAATAGCCGCGGTTGGCAGGGGAATGTCTTTTTCCTGCCCGATATCGATGGCAAAGCCAATGTCTTTGACGGCGGTATTGATGGTAGACATAGGCGTAAAATCGCGGTTTTTAAGCGTTTCTTTTTTGTAGTTGACAATGGGCGCCGCCGCCGCGCTGTCGCCGATGATGTCGATGAGCGTTTGCCAGTCGAGCCCGGTTTTTTCCCCAAAGACCAGCGCTTCGGAAAGGGACTGCAAATAGCTGATGAGCAGCATATTGACAGCAATTTTCGCATAGTGGCCTTCGTCGCCGCCGCCCAGGTAGTATTGCTTATCCGAAAGCACCTTAAAAAGAGGGAGCACGGTTTCGTATGCGTCTTTGTTGCCCGAAGCCAGCACCTTGAGCGTGCCCTGCTCGGCAAAGGCCGTACTGCCCGATACGGGTGCGCGCAGGAAGCTGGATTGCTTTTGCTCGACCGCATCGCTTATTTCCGCCGTCGTTTTGGGGTCTACGGTGCTCATATCCACAAAAATCTTTGTTTGGTCCAGCGCTTTTATAACGCCCGCATCGCCAAATGCGACATCTTTCAATACATATTGGCTGGGCAGCATGGAAAAGACGATATCCACACTTTTGGTCACATCTTCTGCGCTACCCAAAACGGCAGCGCCTTTTTTTTGCAGCTCCTTCGTATTATCCGGGTTGGTGTCGCATATGAAAAGCGGGTAGCCCGCGTCCATCAGCCTGGCCGACATGCGGCCGCCCATCCTGCCAGTACCAATCCATCCAACTTTTTTCATTTTTTTCACTCTCCTTTTGCCAGACTATACAGTTTAGTATATCATAATGCCTTGTTTGTGCATGGCTTTTCTTGTAACAATGTTAAACAGGAACCCAACGAATGCGACGACCGCAATACAAATATACACGACTGAAAGCGAACGGCCTTCGCTCAAAAAGCCCATAACAGCCGGGAAGAGCGTACCGCCGACGCCGGAAAACGCGGTGCACACGCTGGAAACCGTACCCGTTGCATGCGGAAACGTGCGCATACCAAACGAGTAGATTGTGGGGAACATAGGCCCGGACAAAAAGCCGCACGCAATAAAGCCGATAAACGCGACCGTTGCATTGCCTGTGGTTGCAATTAAAACGGATACGGCGGCAACTGCTATATTGAACACCATCATCAGCGTTAGGTGGCGGTCTTTAATGAAGCCTGCCAAAAACCGCGACGGAACCATCATAATCCAGTAGAGCGAAAGGGACAGCGCCGAAAGCTCCTCTGCACCGAAGTTGCGCACCATATAGGTATCGGCGTAAGAGGAGGTGGGCGTTTCGATGCCCATATACAGCATCATCGCAATGATGATGATATAGAAAAGGGGATTCTTGTAAATGGGGCCTGGTTTTATCTGTTGCCCGCCGCTTGCCGCCGCTTGGACAGCAGCCTCTTTTTTGGCTGCCATTTTTGCAAATTTGGTGAAAATCAGTAGAATTACGCCAATGGCAAGCATAGTAATGAGGGGGATGAAAAGGCTTCGCCACAAAAGGCCGTTGTTGACAAGCTGCTGCGAAATAATGGGGGAGAAAAACGCGCCTATGCTGAACATAATCAACGTAAAATTGGTATATTTGGTAACTTTATCCGGATAGGCGTCCCCGATGGACGAAAGGTAGAGCGCCTGCGTGCTGCCAAAGCCCGCGCCCATTGCAAAGACGCACACGCTAAGAATGATATAATCGGCCGCCACAAACAGGCAGCCCATTCCCACAAGCCACACCGCACAGGAAATGAACAGCATGATCTTTTTTCCTTTTTTGTCTGCCAGGATACCAAACAAGATGGGTACAAACATCTGTGAAATATAGTTTGTACCAATGAGCACGCCGAGCTGCGCATTGTCCAGCAAAAATTCGTCTGCTATCCTAAGGAGCGAAAATTGGTAGGTCGTAAGGTAATAGCCGGACAAAAAAGCCAGAAACAGTGCAACGGGAAACAACAACTTGGACGACAACACATTTGTTTTCATTTGGATGATTCCTTTATGAGGATATATTTATGTTTTCATTATATTTGCTGTTACAAATTGCAAAACATTAAACCGGATTGACTATATCCTAACACGCGGCGCAAAAAGACGCAACATCCAAATGCGGATTTTTGCCCGATTGACGCTATGCCGGATGCGTGCTATTATTAGCCCTGACCAATGCATAAACAGGAGGGCGGGGCCATGCCGATCGACCGAGTACGCGAATATTTAAAACGCTGGGGAAAGGATGCGGACGTCCGCGAGCTGCCCGAAAAAACCGCGACCGTAGCGGAAGCGGCAGGTGCGCTGGGCGTATCGCCGGCACGCATTGCAAAAAGCCTTTCCATCCGCATAAAAGACCGTGTTTTGGTGCTTGTTACAGCGGGAGATATGCGCGTAGACAATTTGAAGTTTAAAGGGTGTTTTGGCAGGCGCCCGCGTATGCTGGCGGCGGACGAGGTGCTTGAAATTACGGGGTATAAGGTGGGCGGCGTATGTCCGTTCGGGCTGCCGGAAGATGTGCCGGTGTACCTGGACAATTCTCTTCGCCGCTTTAAAACGGTCTTTCCGGCCTGCGGCACCGACAATTCGCTGATAGAAGTAACGCCGGAAGAGCTCCACGAATATGCGCGGAACACAGGATGGGTGGATGTCTGCCATCCATACGAATAGAATATACCGGCGGCAAATACATGTAGCGGGCGGGTTGGCTTTTTTGTTGGCCGATGTACGCCCAAAATAAAAAAGCGGCCCCGCAAAAGAGGCCGCCTTGACTACTTTGGCTAAAAATTTAACGCGCGCAGCTCGAAATACGATTTGGGGTGTGCGCAAACGGGGCATACCTCGGGCGATTTTTCACCATTGTGGATATAGCCGCAGTTCATGCACTTCCATTCCACTACCTCGTCCTTCTGGAAAATTTTGCCGTCATTGAGGTTTTCCAGAAGCTTGTTGTAGCGCTCCTCGTGCTCTTTTTCAATTTCGCCAACTTTTTCGAACAGAAACGCAATTTTGTTGAAGCCTTCGGCCTTGGCTTCGGCGGCAAACTGCTTGTACATATCTGTCCATTCGTAGTTTTCCCCGCCGGCTGCGTCCTTCAAATTGGTTGCAGTATCGGGAACGGCGTCATCGTGAAGAAGCTTGAACCACATTTTGGCGTGCGCTCTTTCGTTGTGCGCCGTTTCCAAAAAGAGTTCTGCAATCTGGTTGTATCCTTCTTCCTTTGCCTTGGAAGCGTAGTAGGTGTATTTGTTCCGCGCCTGCGATTCGCCTGCAAAAGCCGCCTGCAGGTTTTTTTCCGTTTTGGTTCCTTTTAAATTGTCAGCCATAATAACTCCCCTTTCAAAAGCCATTTTACAAACTATTTTTCAAAAGAATATTGTATAATGAAAATAAACCGTTTTGATGAGGAAATAACCAGAAAATAGAATGGAGGAAAATTACTTGAGACGAAAAGACAGGGAAAAGCCATACGACTGGGCGTATAATGTACTGAAAAATACGGAGTACGCTTTTCTTTCGATGACAGACCCCTCGGGTGCGCCGTACTGTATTCCCATATCGCCGGTGGTGGACGGGGATGTATTGTATTTCCACTGTGCGGCTGAAGGCAAAAAAGCGGACTGCATCCGGCGCGATGGGCGCGTGTGCATTGCCTGTGCGGGAAATACGCATGTGCTGCAGGAGGAGTTTACCACAGAATACGAAAGCGCCGTTGCGTTTGGAAACGCGCGTTTTATTGAAAACGATACGGAAAAAACGGAGGCGCTGGTAAAGCTGTGCGAAAAATATTCGCCTAGTGTTCCCGTTCAAAAAGTTTTGGCAGCAATCGAAAAAAGCTTGCACCGCACGGCTGTTTGCCGTGTAGAGCTTACGGAGATTACCGGAAAGGCAAAAGAGAAAAAGCAATAAGCAAGGAGTTTGAAAACCTGGGGCTTCCCCCTGCCTAGGTATACAAAAACGCCATCTGTTGCAGATGCAACAGATGGCGTTAAAAAACAGGATCTATTGCCGGTTATCATCGATAACCAGCATATCATTATCGTCAAACTGCCACGATCCGGCGTAAGCGACCTCCCAATAATATCCGTCCGGGTCTCTGAAATACCCGCTGTAGCCGCCCCAAAACACCTTCTCCGGTTTTTTTGCCAAAACGCCTCCGCTTTTCAGTACGGTTTCCATAAAAGAATCGACTTCATTTTCCGATTTCAGGTTGATAGCCAAAGTAATGCCGCCAAACCCGCTTTTGGAAATTTCCGGAGGACTATTAGCGTCAATATCCTTTGCCAATTGCTCGATGGGAAACAGCTCCAGCTTTGTGCCTTGCGTGTCAAAGAACACGACGGGCGGGTTGTCCTTTTTTTCGTATGTGCGAAAGCCGATGTCTTTATAAAACCGAAGCGATTTTGCCATATCCCGCACACCCAGGCAGATGATGTTGATTCTGTTCATAAGTATCCTCTTTTGTTATTACAGGTCATTAAGTGGTTGTACAGCAAACATTTGCAATTCTCCAGGCGGCCTCTTATTGGCCTAAACGGCCGGTTCGCAGTGCGCAGCGTGTTTGTGCGCTATATTAAACCAGCATGCTGTAAGCCATCATTCGCCCCCGCGGATTGCCTCAAGCGGGCTTAGCTTGGTTGCTTTCCATGCCGGGTAAATGCCCGATACAATTCCCACGCCCGCAGCGATGGCAACCGCGCCCAGCGCCAGCCACCAGGGAATAGACAGCACCACGCCATTTTCGAAATACATTCCCAAAAAGCTGATCTGTCCGCTGCCAAACCGGGAGATAAGGCCGAATCCATAGCTGATCCCAAGGCCGATCAGCCCGCCTACAAGGCCGATCATGGCGGCTTCTACCAAAAACATCAGGTTGATTTTATTGATGCCCAGGCCAATGACCTTCATTACACCGATTTCCCGGCGGCGTTCCAAAATACTGGCAAGCATCGTGTTGGCGATGCCAATTGCCGATACCAGCAGCGAAATGAGCCCGATGGAAATAAGCTGGGATTGCTGCCTTGCCTGTTCGTCCTTCATTTGGTTGATCCACTCGGTGGGGCTGTATGCCTCAAAACCCATGCCTTTGACCGTTTCCAGAATATCAGGCACAGCGTCTACGTCTTCTGCATAAATGTAGCCGCGTGTATATACGCCTTCTTTAACGCCTTGCTGATCCATCAGCTTCCTGTTGTCGCGGATGAGCTTGTTGGCTGCGGGAATACTGATGAATACCTGGTATATCTCGTCGGCCGGCTGGTCGAAAACGCCGGTTATCATACCGCGGTATTCCTTTGGCGCGGGACTGTCCGGCGTGGATTCCTGTTCCAGCTGCCAGCTGTTTGCGGGGTAAAACGTAATCGTTGCACCGGCCCAGTCTACATCGGGGCCAACAGGCGTTTCGTAGTTTTCGTCCATCATGTATCCGCCGCCGCCCATATAAACCATTCCCGCCATCCAGTCTGTAGGGTTGTTGGGGTCTTGGAAATATTGACGCGCGTCCGAGCCGACAATGAGCTCTATATTGCTGGAATCGGAAAAGCCGGAGCCTTCAATAAAATTGAATTCCATGCTTTCCGGGTCAACCGCCATAATCCAGGTATCGTATGTATATTTGCCCATTTTTATGTATGCAGGCATTTCCATCATACCGGTTGCGCCCTTGACCCCCCGAAGCTCGCGGAACTGGTTCAGCTTTGCGTCTGTTAAGCTGGACTGGTCGCCCATCCCGCGCGAATAGACCTCAATACGCGTCAGATCTGTACTCTGCATGACGTATTCGTTGAACTGCTCCAGGTTTCCGATGCCCAGCGCAACCATAATAACAATACACGCCGTTCCGATGATTACGCCAAGGACCGTAAGAAGCGTGCGCATTTTCCGCCGCAGCAGGTTTTGCGCCGCCAGCTTTACGATATCAATAAATGTCATCGTCTCCTATATCCTCCAACAGCTCCTGCCTGCGTTTTTTCCTACGGCTATTCACAATAAGGGGAACCACAACCGCGACGGCCGCCCCCGCAATAACAATCCAGCCCCACCACGGGAAACCCGCGGACGGTTCTTCTTCAAAATCTTCCGGGTACATTTCTTCATAGACGGGCATTTCCATCAGCTCTGTAGAGACCGGTACGGTGAGCTCGTATGCATCTCCGTATTCGTCTTCGTATGTAACAACGAAATTTCCTTCGACCGGGCCGGGGTAGACTTCTTCGGGCATGTCTACAGACGCACCGTCTTCGGGTTCATCGCCAGGCAGGGGGTCGCCGCCCTCCGTATATACGTTTGTAGGGCCGTCGGATCCGCCGATGATGGCCACAGCGCCGGCAGGCGCAGGCTCGGCCTGCGACACGGCCACAGCCATCGGCTGACCGCCGGCAAATGCCTCCGGTTCGGTCATTTCCATTTCGGCAGGCATATCTTCGGGAGATAGTTCGCCTTCGCCAAATTCGTCCATACCCATGCCGGAAGAGGACATCATGACCGACGCATAGATATCTGCCGTTTTGGCAATGCCGGATTCCATATTGCCCAAAAATGCGGAGGATTCGGGAATGATTCCGGGAACGTCCAGCACAACGGAAACATTGTACAAGGTATTTTTACCCATGTTGTAAAGGTTGAGGCTGGCAGACATCGAATCGCCCATGTAGACCTGCGCAGGGAAAGTTGGCGGGTCGTATTCCAGCCGGATCCGCTGGCAAACCTGTACAGTCACTACGTCTGTGGCTGTATAGGGGTTGTTTTTATTGTCTTCATATGTAATAGAAAGGTCTATTTTTTGCGGCCCGGCCTTTGCGTCGGCGCGCGCCTCCATCGAAAAGGTGAAGTCCTGCATAGAATCCTTCCCGATGCTTTCTATATAGGCGGTGTTTGTGCCTTCGCCAGGCAGCATATCCGTCGTTTCGCTGGTATAGGTAACGGCAATATTTTTAACCGCTGTTTTCTGGCTGGTGTTTTTCAGGTGCACGTTTACGGTAAAAAGCTCTCCCGCATACACCAGCTCCGGCGAAATCGTATAGTTGCTGACAATTACCTTGGGCTGCGAGGTTGTTCCGTCTCCGCCCGACGGCGGGGTCGGCTCTGGGGTGGGTGTTGCGTTCGGGTCTATTCCGTCGGTTATTTTTACGTACACGGTAAAGCTCTGGGTCATATCCACGCCGCCGCTGGTATAGCTTGCCGTAATGGTAACAGGATAGCTTCCGTTAATCCTGCCGCCGGCAAGCGGGAGCGTGTAGTCGGCAAGAAAAATCGCTTCGCCCGGAAAGTTTACAACATCTCCCTGGACGGTCTTGTTTCCATAATTCCGGAAATCGAACGGAGAGTCTGCAGGCGACCCAAGGTCGATTGAAAAGGTCATCGTGTTTCCGTCGACCTCTCCGGGGTTTGCTTTAAGAGGAAGGATGATAATGGTCCTCCCGTCGCCGACAGGCGGTTGGTATCCGTTGTTGTAGCTGGATGCCATGCCCAGGTAGGTGCGTGTGCTTTCGATAGAAAGCACACCGTCGGTATAAGATGGCGAAATCGAAGGGCTGGAATCCGGAGGGCTTGCCATCGGTTGCATACCCGTCTCTGCCCCTGCCGTAGTAAGCGGTAGCCCTGCCACCAAAAGTACCGCCAATAACAATACCAATATTCGTTTGCTCATCCCTTGTTTGCTCCTCCTTCGATTCTATCTACCTTACCGTCAATAATATGTATGATTTTGTCCGCATAAGCGGCCTTTTCAATATCGTGTGTTACAAACAGCAGCGTTGCGCCGCGCTCTTTCGCCGCCGCCGAAATAATATCCATAATTTGCACGGACGTATGCGAATCCAGGTTGCCTGTCGGCTCGTCCGCAAAGATAATCTCGGGCTTTGCAACGATCGCGCGCGCAATGGAAACGCGCTGCTGCTGCCCGCCCGAAAGCTGGCTGGGCTTGTGGTTTAAATGATCTTTCAGCCCCATTTCTACAAGCAGCTTTTTAGCGATTTTATTACGCTTTTTTTGCGGAACACCGCGAAACATCAGCGGCAACGCAACATTTTCCGCCGCCGACATGGTTTCCATTAGGTTGAAGGACTGGAAAACAAAGCCGATGTTGAGCAGGCGGAAATCTACCAGCTCTCTTTCGTTCATTTTGTGGATGGGCTTTTTTTTGATGAATATTTTGCCGGACGTAGGGTGCTCCAGCCCGGCAAGCAAGCTTAAAAGAGTAGACTTGCCGCTGCCCGAGGTTCCGACAATCGCGCAGCTTTCGCCCTGCAAGATTTCGAGGTCTACGCCGCGGAGCGCCGCAATTTTAACAGCTTCGGTCCGGTATATCTTTTTCAGTTCCCGCGCAACAATGATTGGCTCCAAACTTTTTCCTCCCTTGACCGGAATACACGCCCCATTATAACATCCCAAAAAAATTACGCATAGCGAAAAAGCTTAAAAGTTTCTTAATTTTACAAGCATTTTACAGGTGTTTTGGAGTTTTTAGAAAGCGGATACAGAGTTGAAAACAAATCGTGTTTAAGGTTGCCTGTTTGTAGTTAAAATAGTATCACGGATAAAAGAAAGGAGAAAGGATGCATCATGCACACAGATCAAAATAAAATGCAAACAGGAAAAAGACAGGAAGGCTATGTGAATTTTCAAGATGTTGGCGCAGAGCCAAAAGACCCCCCTCCAAAAACATCCGCAGAAGAACTCCGCAAACGCAAAATATTGGACTATATTAAAACCGGGCGGTACTAAACGTCTGCGCCACCCGGAAAAATCATTTACTCAAAACTTTTATTGGTCATCATACTTTTTACGGTAACGCCAGCCAGATTGCCCAGGCGGCCAGTGAGCGCACCCAATTGCTCAGTCGATATTTCCACAACCAGCGATATCAGGTAAGTGTCTTTTTCTTTATTCGGTACGCCCATGCGTGCGCGGATATGGTCATAGAATTCGGATAGTATTTTGTTGACCTGTTCCACGCTTTGCCGGTTGTTTTCAATGATGACTGCAATAATACCCAGCCTTTGCATAGCATTGCTCCTTTTAGGACTCGATTTGCTCCCTGAGCGCCGTCATGGCGGCCTGTAGCTGCGAATCCGTGTCCTGCGTCAGCGTCGATGTATCTTCGGGCAGCTCGACGATTTTGTCCGGCGTGATGCCAATGCCGTTGATATCCCTGCCGTTGGGTGTGTAATATACTGCGTTGGTAAGCTTTACGCCGCCGCCCGAATGGGGCATGTCCAGCGTTACCTGCGTAACGCCCTTGCCAAAGGTCTGTGTTCCAACAATAGGGCCGCGCCCGTAATCCTGCACTGCGCCCGCAAATATTTCGCTTGCGCTTGCGCTGTTTTCGTCTACGATAACGGCAATGGGGATATCATTCATACTTGCGTCCGACGTCCATTCGTTCCGGTCGCCGTTTTTATCGATGCTGTATACCAAAATGCCCTCCGGAAGAAGCTGGTCGAGCATACTTACTGCGTCGCTTACGTTGCCGCCCATGTTGCCGCGCAGGTCTATAACAATGCCCTTTGCTTCTTCTTCAGCGGCAAAGGCAAGCGCGTCTGCAAATTCTTCGGCAGCGTTTCCGCGAAACTCGTTTACAATGATATAGGCAAGGTCTTCGTCCAGCATGGTGGGGAATACATACTGCGTTTGTACTTCTGCGCGCACAAGGTTCATATCCCTTGTTTCGCCCTCGGGCGTCAGTATGGTAATACGCACGTTCGACCCGCTGGGCCCGCGCAGGATATCGGTGGCGCTTTCAAAATCCAGGTCGATTAATGCGCTGTTGTCTACCGCAGTAATGATATCGCCCTCGTTCAAGCCGGCCATATCTGCCGGCCCGCCGCTGTACACGGCCTGCACAAGCAACTGCCCGGTCTCTTCGTAAGGGCTGACGGTTACGCCGATGCCCACAAATATCCCTTCCCGGTTGCTGGTATATTCGCCGTACTCTTCTTCGGTATAGTAGACAGAATATGGGTCGCCCAGCGCGCGTACCATACCCTTCATAGCGCCGTCTACCAGCGATTCGTCCGAAACCTCCTGATAGTAGGTGTTTTGGATAATCTGCTCGAGGTCACTCATGTCCATATATTTAGCAATATCGTCATAATTTCCGCTTCCAATGCGAATCTCGTTGCCGCGCTCTTGGGATGTTACATAATTATAAGTGAACAGCGCGGTAATAAAGCACACCGTTACAGCAATTGCTGCGCATAGTACAACTACTTTCTTTTTCTCCAAATGGTTTTCCTCCCCGGGCCGGGCCAGGTGCCCAGCCGCATACAAAATATATGCCTTGCAAATTCATTTATTTCCGTTTCCGCGGTGGGTGATGCTTAAGCCGCATGGTTATTCCTGCCCCATTTTATAGGCATATTGCACTTGGGACTGGTGTCGGGGGCACTCTGCGGAATTTTCGTGTACCTTGCTCTGGTAGACGTGGATGCAATGGTGCCCGGGAAAATTATTGTCCCCAATGGTGCTGGAAAGGTGCGGCATGCCGTTGATGGACCCGGCAATCGTTACGCCGTCTATGGTAATCCAAACCGCCCGCCTGTCCCAGCTCCAGCTTCCGCCGTACGCCTCTTTCATTTTTGCTGTGTCTGCGGCGGATACCGGTTCGCTGTCTGCGTGGAACCACCCGCCAAAGCGCCTGTCGTACCAGGAGATGCCTGTGGCAACGTCGGTGATTTTGGCGGTCGCGCCTTTATAGAATAAATCCTTTGCTTCGTCCCACGGCATCAGCTGTACAGTGCCCGAAATACCCATGCGCTGTGCATAGGTGCAGGTAATGTCATTGTCTCCGTACAGCATTTCAAGCGTCTGCGCTCCTGCAATACCGTCTGCCTGCAGCCCTGCCATTTCCTGGAAAAGAATAACCGCTTTTTTTGTTTGCTTGCCGAATTCTCCGGTGGCAGACGCGCCCATAAAACCGCGGTTTTTGAGCTCGCGCTGCATTTTGGTCACTTCTACGCCGGTCATTCCCTCGCGGATCATGTTTGCGGCATTTTTGGATGCGGAGAGGTTGACCGTATCTTTGCGTATATATCCCTTTTTCAGGCTGGCATTTTCCAGGCTGCTTTCCGGAATACCGCTTGCAGCTTCTTCCGGTTCGCTTGCCCTTGCCGCATTGCCTTGCGCCAAAACTGCGTCAGCGTCGGCAGTATCGGCCTCCGCTCCGCCGGTTTCCTCCGGCGGGGGTGCAGGGCTTTCCGTTTCTGCTGCCGGCTGCTCCTCTTCGCTTGTAAACGGTGTGTATTCCACACCGTAGTATTCGTCTAAAACAGACGTAACCTGTACGCCCGTGCCTGCGTTCAGCGTGTCCACCGGCTCGGAAAATTCGCCGGCGTTGGCGTATACGGCCGTCCCGTCTTCGATAACGTTGCCGACGAGCACGTCTGTCGAAGGCAAAAATACAAAATCTTTAGAAACATACCCGCGGTAATTTCCATATATAATGCGGTACCAGCCGTCTACTTCCTCACAAAATACGCCCACGCGTGTACCGGTCTCCAGCTTGAGCACAAATGGAGAATCCACGGTGGGCCTGAGGCGCATATTTACGCCATCCGCTATAATCGTTGCTTCCTCAAACGCGGGAATTGCCTGCGCGGGCGTTGGGTACAGCGCGACGCACAAGAAAAGAAGCATTGCTGCAAGCAGCATACAAATCCGTCTGTTTACCTTTGTCACAAAAAACATCCCCCATCGTATCCGGGCATCTGGTTGCCCGCAAAGCCTTCGATACAATGTCCTGCAGGCAGCTACGGCTGCCCGACATATTCTAGTTATTATATAACGCCTGCTGTGCAAATGCAAATTCCAAGCACTACGGCTGGGTGCAAAGCAGCAACCGGTTTTAGCCGATCCTTTTGTCAATTATTATGCTACTATTTCACAGCTATCGTGCCCCCGGCGTCGCCCTTCGCTCTATCCCGCTATTGCGTCGCCGGGCAAAGCGCAGATTTCAGGGCATATAGATCCTTTTCGTATACTTCCTTCAAAGAGCGGTTATAGATGATGCTTGCAGGATGGTAAAGCGCAAACAGCCGATATGCCTGCCCGCCAACCTGTGTTTGTGTGGTTTTTCCATGGAACACGCCGATACTTGCAGATTTGTCGTCCAATACCGCGCGGAGCGGCGTATTGCCCAGCGTAACAATGGTTTTTGGCTGCAAAATGCCGATTTCCTCCTGCAAAAACGGAATGGCCTCAGTAATTTCCTTTTGTGTAGGCGGCCGGTTGGAAACCGTGCCCTTTTCGCTTGTTTTGCACGGGCGGAATTTGCACACGTTGGTAATATAGATGTCCTCCCGCGGCAAGCCGAGGATATCCAAAAATCCGTCCAGGTTTTTTCCTGCCTGGCCGACAAACGGACGCCCCTGTTTTACCTCGTCTTTGCCCGGCGCTTCGCCGATGAGCAAAATGCCGCTTTTCATGCTGCCGCCGCCAAACACCAGCCCGTCCATATCGTAGTGGGAATGGATGCGTTTATACAGCTCATGTATCATGCTTCAGCTCCTCCAGCTTTGATTTAAGCAATTGGAAATCTTCGCGCGCATATTGTGCGTTATCCGGGTTGTGAAGCAGCGCGGCCGGGTGGAATGTCGGCATGATCAGGAATTTTTTTACGTCAAAAATCTGGCCGTGTTCGCGCATCATGCGAACTTCGCGGCCCAATATAACGCCCGCCGCGATTCGTCCCAAACATACGATTAGCTTTGGCTTTATAAAAGCCACCTGCGCCCGCAGGTAGCCGATGCATGCTTCCCGCTCGTCCGGCTTTGGGTCGCGGTTTCCGGGCGGCCTGCATTTGACGGTGTTGCCAATAAAAACGTCTTTACGTGCAAGGCCGATATCATTCAGCATTTTGTCTAAAAGCTGCCCAGCCGCGCCCACAAACGGGCGGCCGGTCTCGTCCTCGCGCGCACCAGGGCCTTCGCCGATGAACATAATATCGGCGTGCAGGTTTCCCTCGCCAAAGACGACATTCGTCCGTTTTTCACTGAGTCGGCATGCCGTGCAGTGCATGACCGTTTCGTATAGCTCTTTAAAACTCTGGTACATTTTTTACATGCCCCGTCTTCCCTCAAGCGCTTTGATCAGCGTTACTTCGTCTGCGTATTCCAGCTCTGCGCCAATGGGAATCCCATGCGCAATGCGCGTTACCTTTACGCCCGTTGGGGCAAGCAGCTTGCCAATATAGGCGGCCGTCGCTTCCCCCTGCACATCCGGATTGGTCGCCAAAATTACTTCCTCCGTCCGGTCTGTGATGCGCTCCAAAAGCTCCTTGATAGAAATATCGTCCGGGCCCACGCCCTCCAGAGGCGAAAGCGCCCCATGCAATACATGGTAAAAGCCCTTGTATTCATGTGTTTTTTCGATCGCAAAAACGTCCTTTGCGTCTTTTACGACACAAATGACCGATGCGTCCCGCTTGGGGTCGAGGCAAATGTCGCAGACGTCCTGCTCCGCCAGGTTGCCGCACACCCTGCAGGTTTTAATTTTCTGCCGGGCCTCCGTCATGTCGCGCGCAAACTGCCGGACCTCTTCTTCCGGCATATGGATAATATGGTAAGCTAGCCGTTGCGCGGTCTTGCGGCCAATGCCCGGAAGCTTGGAAAACTGCGCGACCAGTTTTTGAAACGAACGTAAATTTTCCATTATTTATTAAAACAGGCCTCCCAGGTTCATGCCGCCCGTAATTTTGCCCATTTCGGACTGCACCATTTCTTCGGCCTTGGTAAGCGCCTCGTTGACGGCCGCAATAATCAGGTCTTGCAGCATTTCCACATCGTCCGGGTCAACGACGGCCTCCTGGATTTCAATGCTTTTGATCTCTTTTTTGCCCGAGACCACAACCTTCACAACGCCGCCGCCCGCAGAAGCCTCTACTTCCTTTTCTTCCAGCTCATCCTGCAATTTCTGCATACGGGCCTGCATTTGCTGCGCCTGCTTCATCATGTTTTGCATGTTCATTCCGCCGCCGGAAAATCCTCCGCCTTTTGCCATCTTTATCTCTCTCCTATTGTCATTTTTTTATGATAACATTATCAGCGCCAAATGCGTCGATGAGCATTTGCGCCGTATCATCCGTGTTTTGCGCCGTTTCCGTTTGCAGCTCCAGGTGTTTTTCTCCTGCAAACACCTCTGCAAGCGCCTCCGCAAGCTCGGTTTTATAGGCTTCCGAAAGGAGCATTTCCGCCACCGGCATATCGGCCTCGGAAACATATCCAATAACCCGCTTATCCATTACGTCCATACGCTTGAGCGCATACAGCGAGGGAACGAGCATGGGCAGCTTTTCCGAAAGGACCTTGCGGAACTTTTTAAGCGATTCCGCCGGCACGTTGCCCGGCTCCTTGTCCGCGCCATTTGCGCGTGGATTTTCAGGTTCTTTATTCTGCGGCGCTTCGTGGCTTGCTTCTTTCAATGCCGGGGGTGGCTGCTCCCTAGTGGGCGCGGCCTCCGTTTGGGCAGGCGCAGGCTCTGCCTTGGGTTGTGGCGGCACGCCCTTTGCAAGCTTGTCTGCCAGCTTTTCCACGCGTTTTTCCAGCTTTTGGATGCGCAGCTCAAAGTCCTTCGTATCTACATCTGTCGTGTTAACAGCCGCACGCACCAGCGCGGAGGTCAGCACAGCAGCCGGGACGGCCGCGTAGCGGAGCGTAGACTGCGTATGGATCAATATTTCAAGTGCGCGCAATATGTTTGCGCATTTATAGGTGTCCGAAATCTCTTTTTTAAGCAAGTCCGACAAGGAGGCAACCATATCGCGCAAAATGTGTTCCGGCTCTATTCCGTCAAATGTCATTTCGTCCATCAGGAGCAGGGCCTGCTTGGGGTTTTCTTCCAGCACCGCCTCGCACAACGCAAGGATGCGCTTGCTATCTGCTGCGCCGATTGCCGCGTATACGTCTTCGGCCGTCAGCTTTTCCTTGCCAGAAATGCACTGGTCCATCAGCGAAAGCGCGTCACGCATCGCGCCCTCGGCGGACTGCGCCAGCAGGCGGACCGCTTCGTCCTCATAGGCGACGCCCGCTTTTTTTGCTACCTCTTCCAACCGTGCAGCAATATCTTTTTCGGAAATCCGCTTAAAATCGTACCGCTGGCAGCGCGAGGCGATGGTCGCAGGCACTTTGCGGGCCTCCGTTGTGGCAAGGATAAAGACCGCGTGCGGCGGAGGCTCCTCCAGCGTTTTCAAAAGCGCGTTGAACGCCCCCGAAGACAGCATGTGCACTTCGTCTATAATGTATACCTTATATTTTCCCTGCGCGGGCAAAAGCGAAACTTTTTCGCGGATATCCCGCACGTTGTCTACGCTGTTGTTGGAAGCCGCATCAATTTCGACAATATCCACAAACGCGTCTCGCTCCACGCTTTGGCACACCTCGCACTGGTGGCAGGGGTTTCCGTCAACGGGAGATAAACAATTGATGGCGTTTGCAAGTATTTTTGCCGTGCTTGTTTTGCCCGTTCCCCGCGGCCCGAAAAAGAGGTACGCATGAGAGGGTTTTGCCTGCTCCACCTGTTTTTTTAAAATGTCCGTAATGTGTGCCTGACCGTATACATCGTTGAATGTATCCGGCCGAAACACCCTGTATAGTGTCTTGTATGCCATATGTATCCCCAATGGTTTGTTTTTTATGCAGCCGGCACGGCAATGCTGCCCTTTTGCTCGGCGGCTAAAAGCATGGGCTGCTCCTCTTCGGCTGCTTGCTGCTGTGCCGCAGCAAACAATCCGTCGATAGAGGCAGCATCCACACTGCTGTATACTAGCCCGTTCTCCTCGTTTTTTACCTGCTCATAAAAAGACGCAAGGTTTTCGTTTGTAATAAACTCCGTCGCCGATACCTCGTACACATACTCGGCTTCGGGCAAAACATCCCCGTTTGCCAGATGGATGGCAAATGCGTATAAAATATCGCCTATGTTCTGTGCGGAGGTTACGGCCATTCCCTTAAACTGATCGGGCGTTGCCGACACCGTAACAGGCGGCGTTTCCGGCTGGACGGCGTTCCCGTCCTCGTCCACCTCCTGCGGGGGCGTATACCCGCCGTTCAAAAGCGCATACCATGTTTTGATGTAGTTGACGGTGGCAACAGCAGCGTAAGCCTTTGGGTATGCACCATTGTTAAGCCAGTTTTTTAAGATATCCCCGCCGTTATAATCGAGTACGATCATCGAATCCTTGGGCGCTTCGCTGTCCAGGGAATAGCGGATGGCGGCTGCGGCGTCCCAAAAGTCCTCGTACCATGTTCCCACGGGCAGCACAGACTGTATCTGCTCCAGCTGCTCGCTGGTTCCGTTTAAAACATCCGTTTGCTGCACGCCGTTTTGAAGCATGAAATCTGCAAAATCCTGTGCGTTGCCCCCGCTGTCGCGCAAATCTACGGTAAAGCCGTTTTCCGCATCCGTATGGTAGGTGATCAGCGAAATGCCGTTCCGGTTTGCAATATCGGCTATTTTTATATAATTATACTCGTCGGTATTCATAACGATCATAATTTTAACGCCGTTATTGACCATTGTAAATACATCCTGGATCTGCTGGTTATGGTCATTTTCGGCGTCGTAAAAATAGAAATCTTCAATGTTGCCTGCCGCAATGTCTGCTTGCGCCGCTTTTTCCATTCCGGTAAGCAACGTGCTGTCCTGCTGGCTTGCCCCCAGCAGAGTGATGCCAATTTTCTTTTCTCGTTCGTCCGCGTTGGCCGAAAGCGCGCTCTGCTCGCCCAAAAGGCCTGCCCGCGTTTCGTCGTCGACCGTGTCATAGTCGGTCATAGGCTCCTCTTCAAAATTGACGGCTGCTTCGGCGGGCGTTTCGTTTTGCGGCAATCGCCCAGGAAGCCATAAAAACACAAACAGACAAACAAGCGCAACTGCGCCTGCCACAATCAGTGCAAACCGTATTCTTTTGTTTCTTAAACGCCTGCGTTTGCTTTTATACATACCCGTTCCTGTGCAGGATATACCGGCTGCCCGCTAAAACATATTTTTAAGCAAGCGGCTCTTTCGCTCGTATACATATGCCAGAAAAGATTCTATATCCCTGCTCACGATCAGCTCCTCGGGGAACTGTAATGCTTCCAGAATGCTCGTTGCCGCGGAAAACTCGCCAATGTCGTAGCTTATATGTGCGTCCGACGCCACGGTAATGCGTACGCCGTGTTTTTTGCACAGCTTCATAATTTTAATACAGTTTTCCGTGCTTCCCTTGCGGAATGCAAACGAATGACTGTTTATTTCAATTACCTTATTTTGTTTTTTGGTCTCCAGCACCAGCGCATGCGGGTCGATCGGGTAATAAGGGTTGCCCGGATGGCCAATGGCGTCTATATATTGATTATCCAGCACTTTCAAAAGGGTTTCCGTATTGGTTTTCTGGTCGCCCGGGTCAATAACAATATCGTGCAGGGAAGCGACGGCAAAGTCGGTCATCTCAAGAAACCGCTCGGGAATGTCGATCGTACCGTCGTGATCCATTATGTTGGCCTCCGTACCTACGAAAACCTGTATATTCTCCATATATTCCTGCATACCGCGCAAAACGCCTATAACATAGGCTGGCGCGCCGCCCTCTATGCCTGGGCCGTGTTCGGTGCAAACGATCGCATGCATTTTTTTCTCGCTGGCTTCCTTTGCATTTTCTACCAATGTGGAAAACGCATGCCCGCTCAAAACCGTATGCGTATGTGTGTCGACCAGCAGATTCACGATTGCACCTCCTTTTCATACTTGCACATTATTATACCATAATTTTCGGTGTTTTGTGCTATACTCGCTTGTGGTTACAAAGAAAAACGGCTGCGGCAACAGGAACCTATTGGGCGGCAGGGCTGGCTTGCCGCCTTCTATCATTGATGTAGCCAATCAGCTCGTCCTTTTGTCCCTCGCCAAATGCTGAAAACGGGATTACAAAAGCCTGAATAGCACTGAAATAGATATACAGGCGGGCGGCGTCCTCTTTTATACTGGTAATGTTGCCAATTGGCACCTCCGTTTTTTGCTGGTAAGTAGTACTAGTGACTGTATCGCCGCATATTTCAAACGTACGCTCGCCGGTGAATTCCTCCGGCCGCCCTCTTTTAATCATATTACGCACGGCCGATTTGATGGAAAGCCGCGGTATTACCAAACAAATAAAAACGAATACCGGCACCAGGATAAGCGGAAGTGGGCTTACGGTACCATTTCTCAAATAACCGGAAACCATAAAAAGAGCAGCGCAAGCAGAAGAAAAAACGATTGCAAAAGGCAACGCCCTCCTGCCCTGTTTGGAATTGGCTTGGTGGAACCGGTTAAAGGCAATATAGTCTTCTGCGGTCAGGCAATAATTGAGTTTCATAAAAATCTCCCGCTTTTGTATTTAACCAAAAGCATTATACCATAACATCATCCATCCTGCTTTCCCTAGCATAATAGAACAAATACTGCTGCGCAATGCCCGAAAACGGCCCGAATTTTTTACGTGCAAACGAATAGATTTCCCTGTCCGTGCCCAAAAAGCCATAATCATTTTTTAGCACGCGCTTGATCCACACATCTGCGGGAAACGCATCGCGTTTTCCAAGCGAAAAAAGCAAAACACAGTCCGCGACCTTCGGTCCCACGCCCGGCAGGCTACACAGCTTTTGCTTTGCTTCCCAATAATCCATTTTGCAAAGCTCCAAAAGCGGAAACCCGTCCGCGATCATTTTTGCCGTATGGGTAACATAGGGGGCGCGGTAGCCGCAGCCGCAGGAGCGAAGAGAGCCCTCCGCCATGCCCGCAAGCGCTTCCGGAGTAGGAAAGGCGTAGTATGTCTTTCCTTCAAAAGAGAACGGGCGTCCGCATGTTTCGCAAAGCCGCTGCACAATTCCGCAGATGCGCCCGACATTGTTGTTGGCCGAAAGGATGAACGAAATGAGCGTTTCGAACGGTGGCTGGTTTAGCACACGCAGGCCTGCGCCATGCCGGATGGCTGTGCGCAGCCGCTCGTCCTCTGTGCACTGGAAAAGCGCAGCATAATCCGTTTCAAAATCAAAATACCGATACCATATTGCATCAAATTCCTCCGCTGTGCAGGGGTATAGCGAAACGCTTTCGCCGGATTGCGCAATTCGCAGGTACCGGCCATGCACAACGCCTTCGTAAGTGTCCTTATCGATCTTCGAAAACCGGAACGCCTGTCCGTTTTCAAAGATGTTTCGGGGAGAGAAGCAATCCGCATTGTGAAGAACAACGGCGCCCTTTTGTTCGGTTATTTTCATGGCAGTATTATACCATAGTGCATAGAGAGATTCTGTGAATAATTTGTATATTTCTACGCGCAAAACAATGCACTGGGCGTATTAATTTTTTTGTGCGCAGAGTACGCTTTCCAAAAGCCGGAATTTTCTCAGGCACAGCACATATTCCGCAACAAGGTAAATGTTGCAAAGGTCGTCTTCGTCCAGGCCGCGGAAAGCAAAGAGGTCGTCCCACAGCTCGCTGCTTCCCTGCGCGTAAAAAAAACCGGTGTACATCTCTATACCAATCAAAATAAGATCTCCGCAAAAAAATTCGTCTTGGTTTTCGTAGAGCAATTTGCCGCGGCCGGTGTTTTGCATAAAAAAGGTGCGCGCTTTTGGCGAGGTTTGGGGGGGCAGCTTTTCATAATAGCATTCGTTGGAAAGCACATTGGCAATAACGACCTGCTCCAGCCTGCCGTTTGACTGCTCAACTACGGGGTATTTTTCTTGCAGATAGGCAACGATGTCGGCGGCGGGCCTTCGGTTGGGCAAAAGCTTTGGTGCATATTCTGCATAGAGTTCTTTCCATTGCGCATATATTTCAGGAGTAGGCGCCTGTGTCACCATAAAAAAGCTCCTTTATCAAACCTTGCAGGGCTGCTATGTGTGCAGCAGGTGATAGATGTCGCGCACGCTGTCAAACAGGTAATCGGGCGTAACGTCGCCGTCCAAAACGTCCTGGTAGCAAATTTCACCAGACAAAACGGCAATGCCCACCATGCCGCCATTTACGGCGGTTTTTACATCCGTATACAGCCGGTCGCCCACCATGGCGGTCTTATGGCGCGCAATGCCTGTTTTGGCAGAAATGAATTCCACGGTTTCTTCAAACGGCTTGCCAACGAATTTGGGCGAAATGTTTGTGGCATGAGCGATCATTGCGGCCATAGACCCGCAATCGGGCAAAAAGGCCCCCGCCTCCAGCGGGCAGACCCTGTCTATATTGGTTGCCACAAATGGAACACCTGAAACAGCTAATCTGCAAAGTGTGTCGGCTTTTTGAAAATCGAAGGTCGTATCGAAGCCCAAAACGGCAAAATCTGCAGTATCCGTATGGGGGGGGAGCAGAGCGATGCCCGCGCCCTCAAACTGGCGCTCCAACTCGGGCGTACCCGCAAGGTACACGCTGGGCGTGCCCTGCGTATGTGTTTTTATATAGTGGGTCATTACATCGCCCGAAGTCATGATGTTTTCGCGCGTCATGCCCGAAAAACCAAGCTTTTCAAGCTTTGCCACATAGTCCTCCGGTGCTTTAGAGGAATTGTTTGTGAAAAAATAAAACGGCGTGCCCGTTTGCTGCAAATGGCCGATAAAATCGAGGGCGCCGTCGATCAGTGTATAGCCAAGGTTGATGGTTCCGTCCATATCCAGTACAAAGCACTCGATATCGCGTATATCCGCCGCACCCGGGTTGATTTTGCCCATTTTTATGGGAAATTCTCTGCTCATGTCTTTTCTCCATAAACCGCATCGTAAATACGCCGCAGGTTTTCGTCGCTCATATCGGTCTCGTCTAAAATGGTGTACCGCCCTTTGCGGGTGGTGGGCGCAAGGCGCATGGCCTTCACATAATCCCCATAGGTCAGCCCCAGCTCTTCAAATGTACAGGGTATACCAAAGGAACGGAGATAGCTTTCAATTGCCTTATAATCTCCGCCATATAGATACTCGACAAGCACAGAAGCCATTGCCGCCTGTATGCCGTGGAACGTGCCTTTGCCCAGCGCGTCGATCGCATGGCTAATCAAATGTTCAGCCCCCGACGAGGGGCGGGTGTTGCCGGTAATATTCATGGCAAGCCCCGAAAGCACGATAGACTCCGCCAGCTGCGTTAAAAAGTCGTTGTCCGAAAGGTCCGGATGCTGGTGCTGCAAAATTGCGCGCACAGACGTGGCCGAAATGATGTACGCAAAATCGTCCATCCTGGCCTTGCCCAAATCGGCCGCTTTTTTCCAGTCCTTTAGCGCGGTCAGGTTGGAAATCAAATCGCCCAGCCCCGCAAGGATCATTTTGCGCGGCGCGTTTTTGATGATGTCGAGGTCGATGATAATATTGGTCGGAATTTTGCATTCCAGGCTGTGCACATTGCTTTTGTCAAACTTCAGTACGGCAATGGGCGAAGCCACGCCGTCGTGGGAAATAGACGTCGGAATACTGATAAAGCGCCGGTTGGACATCGAAGAAGCATATTTCCCGACGTCCAGCACCTTTCCGCCGCCCATTGCAATGACCGTATCGATTTCTTTGTTGACAATATAATACGCGTTCAAGAGCGCCTCGCGGAGCGAACCCGCGCGGACGAACTGCCGCTTTACATCCGCCGCGTTTGCAGATAAATAGTCGTAAACCTTGTGCCCGTACAGGCCGTCCACAACCTCGTCCACAATCAGCATTATTTTGTTTTCGCCCGAAATCAGGGAAGCGAGTTCGGGATATAAATTTCCGTTTCCAATCTTAAGACCGTCCGGGACCTCAAATGTATTGATATAAATCACGCCTTTCGTTTCAGGTTGTAGATAAATTCGCAATTGCCGTAGCGCAGTCTGCCGCCGGTCGAAAATAATCTTGCAGTTTTTTTGCAGCAGGGAATATTCCCTGCTTTTTTCCACGAACCTTGTATTTGTTTTACAGATTGTCAGACATAATCTTAAATTCTTGGTAAATATCCGAGCGGAACACCAGCTCTTTGCTGAGCGCTTCGTCGATATCCTCGTCAATAATCTGTTCGTTCCGTATGCCTACCACGCGGTTTCCGATGCCGTTATTTAAAAGCTCTACCGCGCGAATACCCATGCGTGTGGCGCGCAGCTTGTCCATAAAGCTGGGCTGCCCGCCCCGCTGTATATAGCCAAGCACAATGGCCTTGGCGTCCAGCCCTGCCTTTGCGCGCATATAGCTGGCAACGGCCTCGCCCTTGCCCGCCCCCTCGGCAATCAGCACAATACTGGTCATCTTGCCTTTAATCTGGTCTTCCAATATTTTATCGGTAATCTCGTCGATGTCAAATTCGACCTCGGGAATAACAACGTGCTCTGCGCCGCCCGCAAGCCCTGCATAAAGCGCAATATCCCCGCACTTGTTGCCCATTACCTCAATGATGCCCACGCGCTCGTGCGAATCCATCGTGTCGCGGATTTTCACCATTTCGCTGATAACGCCGTTTACTGCCGTATCAAACCCAATTGTGTAATCCGTATAGGCAAGGTCGTTGTCGATCGTGCCCGGCAGCCCGATTGTAGGGATGCCGAGGTGGCTCAAAACGCGCGCCCCAGCAAAGCTGCCGTCTCCGCCGATTACAACGATGGAGGTTATGTCAAACGCCTTCAAAACCTGCATGGCCTTTTTTTGCCCGGCCTCTGTTTTGAACTCCAGACAGCGCGCGGTTTTAAGGATTGTACCGCCCTTGACCGCAATGTTTTCCACATCCGCAATGTCGATCGACTCCACCCGGCCCTCTATGAGCCCGGCGTACCCCTTCATAATACCCATGACAGAAAAGCCTTTGGCTTCCCCGGCCATAACGATCGATCGAATAGCCGCGTTCATGCCCGGTGTATCCCCGCCGCTGGTCAGTATTCCAATTCTACGCTTCATTCATAATAACCCCGTTTCGCATTGAGTAAGAGCCAATTGTGCAAAACTCCCCAGTAGTTAATAGGTATTTTACCAAAAGGTGTTTCAAAAGACAATCAAAAACCCCAAAAAGGTCGCGGCTACTTCATCACAACGTTGTCTTCGCCCAGGTATGCGCTCAGCTCCTCCAGCAATTTTTTGGTGTATTGTACGCTGTGTGTGCCCGAAAGCCTGTATTTTTCACCGGTGTCCTCAATATAGACAACAATGCTGCTTTGGCCGGGGTGCTGCCGGGCGATACGCTTGAAGCGGTTTATGTCTACCTCGCGCTCTTTGGCAAGCTTCACATACATCTGCTTGCCGCGGTATGCCTCGTCCGCCGGCATGTATTCCGCTACGCTTCCCGCAATCAGCTCTGTGCCGTTGGTGGGCGAAACGGTAATCTTTCCAGTAATGCTCAGCACCGCATCCGGCTTTAAGATCGCTTCACACTGCTTCAATACATTCGGGAATACAATTACGCCAATCTCTGCGGCAAGGTCTTCCAAGACGATGTTGGCCATGGGCTGTTTTTGCTTTGTAATGCGGTTTTTGACGGATGTCACAATGCCCAGAAGCGAAACGGTCTCGCCGTCGTAGTCATACATCGTAACCTCGTCCTCCGCGCGCTCCATTATTTCGGTAATGGTGTTTTGCTGCCTAAGCAGAACGTCCGCAATGTCGTCCAGCGGGTGCCCGCTGATATAAAGCCCGGTCATTTCCTTTTCATACGAAAGCTTTTGCTTTACGTCAAATTCCGGAATATCCGGGAATGTTACGCTCAGCATGGAAAACTCATCCTCTGCGCTTTCAAACAGGGAAATTTGCCCGGATGCCTGGCGCTTTGCAGCAGAAACCGCCTCCGATAAAACCTGCTCGTATACCTCCATAAGCTGCGAGCGGTAATTTCCGAAGCAATCGAAGCAACCGGAAAGGATGAGGCTTTCCAGCCGTTTTTTATTGAGTATGTCGGCGTTTTTTTGCACAAAATCCGTAAAGCTTTTATAACCGTCCTCCCGCCGGGTAATGACTTCTTCGATTGCATCGCCCACATAGGCGATGGCCGAAAGCCCAAAGCGGATGCCGCCGTTTTCCGTCGAAAAACGCATTCCCGAACGGTTGATGTCCGGCGGGTACAGCGTGATGCCCGAGTTTTTCAGGTTTTGGATGTAGCCCGAAAGCTTGTCGTTCGTGTGGATAAAGCTGTTTAAAAGCGCTGTCATAAACTCGGTTGGGTAATACTTTTTGAGGTACGCCGTCTGGTAGGCAACAACCGCATACGCGCATGCGTGCGACTTATTGAACGCATAGTTGGCAAACGCCATCATCTGGTCAAAAAGCTCGGTTGCCGTGCGCTCGTCCACGCCGTGCTTAACCGCGCCCGAAACGCCCGCTTCCTCGTCGCCGTAAATAAACGCCTGGCGCTCCTTTTCCAATACATCCTGTTGTTTTTTGCTCATGGCGCGCCGCACAAGGTCGCTCCTTGCCATCGAATAGCCGGCAACGTCCCGCACGATGCGCATAATCTGCTCCTGGTAAACCATGCAGCCATAGGTGTCCGACAAAATAGGCTCCAAAATAGGGTGCGCATACCGCACCTTGCCCGGGTTCTTTTTGCAGCGGAGGTACTCGGGGATGCTTTCCATCGGGCCGGGGCGAAACAGAGCGATTGCAACCATCAGCTCGTCCAGGTTGGACGGCTGCAAGTCGACCATCAGCCGCCGCATGCCCGCGCTTTCCACCTGGAACATACCTTCGGTATCGCCGGAGGAAATCAGCTCGTACACAGCCTGGTCGCTTGTGTCTATCCGGTCGATATCTATTTTGACGCCGTGGTTCTGCTCGATCATGTTCACCGCGTCGCGGATGACGGTCAGCGTGCGCAGCCCCAAAAAATCCATTTTCAAAAGCCCGATCTCTTCCAGCTTTTTCATGGGGTACTGCGTCATAATGCTGTCGTCCTTGGTGTTCTTTTGTAGCGGCACATATTCGGTAATGCTGTCGCTGGCAATAACGACGCCCGCCGCATGGGTAGACGCGTGGCGGGGCATGCCCTCCAGCTTTTTGGAAACGTCCAGTATGTTTTTTACATCCGGGTTCATTTCGTATTCGCTTTTAAGCCGCGGGTTTTGGGCAAGCGCTTTATCGATGGTCATGTTCAGCTCAAACGGAACCATCTTGGCGATCCGGTCGGCCTCCGCCACGGGAATGCTCATCACGCGGGCAACGTCGCGGATAACAAGCCGTGCACCCAGCGTACCAAACGTAATGATCTGCGCGACCCGGTCTTCGCCGTATTTGTGTGTCACATAATCGATGACCTCCTGCCTGCGCTCGTAGCAGAAGTCGATGTCAATATCGGGCATGCTGATGCGCTCGGGGTTCAAAAACCGCTCGAACAACAGGTTGTATTTTAATGGGTCGATATTCGTAATGCCCAGCGAATACGCGACAATGCTGCCCGCGGCGCTGCCACGGCCGGGGCCCACCATAATGCCGTTTTGTTTGGCGTAATTGACAAAATCCCAAACGATGAGGAAATAATCCGTAAATCCCATGTTTTCTATCGTAGAAAGCTCGTATTCAAACCGGCCGAGCACTTCGCCTGAAAGAGCAGGGTAGCGCTCCTTCAGCCCGTCCATGGCAATGTGCTTCAAATATTCGGAATTCGTGTATTCCGACGGAACGGTGTAGGCGGGCAGGTAGGTGTTGCCGAACGACAGTTCCAGCTCGCATTTACTGGCAATCTCCTGCGTAATGTCAATCGCTTCCGGAATGTTCGAAAAGAGCGCCCGCATCTCTTCCTCCGGCTTCAGGTAAAACTCCTCTGCCGAAAACGCCATACGGTTTGGGTCTTGCAGCGTGGTTGCCGTTTGGATGCACATCAATACCTCCTGGGCGTACGCATCCTCTTTGCGGGTGTAGTGCACATCGTTTGTGGCGACCAGCCGAACGCTTGTTTCGTTCGCCAGCTTGATGAGCATTGGGTTAATCAGCCGCTGCTCGGGAATGCCGTGATCCTGTATCTCGAGGTAAAAGTCTTCACCGAACATACCCTTTAATTCCAATGTCAGCTTTTTTGCACCCGCATAATCGTTTTGGGAAAGCAGCCGGGGAATATCGCCCGCAAGGCAGGCGGAAAGGCAGATAAGCCCTTCGGTGTGCTGCGCAAGCAGCTCGTAATCGATACGCGGCTTGTAATAAAACCCTTCGATAGAGCCAATGGACGAAAGCTTCATCAGGTTTTTATAGCCCGCCATATTTTTGGCAAGCAAAACGAGGTGGGCATATTCTTTGGTGAACGAAGATTTGTCAAACCGGCTGCCCTGCGCAACGTACACCTCGCAACCGATAATCGGCTTAATGCCTTCCTTTTTGCACGCTTTATAAAAATCGACCACGCCGTACATAAAACCGTGGTCGGTGATGGCAAGCGCATCCATGCCCAACTCTTTTGCGGCCAAGGCAAGCTCGCCGATTCGGCTGGCGCCGTCCAGCAGGCTGTATTCGGTATGCACATGCAAATGTGTAAAAGCGCCCATATCAATCTCTCCGGATATCAAAATTTCTTTACCAATAAATTATATCATAGGGGAGTGCTTTTTGGGTGGCGCAAATATGAACTTTTGAAATTCGAAAGGGATAAAAAAAGACTGCGCAGTGCGCAGCCTCTTAGATTGCGAATTATTTATGCTGCCGGAACCTCTGCCGCCCCGCCGGGATCGGCCGGTGGAGCAGGGTCTGCAGGCGGTGCAGGATCCGCGGGCGGTGCGGGGTCTGCAGGTGGCGCAGGATCGGCGGGTGCTGGAGCGACCGCGCCGGGATCGACTACTGGTGCGGCTGCTTCGCCTGTACCAACCCGGACTTTCGCCGGTTTGGGCGAATAGGTCTCGGTGGAAAAGTCCTCAACCTTCACTTCGTTTCCGTTTTCGTCCAGGTAGTGCTTGTATACCTTATAGGTCTTGCCCTGATGCGCGCCGATGATTTGCACAGTCTGTCCGGCGGGCAGTGTCGGGTCGGGAATGGTAATCGTTCCGCCTGCCCCGGTGGTGCCAACCAACTCGGAGCTAAAATCACGCGTCAGGCCGTCTTCGTGCGGCGGGCCGTAAATGGCGACCTCCACCGTGCGCGCGTCTTCGCCGTCGCACCGCGCAATGATGTAGATGGGAACGTCATAATTGTTGCGGATAACAAAATCAGGAGCGCCTGTAGAAATAGTCGCGTCCAGCCCGCCTGCGACATAGTCGAGCGGCCACGAGTGGTGCGAACGGTCTACGATTTCCACCTCTGCGCGAATGACTGCATTGTAAAGGGTAGAAGAAACCTGGCAGATACCGCCGCCCGCCTCTTCTTTATATTCTCCGTCCGATATACCGGGCGCGCCCTTCCAGCCAAGCGCATATGTCCGCGGGCCGGCCTCTTCGTTGATGGACCATGTTTCGCCCGGCTCAATTTTTACGCCGTTGATAATATCGCTCATTTTCCAGATATTGTAGCGGCGGCCTTCCGCCGAACCGGAATACTTGGTAGAAAATACGCCGCGTTCCGTATACTGGTCTTCGATGCTTGCAAGAGTGATGTTTGGCTGTACGGGCGTTGCCTGTGCGGCAACATAATCAAAATTACCGGCGGTCGCATTTGTCAGGATGGTATTGGCAAGGGCAGACGTATCTACCGTGCGCCCCATCACCTCTTCCGCATAGGTAATTTCCATATTGGTAATTTTTTTATCTTCATCCGAAACAGGGTTCATAGAAACAGATGCGTCCTGTGCCGCAATATTCAGCTCGTCGTCGTATTGGGTAACGGATTTTCGGATGGTATCGATGCTAAACGTAATGGGTGCGTCGACCGCATAGCCCGATGCGGCTGCCGTGTCGATGGCGTCCTTGCGCTCGAAGAAATTGCCGTTTCTGCCGTAGGTCATGGCGGCAAGCAGCGCGCCTTCCACATCGATGGCAGCGCCAAGGTCTTCGCCGGTAAGGGCATATTCATTTTCTTCCAGTGTAAACCCGGTGGAAATGTCATCAATCATCTGTTGCGCCGCAGCCTCTACATCCGGGCGCACCTCTTGGGCGGTTTTTCCGGAAAGGTCTACGCCAAGCACGGAAACGCCGTCATAAAACGTACCGTTATCAGTGATTTCGGACGCCTCGCTCAGGGAATATGCTGTGCCCGTTCCAAGGAACATGTAAGCGCCCACGCCAGCAACTGCGCATATGGCAACAACAAGAACGGCAACAAGGCCCCGCCGCTTCTTTTTGGGTTTTTGTTCTGGCGCTTCAGGCGCAGGAGTATCCTCCGCGGCCGCGCCGGCGGAGGCCTGCGCAGGCTCCGGCTGAGAGGCGGAAGCCTTTTCCGGCTGGTCCGCATCCGTAAACTCTATGGCATACGTTTGTTTTTTCTTGTTATCTTCAATGTTTCTGCTCATTTTGCTCCCTCGCACCCCTGTAAGTCTTGGATAAAAATTTGTATATTCTATAATAGTCGCATGAACCGGTTCTGTAAACAGAGAAATTGTAAATTTTTTCTATTTATGCCAAAATATTCAGCCGCTTACAATTTGCACAAAGTATTTCCGTTGACGCGGGCCGTCGTATTCACAAAAATACACGCCCTGCCAAATGCCTAAAACAGGCTCTCCGTCCGAAATAGGGATGGTTACGCTCGCTCCTGTGAGCAGCGTTTTCAGGTGCGCGGGCGAATTGCCCTCGCCATGGTGAAAACGGACGTCGGGAACAATGGCGTTCATTGCAGTAATCAGGTCTTTTGCAACATCAGGGTCTGCATTTTCGTTGATGGTGATTCCTGCGGTTGTGTGTGGGCAGTATACAACCGCCAGCCCATCCTTGACCTCGCTTTTTTTGATGGCGTCCCGCACAGACTTCGTAATGGGGATCAGCGCATTTTCCTTGTAGGTCTCAAGCTCAAACCGAAACATATTCAGTCCTCCTCTATTAGCATGGTATTGCTCATTTTATAGGAAAGTACATACAGGCTGTCTGAAAGATGGACGTTTTCCAGGCTTACGCCGCGCCGCACGGCAACATCGGTGGGCGCAAAATTCCAGATTGCTTTAATGCCCAGGCTAACCAGCATATCGGCCGCCCTTTGCGCCTGTTCTTTGGGCGTACAGATAATGGCAATATCGACCTCGTGGGAATCCAGATAGCTGCCCAGCGAGTCCATGCTTTGCACGGTTTTGCCCTCTATGATCTGGCCGACCTTGGCCGGGTCGGTATCGAACATGTCGATGATATCGAAGCCCTCCAGCGTAAAATTGCGGTAGCCCATCAGCGCATGGCCGATTCGCCCCGCGCCGATGATAATGACCTTGTATTTTTTATCCAGCCCCAATATATGGGTGATCTCGCTTTTCAGCTTGGGGACGCTGTAGCCGTACCCCTGCTGGCCAAAGCCGCCGAAGCAGTTGAAATCGCGGCGGATCTGGGAAGCGTTGAGGCCCATTTCGGCGCTCATGCGCGAGGAGGATATTTTGTCTATCCCCTTGGACTGGATGTCTTCCAGATATCTGTAATATTTAGGCAGCCTGCGTATGACTGCTTGCGAGATTTTTTCACTCATTTGCTTACCTCTGATCATTCACATAATTTATTTTCCATATTATTATACTATATTTTTTTGGTGACGGTAACTGTTTGTTGTGTATTTTGTAATGTATTTTACATCAAACGGCGGCTTTTGCAGAATAGTTTGGATGGGGGGCAGGTTGGAGCGGTAATTTGCACCGCTTGGCAGAAAAAACAGACCGCTTACCCAAAACTGCTTTTTTTAGCGGAATATTGCTGATATAATGCAACTGTGAAGGAGAGGAAGCGTGAAAATACGGATCGAAACCGAAAAAGACCTGCTGGAGGATGAAATCATCATCCGCTGCAGGGAAGTGAACGAAGCGGTTGATAAAATTCAGCGTGCGATACTGGAGCAATTTTCCGCTGCCGCAAAAATCGTGTTTTATAAAGGACATAAGGAGTTTTATTTTCCGCTTTCCGAGGTCTTGTTTTTTGAAACGGAAAACGACGGTGTATATGCGCATACAAAAAACGACAGTTTTTCGATCCGGCACCGGCTGTATGAACTGATGGATATGCTTCCCGCGCGATTTATGCGCGTATCCAAATCGGCCATATTAAACATCGACCGCACCCATTCCATTACGCGCAACCTGGCGTCTGCCAGCTTGGTGGAGTTTGAGGGAACATATAAGCATGTGTATGTATCGAGGCGGTATTACGCTTCGCTGAAAGAAAGGTTAGCTGAGAGGAGATAGATTAATAATGAAGAAAAGAAACTGGTTTTGGGGTATATTCTTTATACTTGCAACAATACTGCTTATTGCAAGCCAGGTGGGCTCGTTTATGGAAATAAGCTTTTGGAGCCTGTTTTGGACGATTTTGCTGGTGGCAGTCATCATCCAGAGCGCGCTGCACAGGGTGTGGCCGGGCATATTTATTCCGGTTGCGGTTATTTATATGATCTTTCAAAACCCGATGGCATGGCCGTATATTGCGCCGTGGATATTGATTGTTGCCGCTGTTTTTTTAAGCATCGCGTTTTACTTTTTGTTCCGGACGCGGCCCAAAAAGCAGTTTTATGATGGGGGGAGCTTTCATGAGGGAAGCTGCTGGAATGAGGATGCTTCGTCGATGCATACGGACGATGCGGGAAGCACAGACGATAATTATCCTTCCATATCTGTGCGTTTTGGCGACGTTTCGCGCTACCTTCGTTCGAGCTGCTTTACGCGCGGGAAGTTTTCGGTACACTTTGGAAACGCGGAAATTAATTTTGCACAGGCGGAAATAAACCCGCAGGGCGGAGAAGTATGGCTGGAATGCTCGTTTGGGGCTATCAAACTGTATGTGCCCCGGAATTTTGACATTATTAACAAAACGGCGGGGAGCGTCGGCGGAGTGGAGTTTAAAGGAACGCCGGTTCGGGAGGCGGATTCGCCCAAGCTGACGCTAAGCGGCAACATTAGCATGGGCGGCGTGGAGGTTATTTACATATAAGCGAGAATATGATCCGGTGTTTTACAAAGGGCGCATTGCGCCTTTTTTGTTGCGTGCCTTGGCGGGACATAAACTCCCAGCTGTGCAGGAAGAGCCGGTTTGCTTTTGCTTCAGGACAGAAAATAATACTCGCCGAAGCGAAACAGAAAAGCCGGCACTGCCGTAAAGATTGGCAGGAGACATTGGTATACAGAAGAGGGCTTGTTTCCGGGGACAATTGCAGCTGATTTTGCAAGGTTTTTTGCGCGTGCACAGATGGCTTTTGAACAGCCCCTTTTTACATTCCAAACAAAATTGTAAAATATGTTTTAACAACCAAAGGTCTTGTTTACAATGGGAAAAATATCATGTATTATAGTTGGGTGTACGCAGAGTTTTACGGCTTTTATTTGTGTTTGAAGGAGAGAAGGATCATCCATGAAAAGGTACAGGACAGCAACGGCCCGGCGACATGTGAACGTGAAAAGACTGGGTGTTTTTATTGCGGTAGTTGCGGTTATTGCCGCGTTAATTATTTATTTCGTTTATACAAACCTGAATAAGAAGGACGGAATGGATCCTGTAGCCGAAGCGGCTACGGTAGAAGTTACTACAATTGCGGATGGCGTAACGGTTGGCGGCGTGGATGTTTCGGGAATGACGGTTGAACAGGGCGAAGCGGCACTTTCGCCGGTAGTAGAAGAAATGCTTGCCGGCCAGCAGGTGACGTTTGATGTGCCGGATAAAAGGATTGTCGTGCAGATAGGCGCGGATGGAACCGAGTTGCCCAGAGGCGGAAGCGACGAGCAAGAAAGCTCGGATTCCGGTGAAGGTGAAGAAGAGGGCGAAGACGCTGAGGAAAAAGAGGAGATTACCGAGATAGACCGCTCGGGGGAACCGTATGTGCTTGACCTTGCGACATTGGGCGTAACGGTAGATACGAGGGCACCGCTTGAAGAAGCGCTGGAATATAGCCGCCAGCAGGCTGTGGCGAACGAAAAACAGCCTGATGACGGGCAGGAAGGCGAAGAGGGCGGAGAGAACGTGCAGCCGGCCACAACGCAGATAGATTTTCCGCTGGAATATACGATTGATGAAGCTGCAATTAAAACGCACTTCGAAAGCTTGGCAGAACTGGATGCATGGGGCAAAAAACCCGTCAATGCAAACTACAAAGTAGAAGTCCAAAACGATGAAAGCGGCCTGACGACATGGGGATCACTGGTCAAGTCTGACCCGGAAGACGGCTATGAAGTTGATATAGACAGCCTGACCGGAATGGTTGCCGCACAAATCACTAGCGGGCAATATGAGGCGATTGATGCGCCGACAACCGTTCTGCCGGGCAGCGCTTCTGGTGAAGCAAAGGAATATGTTTTGATGGGAACGGGAACAACGACATTTGAAGGGTCGCCCGAAAACCGCCGCTACAATATATGGAAGATTAGCTCGCAGCTAAATGGTGCAGTGCTTGGGTCGTGGGATACGTTTTCTGTGAACGACCATGTGGGGCCGCGGAATGCGGATACCGGATACAAGGAAGCGAACGGTATAGAAGATGGAACATATACACCGCAGTACGGCGGTGGTATTTGCCAGGTTTCCTCCACCATGTACAACGCGTGCCTGAAAGCGGAGATGGAAATTGTCAGCCGTGTGCCGCATACCATCATGGCAGGGTATGTGAAGCCCGGCCTTGACGCGACGATTTCGACGGGCGGACCGGATTTCAAGGTGAAAAATATCACGGATGATCCCATGTTCCTGATTGTAAAATGCAACGTACCGGACAGGAAGGTAACAGTGGAACTTTGGGGAACCAGGCAGCGGGATTATGAGGTCGAGCTTTACAGCGAAGCGCTGCATGAAAAGGACTCTCAGGCTCCGCCGCCGGAATTCCGCGTGAACGCGGCGCTCGATCCGTATGCGATCAACGAGGTCAAGCCCAGCCGCCGGTATGAGAAGTATCAGCTGTATGCAAGAAAAGTGGACAGCAACGGCAATGTGATTGAAGATAAGATTGATGTGGGAACCTCCACTTACCGGGCGATTACCGGTATATACGAAGTGGGAAGCGCGGTGCCATTCTCGCCGGGGCAGACGTTGGCCGAGGTGAAAGCGGCGCGCGATGCAGCGGCAGGGGCGGCAGCACCGCCGGCCGACCAGGTGCTTGACCCTGGCGTGGAGCAGGAACAGCCTACGCAGGATCCGCCGGCAGACCAGCCCAGTGAGCAGCCGAGCGAGCAGCCGTCGACAGACCCGGGAACAACCCCGTCGGCAGACCCGGGAGCGGTCGTGCAACAGGAACAGGCGGCAGGGGCGACCTGAGGACAGAAAAGCGCCCGAAAAGCATACATAATTCGCATTTCACCTGTTGACAAATGCATGGTTAGCTTATAAAATATGGGAGTATGATAAAATTCGGATAATACGCCAGTTTATAGGAGGATGTATAAAAAATGGCAAAAGGAAAATTTGAGCGGAATAAGCCGCACGTAAACATCGGGACGATTGGGCACGTAGACCATGGCAAGACAACATTGACAGCGGCGATAACGACAGTACTGGCGAAAT
>JBMNTU010000005.1:0-42264 GCA_050945895.1 Christensenellaceae bacterium | reverse complement strand
CCAACTCAGGGATTACAACGATGCTGGTGTTTGTGGGCATCTATATGGGGCTGATCTTCCTCATTGCGGCGGCGGCAGTGCTTGCGCTCCAGCAGCTTTCCGAAGCGGCGGACAGCAAACACCGGTTCGACCTGCTTCGCCAGATCGGCACGGAAGAGCGGATGATTTCCAAAGCGCTCTTCTCGCAAGTAGGGATATACTTCCTGCTCCCGCTGCTGCTTGCGCTTGTCCACTCCATTGCAGGAATCGGGGTAATGAACTCGGGCATCAACATCATCAGCGGCATGGATGTGCTGTATAGTGCAGGCATTACGGCTGTACTGATGGCCATTGTCTACGGCGGATATTTTCTGGCAACGTATTTCGGCTGCCGCAGGATCATCTATGCCAAGCCCGGGCGGGTGGATTAGGCGGATAAAACAGGAACACAAGACAGGCAGCCTGCGTAGTTTGCGGGCTGTCTGTTTTTTTTTGCGGCGTAAACAGGGTAATTATGTTATAATCAATAAAACGGCTGACCCGAAGCACCATATTTGCAGGAGAATAGCATGGAAAAAACAAAAGCAGGCATGTACATCTGGTCTGGGGTAAATGTTGCGCTGGGTGCGCTTTCATTTTTGATGCTTGCACCAGGCGCATTTTTTTGGATTGGCTTTGCGTGCGCCATTGTTTCGCTTGTTTTGGGAACAATCGGCAAAAAAAGTCCCATCAAAAGCAAGCAGGTCTGCTCTATCTTGGGCATCGTACTGGCAGTGGCCGGCGCGGCATGTTTTGTTTTCTTTATGCATGGCGAAGGGTATAAATATATAGAAATTCTTTAAAAAACGATTTGTTATAACAATTCTATACGCGGTGCACGTTATGCACCCGGCATATTGCCGGTGAAGAGGAGGGAAGGATTTTGCTGAAGCTGTTTAAAGTTGGGCTGGGGCCATATGTAAAGTGGATACTGCTGCTTATTGTATTGCTTTTTGCCCAGGCGTTTTCTATGCTGCTTTTGCCGAGCATGATGTCGATGATTATAGACAACGGCGTTATAACGGGCAACATCGACTATATCATGCAAACAGGCGGGTTGATGCTGCTGGTTGCAGTGGGCTCGTCGTGCGCATCCATTGGCGTAGGGTATATTGCGTCCCGCGTAAGCGTCGGTTTTTGTACTGATATCCGTACAAAGCTGTTCCGGCATATCGACAGGTTTACGCTGGCCGAGTTTGACAAAGTAGGCGCAGGCTCGCTAACGACGCGAACAACCAACGATGTTTTGCAGGTACAGAATTTTATGATTATGATGCTGCGGCTGGTTGTGCTGGCGCCCATTATGTGCATAGGCGGCGTGGTGCTCTCGATATCCAAAAACCCGCAGCTTGCAACGGTGGTAATCATCTGCATGCCCATTATTCTGTTGTTTTTGGTGCTGGTTTTGCGAAGCACGTTTCCGGTGTTCCGATCTATGCAGTCTAAGCTGGATAAGGTCAACCTCATTTTAAAGGAAAATATTACCGGCGTACGCGTGGTACGTGCGTTTACAGCGGAGGAGCGCGAGGAAGAGCGGTTCGAGCAGGCAAATACGGATATGACACAGACGTCTATTAAATCGCAGCTCAAAATATCTACGCTGATGCCCATGCTGATGCTTATTATTAACATTGGAACGGTGTTCGTCGTATGGGTGGGCGGCCAGCAAATTTCGATGGGGACGATGCAGGTTGGCGATATGATGGCGGTCATCCAATATTTGATGCTCATTATGTATGCGCTGGTTATTATGGCGCTGGTGTTTGCGATGATGCCGCGCGCGAGCGTGTGCGCAGACCGCATCAACGAAGTGTTGGATATCCAGCCGCAGATCGTAAACCCAAGCAGGCCGGCCACGCCGGCAGATAAAACGGGCGTCGTGGAATTTAAAGATGTTGCAATGGCGTATGGAAAGGGCGAAAAACCTGCCGTATCCGGCATATCGTTTACGGCAAACCCGGGAGAAACAACGGCAATCATCGGTGCGACAGGCAGCGGGAAATCGAGCATCATCAGTCTGATACCGCGGCTGAGGGATGTTTCGGCAGGCAATGTTTTGGTGGACGGCGTAGATGTCCGAGAATATGACCTGGACGCGCTGCGCGGGCGCATTGGTTATGTTCCGCAAAACTCCAGCCTGTTTGCGGGAACCATCCGGTCCAACATTGCGTTTGGCAACGAAGATATGCCAATGGAACAGGTGGAGCGCGCCGCAAAGATTGCGCAGGCGGACGATTTTATCGGGCAGAAAGAAAAAGGCTACGACGACCCGATTGCGCAGGGGGGCACAAACGTATCCGGCGGCCAGCGCCAGCGGCTCACCATTGCGCGCGCTATGGCGACAGGGGCAAATATACTGGTGTTTGACGATAGTTTTTCCGCACTGGATTTCAAAACGGATGCGGCGCTCCGCAAGGCCATAAAGGACAATACAAACGGTGCTACTGTCATCATTGTTGCGCAGCGCATCAATACCATTATGAATGCAGACAAAATATTGGTGCTGGACGAAGGAAAAATCGTTGGCGAAGGGCGACACGAAGAGCTGGTAAAAAGCTGCAACGTTTATGCCGAAATTGCCAAAACGCAAATGGCGCAGGAAGGAGGGGAACCGGCATGAATAAAAACCGTAAAAACACTTCTCCGGCAGACAAGAAAAAAAGTTTTGGCAATACCGCAAAGCGCCTGCTCTCCTATTTTGGCCCATACAAGAAAAAAGTGATATTTATGCTGGCCTGTGCGGTCGTCAGTGTAGTGCTGGCCATTATGGGCCCGCGTATTTTGGGAACAGCGACCAACCTGATTACGCTGCGTGCACAGTTCAACGAAACGGGCATGCTCGACCTCGATAACGTTGGAAACGTTCCTGCGATCGACAAGCTACACGAGGTAATCGACGAAAGCGGGCACTATGTCGGCCCGCCAATAGAAGATACACAAATGCCTATGCTCAAGCTGACGTTGGGCGTGCTGGTCATTATTTATGGCTTATCGGCACTGTTTTCGTATTTACAGCAAAAAACGACGGCGCAGGTATCACAAAAAACCGTTCACGACCTGCGGCAGGCTGTGAGTGAAAAAATACAGCGTTTGCCGCTCAATTATTACGACACGCACACGCGCGGCGAAATATTGTCCAGGACAACGACAGATATAGAGCAGATTAGCACGACCATCCAGCAAATGCTGACGCAGTTTATTACGGCGATTTTTACGATTATCGGCATTGTTATTATGATGTTCACGATCAGCTGGCAGATGGCGCTCATTGCGCTGTGCGTACTGCCGGCGGCGCTGCTGCTTTGCTCGCTCTTGGTGCGCAAATCCCAAAAATACTTTTTGGGGCAGCAAAACGAGCTGGGCGACGTAAACAGCTATGTAGAGGAATACTACGCGGGGCACAATGTGGTTAAGCTGTTTCGGGTGGAAAAGCGGGTAGAGAAGGAATTTGACGGAATGAACGAGCGCCTGAAAGGCAATGCGCGGCGCGCGCAATTTTCGTCCAGCATTATGATGCCCGTTACAAACCTTGTGGGCAACATCGGCTATGTAGGCGTGTGCATATTTGGCGGAATGCTGACACTGAACGGCGGACTGACCATTGGGGCCATCCAGTCGTTCATACAATACATGCAGCAATTTACGCAGCCTATCGTGCAAACAACCAATATCATCAACCTGCTGCAATCGACCATTGCGGCATCCGACCGTGTTTTTGAGCTGCTTGATGAGGCCGAACAGTCGCCCGAAAAGCAAAGCCTTATCCAGCCGGGCAAAACGCAGGGGAATATTACGTTCGAGCATGTAAAGTTTGGCTATTCTCCGGATAAGATACTCATCACCGATATGAACGTGGAGGTAAAAGCAGGGCAAAAGGTGGGCATCTGCGGGCCGACAGGCGCAGGAAAAACCACGATGATCAACCTTCTCATGCGGTTTTACGACCTGAACGGCGGCGTAATAAAAATAGACGGAACAGATGCGACAGATATGACTCGCCAGGATGTGCGGCGGCAGTTTGGCATGGTGCTGCAGGATACTTGGCTGTATTCGGCCAGTATCCGTGACAATATCCGCTACGGCAGGCCGGAGGCAACGGACGAAGAGGTGGAGGACGCGTGCAAAATGGCCAACGCGCATCATTTTATTTCCATGTTGCCGGATGGTTACGATACGTTGATCGACGAATCGGCAGGAAATCTGTCTTCGGGGCAAAAACAGCTTTTAACGATTGCACGCGCGTTTTGCGCCAATCCGCAGATTTTGATTTTGGACGAAGCGACAAGCAGCGTAGATACCCGTACCGAAAAGCTGATGGTGGACGCTATGAAAAAGCTGACCCAAGGCCGGACAAATTTCCAAATTGCACATCGGCTGTCCACAATCTTCGATGCAGACCTTATCCTCGTTTTGAAAGACGGGGATTTGGTAGAGCAGGGCACGCACAGCCAGCTGATGGACATGGACGGCGTATACGCGGCGCTGTACAACAGCCAGTTTGCGTAAAACACCCAAAAAACGGCAAGGCTGCCGGCCGATATATCCGGCAGCCTTTTCTATTGCTGCGCAGGTATGCATTCCTTGTGTTTATGGCGGGCAGTATAAAACAGACTTACTGTGCTTGTATAAATCGACTTTTATTGAAATATAGAAAAACCTCTTACATTTAGGTGTTTTTTTTAGTATAATGAATATAAAGCAATAGGATTCGAACTCTGATATGTTCCCCGCTTTGCCGGCCAACGTGCAGCCAAACGCGTGAGTAAGCTGTTTGGGGCACGTTATTTTCAACTAGCAGGCATACGACAGTTGTGCTGAGAGGTGTAGATGATGTTCCAGAAAAATGAATATGTGATGTATGAAACTTCCGGTGTTTGCCAGATCAGCGACATTGCCTGTCCGGATTTTGCCAAAGCGACCGAACGCCAGTATTATTTCCTGAAACCGTTGCATTCGCCCTGCGACTGCATATATGTTCCCGTGGGAAACGAAACCAAGCTGCGGATACGAAAAATATTGACCAGAGACGAAGCAAATAAACTGATCAGCAAGATTCCGGAACTGGAAGCCAAGTGGATCGATGACGATAATGTGCGCGAGGAAGCGTATAAAAGTGCGCTGCAATCCTTTGATTGTTACGAATGGGTGAAGATGATCAAAAGCCTGTATTTGAAAATTGACGAACGCAAACAGGACGGAAAAAAACCCATTCAAATGGATCAGAAATATATGGGAATGGCGGAGGACTATTTGCATGGGGAGCTGTCTGTTGCGCTGGATATTCCCATTGAAAAAGTCCGGGAGCATATTTCGATACGGGTACACGAAGTGGAAACAGAAGAATAAAAAGTGGATGTGTGTTACATGGCAGATAAGAAAACGGACAAAATAGTTTTGTTCGTTTTTTTATGCAACAGTCTTGCTATTACCCGTATTAATAGGGTATTAAATAGTTAGCATTATTCTCATAGCGGGCGCCCGGTTATAGTGCTGGGTAAACGCCGCCAGACAGCGTTGTATCGTTTGACAGGCAATAATGATGAGACCGTATCAGTCAAAAAAATGTGCGTTAAAATTGAAGAAACTGTCTAAAGTTGATATAATGCAATTATCATCTGGGTGTCTCATTTGTTTTTTTGTGTAGTTTCTCTCCTGAAAGGGGCTGGATATTATTGGAAAGCCGATATCATGCCGTGGGCAAAAGCATACCGCGTGTAGATGCGCTGGAAAAAGTGACAGGACAGGCGCTGTTTACAGATGACCTCGATATGAGAGATGTGTTGGTGGCAAAAGTCCTGCACAGCACCATTGCCAATGGCAGGGTGAAAAAACTGCATATTGATAAAGCGGCGGCCGTACCCGGCGTAAAAAAAATCATCACCTGTTTTGATGTGCCGGACATTGTGTTTCCTACCGCTGGGCATCCGTGGTCCACAGACCCCGGGCACCAGGATGTATCCGACCGCAAACTGCTGGACGACCGTGTGCGTTTCTATGGCGACGACATCGCCGTGGTGGTTGCGGAGGACGAGCTCGCCGCGTCGCGCGCGCTGCGCCTGATAAAAGTGGAATACGAGGAATATCCGCCGCTGCTCACCATGGAGGCAGCCATGGAAAAAGGGGCAACGCCCATCCATGAAGCGTATCCGGACAACATATTGAAAACCACGACCTATGAATTGGGAGACTTTAAGAGCGCGATCCGGGAACAAGGGCTGCAATACTTTGAAGGGACGTACCATACGCCGTTTGTACAGCACTGCCATCTGGAAAACCCCATCGCCTGCGCCTATATGGAGCGAGGGCGCGTGGTGGTGGTTTCGTCTACGCAGATTCCGCATATCACGCGGCGCGTGATTGGACAGGCGTTGGGCATTCCGTGGGGCAAGGTGCGCGTGATTAAGCCGTACGTAGGCGGCGGCTTCGGCAACAAGCAGGAGGTGCTGTATGAGCCGCTGGCCGCTTACCTTACCACGCAGCTGGGCGGCAAATGTGTCAAGGTTGACACGTCGAGGGAAGAGACATTTGTATGCACCAGGGTGCGCCATCCCATGACGCTTACAATCAGGAGCTGGGTGCGGCCGGACGGAAGGTTTGTGGCGCGCGAGCTTACCGCCTGGTCCAACCAGGGCGCGTATGCTTCGCACGGGCACGCCATTGTGGCCAACAGCGCCAATACGTTTCGCCACCTGTACCAGGATGAAAAAGCCACCCGCGCCACAGCCCACACCGTATACACCAACCTGCCTACCGGCGGGGCCATGCGCGGCTATGGCATACCGCAGATCATATTCGCCATGGAGGCGCACGTGGAAGAGATTGCGCGAGCGCTCAAAATAGATTCCTGCGAGCTGCGCAGAAAGAACATGATGCGCCAGGGGTTTGTGGATCCATATACCAAAATCACCTCTCACACCAACGGGCTGGAAGAGTGTATAGAGAAAGGCAAAGCCTTCCTTGATTGGGATAACAAAATCCGGGAATACAAAAACCAGTCCGGCCCTGTACGCAAAGGGATCGGTATGGCGATGTTTTCCTACAAGACGGGGGTGTACCCCATTTCGCTGGAAACGTCATCCTGCCGGATGGTGCTCAACCAGGACGGCTCGCTGCAGCTTGTTATGGGCGCGCCGGAGATTGGGCAGGGTGCGGACACGGTCTTTTGCCAGATGGCCGCGGACACGGTGGGTATTCCGCTGGAGGATGTGCATATCGTATCTATGCAGGATACGGACACCGCCCCATACGACCCGGGCTGTTATGCCTCGCGCATGTCCTATGTATCCGGCATGGCGCTCAAAAAAACGGGAGAGCTTTTGAAAAAGCGCATACTGGATTATGCGGAATATATGCTCGAACGGCCAGCGGCCGGCATGGATATTTGCGGACGGGACATTGTGGATGCGCAGAGCGGCAAGGCGTTGCTTCCGCTGGGCGACCTTGCGATGGAAGCATTCTATAGCCTGGATCATTCTGTGCACCTCACGGCGGAGGCCACCAACCAGTGTAAATCCAACACGTTTTCTATGGGCGTGTGCTTTGCGGAGGTGGAGGTAGATATCCCCCTGGGAAAGGTAGAGGTTGTGCGTATCGTTAACGTGCACGACTGCGGCAGGGTGCTCAATCCGCAGCTTGCCGCCATGCAGGTGCACGGCGGCATGAGCATGAGTTTAGGCTATGCACTTGGTGAGCAAATGCTGTTTGATGAAAAGACGGGCAAGCCGCTCAACAACAATTTGCTGGGTTACAAGCTGATGACGGCGCTGGATACGCCCGATCTTTCGGCAGACTTTGTGGAACTGCATGACCCCACAGGGCCGTTTGGAAACAAATCGCTGGGCGAGCCGCCCGCGCTGCCTGCCGCGCCCGCTGTTCGCAATGCGGTTTTGCAGGCCACAGGCGTAGCGATGGACAGAATTCCGCTTACGCCGGAGCGGCTGATTGCGGCGTTCCGCGATGCAGGATTGCTGAAAGGGGTGGCGCAAAATGTATGATATATCCAGACTGTACGAACCCCAATCCGTTTCCGAGGCGGTAAAAATATTGCAAAAACATCCGGAGGCACGCGTACTGGCGGGAGGCAGCGACCTTTTGCTCAAAATACGCGAAGGCAAATTGGCGGGTATCGAATGCGTGAGTATCTATAAGCTGGATGCGCTGCGCGGCATCTCTATGGAGGCGGATGGCAGCATTGCAATCCTGCCGCTGACCAGCTTTTCGCATGTGGCGCGAAATGAACTTGTATTGGAACATATTCCCGTGCTGGCTGAAGCCGTGGAGACCATAGGCGGCCCGCAGATACGCAATATCGGCACAATAGGCGGCAATGTATGCAACGGTGTTACCAGTGCGGACAGCGCTTCTACGCTCTTTTCGCTGGATGCGGAGCTGGAGCTGACGGGCAGCGGGGGTGTGCGCACAGTACCCATACACGATTTTTATATTGGCCCGGGAAAAGTAGACTTGCGTCCAACGGAGATTCTGACAACAATACGCATCCCCCAAAAAAGCTATGAAGGCTATCATGGCAAGTTTATCAAATACGCCATGCGCAAGGCCATGGATATTTCTACACTCAACTGCTCTGTCAATGTAAAGCTGTCCGGAGATAAAAAGCTGATAGAGGACGTGCGTATCGCGTTTGGCGTGGCGTCGCCCACTCCCATGCGCTGCTCTGCGGCAGAGAATTGCACATGCGGCAAGCCGGTCGGTGAGGAAACGCTGCGCAGCCTTGTAGATACGGCCCTTTCAGAAATTACGCCGCGTACCTCGTGGCGTGCGTCCAGGGAATTGCGTATGCAGTTGGCGGCTGAATTGGCCATGCGCGCGCTTAAGGAAGCGGTTCAAAGAGCGGGAGGTGTTTTATGATGAAAACGCTTGTGAAATGCACGATCAACGGCAAGCCAACGGAAACGTATGTAGACCCCCGCGCCTCGCTGACAGACATGCTGCGCAACGACTATCGCCTGACAAGCGTCAAAAAAGGCTGTGAGGTGGGCGAATGCGGCGCGTGCACAGTTATCATAGACGGCGAAACATTCAATTCCTGCATTTACCTTGCCGTATGGGCGGATGGCAAGGATATCCGTACACTGGAGTCGCTGCAGGCAGAGGACGGCGCCATTACGGCGCTTCAGCAGGCGTTCATAGACGAGGGCGCGGTGCAGTGCGGTTTTTGTACGCCCGGCTTTCTTCTTTCTGCCGCGGTGATGCAGGAAAGCGGTCAAACATACACACGGCAGGAAATACGCCGGCTGCTTTCGGGCAATATGTGCCGCTGCACCGGGTATGAGAACATTGTAAACGCAGTGGAAAAAATCGTGGGAAATAAGGACTGAAGCCCGGCTGCGCGGTCTACAGGTTCTGCGATGCGTGCTTCGCAGGCAAACAGTCGACCGCCGATGCGGGGCCGATGGTGAACATAACCATGAAACAACGCCGCTTGTTGGCACAGACGAAAAACACAGCAAGATTATCTGGCATTTTCAATTAACAGGAGGTCTTATGCAAAACGCAAAAAACCGTAAAGTAGCATTACTAGTTATTTTTTTCTTCATCGCAGTGTTGGTGCTGGCGCTTCTGCCCGGCAACGCGCTTGCCGAGGAAGCAAAAATCACCTCTATAGATGCACCGCAGCCCATCGAAGCTGCCGTTGGCACCTTGGAGCAGGATATTGGATTGCCGGATACGTTAACAGGAACGGATTCGCAGGGGAACGCAATAACCGTATCCCCTGTTACATGGGCAGCCAGCGATCCTGCAAATGCATATGACCCGCAAACAGCCGGCACCTATACCTTTTATGCACAGCTGCCCGAAGGGGCCCCATTGTCGGAAGAATTGGCCGCACAGCTTGCGCAAGCGCCCCTTTCGTGCGTGGTTACTATAAACGCTGTCGCAGAGACCATAACGCTCGTTTCTATAGAGCAGCCGCAGCCTATTACCGTCGATATGGGAATAGAGGAAACGAGCCTTGGGTTGCCGGATACGCTGATCGGAACAGATACAAACGGCAATCCAATTACAATTTCGCCCGTTACCTGGGTGATTTCTGAACAGGGAAACGGGTTCGACCCGCAGCATGCCGGTTCGTATATCTTCCGCGCACAGTTGCCCGAAGGGCTTGTGCTGTCGGACGAGCTGGCCGCGCAGCTAGAGGCAGCTCCGCTTTTGTGTACGGTTACGGTGGGAAATACAATGGCTGTCCAGTCGGTTATCGAGCTGGCGGGCGGTGGTATGGCGGCGCTTTCAAGCGAATTTACTGCCTATATGCAATCGGGCGATGCAGGCTACGGCGCAATTCCGCTGACCACCACGCTCGGCCTTACAAATCCGGGCGGGGCAAGCATCATGGCCCCGTCAGATTCTAAGTTTGATTTACGCAGCAAGGGAACCGTCACCTCTGTCAAAGTGCAAAGCCCATACGGCACCTGCTGGGCATTTGCGACAATGGCGTCCGCCGAAAGCAGCCTTGTAAGCCGGTTTACGGATATAGACCTTTCCGAATTGCAGCTTGCAAACTTTTCGTTCTACAGCCCGGGCGCATATTCGTCTCCAGACCCGCTCAACGAGGGCGGCAACCTCTTTATGGCTTTAAATACCCTTGCGCGCAACAACGCCGGGGCCACCGAAGAAGAAATTCCCTATCTGCAGCCCACACCGCTCGATTCTTCCCTTGCAACGCTCCAGCAATACAGGCTGGAAAGCTGTGAATTTTTGTGGGTGGATAACGATGACGCCGCAACGCGCGGCCTGGTAAAGCAAAAGCTGGATGAAGGCCACGCCCTGTTTGTGTTCTTCAGCGCCCGGGACATCAATATGGACCCGGATAACTTCGCCTTCTACAACGATACTTTTGAAAACATAGATAACCACCTTGTGACCTGCATCGGCTGGGACGATACTTACCCCAAGGAAAACTTCAAAGAGGGCAAACGCCCGCAAAACGATGGCGCGTGGCTCATCAAAAACAGCTGGGGTGAAAATTGGGGGAACGATGGATACTGCTGGATCTCCTATGAAGATGCCACGCTCGCCCAATGGGCGGCTGTCACCATGAGGCCGCTGTATACAGACCCAGTAAACACCGCAAAGCCCAACCTCGAAACGGTCTACGAGCACGACGAGGGCGGTATGATAGACAATATCCCAGGGGACCTAGACAGCGACACGCAGATGATGGCAAATATCTTTACGGCGCAGGAGGGGGATATCCTTTCCTCCATTGGCTTTTACGCGCTCGACCACAATCTTCAGTGCGAAATCGAAGTTTATAATAATTTGAGTGACCCAAGTGACCCCACAAGCGGCACCTCTATATATCAAACTGCAATCCGCCCATTACGCGCAGGCTATTACAGGGATACGCCGACATCGACCATCCCGCTTACAGACGGCGACCCGGGAACGGACGACCGGACGTTTTCCGTCGTCATTAGGTATACAAGCCCGACCCGCAAAGACCTGCTGCCCGTCGAAAGGCGCGAAGAGGATTCCGTCTTTGAAAACCTTTCGGGAAACCCGGGCGAAAGCTTTATTTTAAACGAAGGCAACTGGGTGGACGTAAACGAAGTCACCGCGGCAACAGGCATCACCAACTGCTGCGTAAAGGCGTACACAGTGCCAAACCTCGCCGTGCTTGCCAATGCGTACGGCCCCGGGCCGATTGGGTATGATTCGGGTATTTCCAACTATGAGGAAACGTTTATCGCGCAGCAGGACGCCACCGATACAAAATACGGTACAGGCGGTGCTACGACGCCCACTGTGTCGGTAACGCCGGGCGCAATGCCGGTTACAACCGCCAATTCCCCCTACACGTTCCAGTCGGAAAAAAGCGGCACATTTGGCGATGTATACACCTTCACCTATACGGATTACCAGCCTGGACTATCGTCGCTGCTTGTCACCGGGTACGACGAAGACTATGTAGCAGCAAAAAGCTACTATGACCTTAGTGCACAGCCGCCCGATGTCATGTTTATAAATGGGGATGAGGTTGGCCTTGTGCCTATCTCCACTGGGACAATCAAGGTGAATGGCGAGATTGTTTCTTCAGGAGGGGAGCACACCCAACTGCTTACGCCCGGCACCATCCACGATATCACCATCGAGGTAGATGGCACACTCACCAATACCGTGCGGGTGGCCGCGACGCCGTTTACCATCGATTTTGAGGCAGAGAAAATCGCATCCATCGAAACGGGTTGGCTACTTTCCGAAAACTCGGACGGAAGCAATCCTATTGTCGTGGGGGCGTCCATTACAGACCTTATAGGCCAGAGGATTTACATGCATAAGGGCGTAGAGGACTATCCATACACATTGCCCGCACGGCCGCCAGCCGGCAACATGAAAATAGACTATATAAACGAGAGGACAGGTTACCGCATGTCCGAACGGACGTCCTATTCTACAGACCCTGCCATGCAAAACGCAACGAAGGGCACTGGAGATTATGCCGCCCTGACGCCCGGGCAGGATATGTATTTCAGGATCGATGCGACAGACAGCAGCTTTGCTTCAAGTATTGTCCACCTTGTTGTGCCCGAACGGCCGGCAGCGCCGGCCGCGCCCAAGGCAAAAAGCATCAGCCACGACGCGTTTGCGCTGGAGGGCATACCCAACGGCGAATATTGCATCGCCTCTTTCACGGCGATTGCCGCCGTCCAAACGGGCGTTTGGCAGACCGATCCTGCCTTTACAGGGCTGGATGCACGCACCGCCTATACCACGCAGCAGCGGACTGCCGCGGTAGCTGGCGTTTCATTCGCTTCGGTTGCTGCGAGCGCGGATATAAAAACAAAAGAAGCACCGCCCGGCCCATCGCCCACAAACACGGACCCCGAACCGTCGCCCACACAAACAGACCCCGAACCATCGCCCACGCAAACGGCGCCCGTGCCAACACCTACAGCGCCTGTTGCAGCGGTGACGGCGGCGCAGGCCGCCAGCCCAAAGACATCCGACAGCAGCGCGCTATGGGTATTTGTGTTGGCAGCTATGGCCGGCGGCACAATGTTTGTATATGGGCTTTGCCACATCCGGAAGCAGAAACGGTAGCAGCAAGATACTTCGCGAGTTTGTAGCACCGACTGGATGTCTCGTAAGGCTGCGTGCCTGAACAAACTATTTTCCGACATGGCCAAGACACTCCATTTGGGGGCTGTCTTGGCCATGTTGTTATAGGGCATATTGTTGCAGGCACCTCAATAACTAACCTTGATGGGTTGATTACACAGCGGGGGGCCGCCAGGTTCCTTAACCGTCAATTCTTCAGCATCAAAAAAGACCGTTTTTGTGAAACGGCCCAAATAAAGAATCCTTTTATACAGGGGATTTTCACCCGTTTGCCTTCGTAAGCACTGTCAAGCACTCCACATGCGTCGTTTGCGGGAACATATCAATAGGCTGTACAGCCCGCGCAGTGTATCCAAGTTCTGTGAAAATGGCAAGGTCGCGCGCAAATGTGGCAGGGTCGCACGAAACATAGCCGATTTTCTTTGGGGAAATTTGCGCTGCAATTGTATGAATCAATTGTTCGGCAAGGCCTTTTCGGGGCGGGTCGACAATTACGGAATGAATAGGCGCTGCTGTTTGGATTGCCTGGTCAATGACCTTGTCTACATTGCCGCAAAAAAATTCCGCATTTTCTATGGCGTTCATTTTTGCATTGAATCGTGCATTTTCGGCGGCCTGTTCAACAATCTCTACCCCATAAACCCGCTTGACATGCCGCGCGCAAAGCAGCGCAATCGTGCCTACGCCGCAAAAAAGATCCAGCAGTGTTTCGTCCGAAGAAAACGCCATTTCCTTGACCAAGTTGCGGTATAGCGCTTCGGACTGGGCCGTATTGACCTGCAAAAAGCTATGCGGGCCAAAACGAAAATCCAGCCCATCGATGGTCTCGTACAGGTAATCGCGCCCATAGATAGCGCGGTAGCGGTCGCCGAGGATGACGTTTGTGTTTTGCTGGTTGATGCTCAATATAATGGATTTGATTTGCGGAAGCACGAACCGAACAAGTGTAAGAAGTTCGCGCTGGTGGGGAATATCCTCGCCATTGATGGAAAAGATGACCATAATTTCGCCGGCGCTGTTTTCACGGATAACGATATGGCGTAAAAGCCCCTTGCCTGTTTTTTCGTCGTAAACACTGATGGCATATTTGACAATCCACACGCGAAGCTGAGACATTACGATTTTTACGACCTCCGACTGAAGGAGGCAATCGTCAATATCCACAACATCGTGCGAGCGCGGCGCGTACAGGCCGACATTGACGCCGGTATTGGATGATTGAACAGGAAACGCCGCCTTGTTGCGGTAGCGGTACTGTGCGCGGGCCGGCAGCGGGAAGGCAACAGAGGTGCCCGTTTGTTTGGCAATACGCTGCAAACAGCTCTCTACATGCGCATGCTTAAAGGCAAGCTGCCCCGCATAAGAAAGATGCTGCAATGTACATCCGCCGCACTTTGTAAAATATCGGCAGGGCGGCGATTGACGCTGTGGAGAAGGAGTGAGGATATCCAACAGCCGCCCAACAGAGTATTTCTTTTTTACAAGAATGATTTTAACGCGTACATGCTCTCCCGGAAGTGCTCCGGGTACAAAAATGACGTGACCGCTACATCTTCCAACGCCGTGGCCATCGGTGTTAATATCTTCTATATTACATTCTAGAATATCGTTTTTATCCATTTGCATCCGAGGTGCGTCGGCTAATCGAACAAATGTTCGCGGCCCAGCTTGTCGTCGATTTCATGCAAAACGGCCAGCGCGCTCTTATACCCAACGCCAAAACGGTCTGCACCTGCCTCGGCAATGGCGACAAAATCTTCCAGTGTACGTATTCCTCCGGAAGCCTTAATCTGCTTTTGATCGCCAACCGCATCTTTAATGCGCCGCACCATATCGGCAGTGGTAGGCTTGCCCATAAAGCCGGTGCTGGTCTTAATGAACGCCGCTTTTGTTTTGCTGACGAGCAGTGCGGCCTCCACGATTTGCTGGTCGTCCAGCAGGGCGGTTTCAATAATAACTTTCACCGGAATTTTGACAGCGTCGCACACTGCCTCGATGTCCTGGCGGGTATAGTTTCGGTTGCCCGACAAAAAAGCCCCCACATTCATCACCACATCCAACTCCTCTGCGCCCACAAGCTCCAGCTGCTTGGCAGCATAGACTTTTACAGAGGTAAGGTCGCAGCCATATGGAAAGCCGACCGTAACCGCATGCAGAAGGCTGCTTCCAATGGTATTTTTAATGGAAAAACTAAGGTAAGATGGGTTAACACAGGTTGCGGCGCAGCTATATGCTTTTGCAATCTCGCAAGTCTGTTTCACATCGTTTAAGGTAGAATCCATAGAGACGGACGTAATGTCCATCATGCCGGGCAAACGTTCAATATCAAAGGCCATAGTTACTCCCCCAATGATTGCTGAGATATAGTTTTTTTGCTAAAAAAATGACGGAAGCGGCTTCCGTCATTATCATAACTGCATGCTGTAGACGATGTCAATAAAAAGAATCGTCTATATTTGTGAATTTTATTTATCCTGCTGCAAGGCCTTTGGAGGCCGCAGGAAAAATGTACATACAAGCCCGAGAACGCTGACGACGATGGGAATAATAAACGTTGCCGCTGTGGGCAGTCCGTTTTCGGCAGTAAGTGAGGAAACCGTTGGAAAAACCAGCGCAGAAACAGCAAACGAGACCATAATCATGCCATAGTTGGTAGCGGAATGGCGTGTGCCAAAGTATTCGGCGGAAATGACCGGATAAAGCCCCGCGCCGCCGCCAAACCCAAATGCAATAAGCGCAATCAGAAGCATGTAGACGTATCCCTGCGCAAAGATGAGGAAAATAAGCGCGGCAATTGTAATGATAAAGAGCAGGCTGGCAACCTGCCTGCGGCCCAGCCTGTCCGAAAGCCATGGTGCAATAAGGCGCCCCGCGGTAGACGCAATGCCCGTTACCATGACGGATGCAAGCGCCGCCGTTTCCATAAGTCCGCGCGCCTCGGCAAGGCCCTTAAACATTGGGTTCAATATAAAATAGGCAGGGTTTGCCATCAGCATGCACAAAAATATGATCCAAAATGACTTTGTCCGAAGAACCTCGCCCGGCGTATACTGCTTCTGCCGGGCGGCTTGTGCGGTGTTTGGAGAGAGCTGGCCGATATATTCGGCAGACGGGTTTTTGATGAACCATGCAAAAACCATGATAATGGCAAGAAACAGGATGGACAGTATAAGGAATGTTTGCGGCACATCAAACGAAGACAGCAGCGTATTGACCAAAGGCGTGAAAACAACGGTAGATGCGCCAAAGGCACAAACGATGACGCCGGTAGCAAAGCCTTTTTTGTCTGCGTACCACTTTTGCGCGCAGGAAATGGTGGATGTGTAGGCTGCCCCCACGCCAAACCCTGCAAGGCAACCGTAAAAAATGCAGATAAGCCACGGTTGGTACGGTAAAAATGTTGCGCAGATAAACGAAAGGAATATGCCGGCAAAAAAGAACATGCCGCCTGCCAAAACCACCGGGCGCGGCCCCTTTTTGTCATTTATGCGCCCGCCCAAAACAATGCCTGCAACAAAAAATGCAAGCATCAGCGAATAGGTGAGCGACGAGCAAGTCGTGGCAAATTCCGCCGATACATAGTTGCTGTAATACGCGATGAACGGCGCTTTAAAAATGCTCCAAATATAAATAATGCCGATACATAGCTGAATAACCGCGCCTGCAACCAGTGGAAGAGCCCTGTTTGTTGTTTTTTCCATATTTCCCTCCGTTGGGGTCGATATTTCGTGGAAATGTTTCACTGCACATAATACCCTCTTACATACAAAAAATCAATTGATTTGTTGGGCTTGTTAAAACATTCTATCCGTTGTAAAATATAAGATAATTGCGGAATATGTCGTGCAGCGTTGGGCTGTCAGCAGGCTCCGCAATGCAACAAACAGGATTTTACAGCGGAGTAAGGCATGCTTGAAGGACTGAAATTTGAAATATACAAGGCCAATGCGGAGCTTGTGAAGCACGAACTGGTTCGCTTGAAATGGGGAAACATCTCGGTGCGGGATGCCGACTCCGGAAATGTTGTTATCAAACCTACCAATGTAGCGATGGAAATTTTGAAACCGGACGATATGGTAGTATGCGATATTGACGGCAAAGTGCTGGAGGGCGCAGGGGCGCCTTCTTCCGATTTGTTTACGCACCTCGAACTTTATAAAGCGTTTGACAACGTATTCAGTATTGTGCATCCGCATTCCAAATGGGCGACAGTATTCGCGCAGGCACAAATGTCTGTGCCCAACCTTGGGACGACGCATGCAGACCGCTTTAAGGCCGATATTCCCATTACGCGCAACCTGACGCCCTACGAAATCAAAAATGATTATTACCGGAACACAGGCCGTGTAATTGTGGAGGCGCAGCACGGTGAAGACCCGCTGCTGACGCCGGCCGCCCTTGTCCGCAGCCACGGCGCGTTTGTATGGGGGATCGATGTGCGGCATGCGGTGGAAAACACCGAAGCGTTGGAGTTTGTGGCCGAAATGGCCTACTACACGATGCGTATCAGCGTGGACGAGGGAATGAACGCGTTTCTCTTGGAAGAGCATACGGCACGAAAAAAACACAGGGAATAAACATTTATGGAAAAAGTATCCAGTGTGGAACGGCAGCTTTTTATACTTTCATTGCTTTCCGAACACAAACAGGGTTATACAATTGAAGAGCTCCTGGCCCGGCTGGACAAAATGGAAATTGAAGCGACCCGGCGTATGGTAACGCGGGATATCGACTATATTTCCAAGAATTTCTTTGTGTACGAAGAAAAGCGGGAAGGCAAAATCTACTACATTGCGGATAAATATCCGCTGGAGCGCATCGACTTTTCAATCAGCCAGGTGATTTCGCTGTATTTTGCCAAGGAAGTGCTGAAGTCGTACGAGTTTTCGCAAATCACGCAGGATGCACTGCATATCGTGGACGAAATACTCTCCAAAATTTCGGGTATTTCCAAGACGGTGCTTTCCAATATAGAAGAACTGATCAAAGTCGTTCCCGCACGCGTGCGCGAGGATGTTACGGATGCGGCAATTTTAGAAATGGTACGCAGCGCGGCGCAAAACCGGCGCAGGCTGAATGTGCTGTATCGCTCCTTTCTGAAGGGCGAGGAAATATGGCGCGCATTTGACCCGTATGTGCTGGAAATCCGCGAGGGGTGCTGGCATGTAATCGGGTATTGCCATTTGCGCAACGCAGTGCGCGATTTCCGCGTGTCGCGAATCGTGGAGGCGGTGGAGATAGACGGAACATTCGAAGTGCCGGAGGATTTTTATGCACAATACCAAAAAACACGTTTCGACAAGCTGGCGGGCGAAGAACTGTTTGATATAGAAATTCACTTTTATGGTGGTGCGGTAAAGCTGGTGCAGGAGTTCCATTCGGAAAAAGCAGACCGTCTGGAAGAAAAAGAGGGACGGCTGACCTTTTATAAGCGTGCTGCCATAACACCCGATCTAATTGCGTGGGTACTGGGGTTTGGGGGCGGCGCGCAGGTTACCCAGCCGAAGATGCTGGCAGACATTATTCAGGATGAAGCAGAACAGCTATTGCTGCGATACGGGGGGATGGATGGATGAACCAAAGGAGAATATTGTGCGATATCGCGCCCGATTTTTGCCGGGATGGGGAATCGCAGGAAACGTACCTAGAGAAAAAACGCAAGGAAATCATCGGATTTATAAAGGAATATGTGCTGGAAAGCGGCGCAAAGGGGCTGGTGCTGGGCATATCCGGCGGAATAGACAGCTTTCTTTGCGGGTGCTTGTGTGCGGAAGCAGCAAAAGAGCTCTCCTGCGGGCTGTACCTGTGCATATTGCCCAACGGGCAGCAGGCAGACTATAAGGATGCGCAGGACAGCATCGATATCATCCGGAAAATATACCCGGAAACAAAAGCGGATACGATATCCATCGGCGAAGGCTATGCAGGTGCGCTCAAAGACTTGGAGGCTTCGCAGCTGTTCGACCCAAACAGCGCATATGCAGTGGGAAACATCCAAGCGCGGCTTCGAATGGTGTATCAATATGCGGTCGCGGGCGGCAGGCTGGTTGTGGGAACAGACCACGCAGCCGAAAGCGTGACGGGTTTTTTTACCAAGTATGGAGACGGCGGGGTAGATCTGACGCCGTTGCAAGACCTTGTAAAAGACGATATATACGAACTTTCCAGGCAATATGGCGCACCCGGTGCGCTGCTCGAAAAGCAACCTGCGGCAGGGCTGGGCATCTCGGGGAGCGACGAGGAAGAGATGGGCGTCTCTTATGCAGATATCTGTTCGTATTTGAAGGGAAACAGAATAGACAGCGAAGTGCAGCAAATAATCGAACGCATGTATGCGCGGTCTGCCCACAAGCGTGCGCTGCCGGCTTCGCCCAAAACGGTGGCGGAAAAACTTCCGCCCGCAACGCACATCGTTGTGGACTGCCTGTACAAAATGGCGGGTGGAAGCTATATGGCAAAGAGCATTGCAAACTATATCAACCTGCACCCGCAGCATATGGTGCTGTATGTGCAGAGGGGCTCTATCCGCGACGAGCAGGTGGAACAAAAGATATTTTGCGAAAACGTGCTAAAAACGACCAATTCTCCCCTGAAGCGGTACAACGTTTTTATGGGGGTCGATATTTTTGAAGCCAAGAACAATGTTTTTGGCGACCTAAAAAGCAACCTGCAGCATGATATCGTGCTGTCCGGAAGGTGGAACATCCGTATGAAGGAAACGGCGCGCATACTTATGCAAGGCGGGCATACGGTAACGGTGTTGGCCTATTGCCTGGACGACGATGACAGGGTGAAATACGATTGCGCGCATTCCGAAATGGAGAAGCTGGGCGCGCGTATGCTGTGCAACTGGATGGGTGGCTGACCAGGGGATTTGCAGCGCGGGAATAGAAGGGAAAAACGAATGGATATCTTTAAGTATGTAGACGAAGTGGTGGAGCTGTACGAAAAAAGGCAGGAAAAATATGCGGAAATCGCGGAGGACTTAAAGCGGATGCTGGAAGACCTCATCATTGCCAACTCCGAGTATACGCTGACAATTACATCGCGCATCAAAGAGTCGGAAAGTGTACGGGAAAAGCTCATCCGCAACAGCTATTACCGGTTCCACGCAAGCAAGGACGAGGTCATTGCAAATATACAGGACATCATCGGGCTGCGCATCGAGTGCAAGTTTACAGAAGACGAAAAATATGTATATTCTATTTTCCGTAAAATGTGCACCCATTCGGACGACCAAATTTACTTTTACAATCAGGATTTTCCCAAAATCCGCTTCAAGCTTTCGGAAAAACAGCCGGTCAAGCAAAAAAACGGATTCGATATTTTTAAAATCGATGCGCGGTACGAGGAAAAAGACGGAGACAACAACATCCGCGTGAATTTTGAAGTGCAAATCAAATCGATGGTCAATATGTTCTGGGGCGAGGTAGAGCATAAAATCATCTACAAGAACCCTTCGTACTTTATGGTAGAGCAGCAGGTTGTGGAAAACATGATGTCCATCAAGGAAAACCTCAACCTGGTAGACCACCAGCTGCATAAGCTGTATAAGCGGTATAAGCGCGAGGATACGTCCAAGCTGCACTACCGCAAAGAGAATATTGAGTCGATTTTATCCAAGCTCATCCACGACACCATTGCAAAAAAGATGAAAAACGACCTTGGGTTTATAGTGCAGTTCAAGGACACCTGCGACTCTATCGTAGAGTTCATTTTTGTGGTGAACAACGCGGCGCAGATGGAAGATTATGGCCGCGTAATGATGGATACGTTCTACATTACCGGCAACATTGCCAAGCAGGAGATATCCTTCCGGGCCCCGCTTGCGCTGTCGCGCGAGCTTTCGACCGGCGATACGTTTATCGATACGGTTGGGTTTACTATACAGAAAGTGTTCAATGTAGATTTTAAATGGCACCTGTATTTCCTGATCTTGTTTGAGCTGGAACGCGGAGAAAACACGGATGCGCTGGAAACATTCCTGCGCTACTATAAAGGGCGGCTGACGGCCAGCGCAGACTTTGGCAAGCTAAAGGAAGTGTACGGAGAGGAAGAAGCCAAAAAAATCAAAGAGGATCTGATGGGCGAAATGGGGTATGTGTTCCGCCGAAACGTGGACATCGCGCTTTTCTACAAAGAGGGAATACAGATGCTTTCGTCTGCGCTCAAAAAGACCATCTGTAATATTGTGAAGGACGTGCCCGACTGGAACAAAGAAAAGTCCATCTATTATTTATATTTGAACAATAGTGTAAATATAGAGCAGTTTAATTGACAATAGCTGGGTAAAAAGATAAAATATTCGGAATAGATTTGAAATGAGACGAAAACAGGTGAGAAAAAGTGAAAGTTACACTGAAGGACGGCATTGTTAAGGAATTTGAAAAAGGAATACTGGGGATCGACCTGGCGAAGGCACTAAATCAAAAGCTTGGTAAAACTGCGCTGCTGATGACGGTGGACGGCGAAACGAAAGAGCTGTTTGCGCCGCTCGAGGTGGACGACGCCAAAGTAGAGATTTTGACGTTTGACGATACGGAAGGCAAAAAGGCGCTCTGGCACACGGCGTCGCACGTGCTGGCGCAGGCGGTGAAGCGGCTGTACCCGGATGCGAAGCTGGCCATTGGCCCGGCGACAGACAGCGGGTTTTATTATGACTTTGACGTGGAAAAGCCCTTTACGCAAGAGGACCTGCAAAAAATAGAAAAAGAGATGAAGAAAATCGTCTCCGAGAATATTTCGCTGGAAAAATTCGAGCTTTCGCGCGGCGAGGCAATTGAACTGATGAAGCAGCTTGGCGAGCCGTATAAGGTGGAGCTTATCGAAGACCTGCCCGAAGGTGAAACGCTGACGTTTTATAAGCAGGGCGATTTTACCGACCTTTGCGCCGGCCCGCATGTTATGAACACAGGCAAGGTGAAGGCGTTCAAGCTGCTGCGCGCGACAGGCGCATATTGGCGCGGCGACGAAAAAAACAAGATGCTGCAGCGCGTGTATGGAACGGCGTTTCCTTCGCAGGCCGAGCTGGACGAGTATCTGAAAAGGTTGAAGGAAGCGGAGGAGCGCGACCACAACAAGCTGGGGCGCGAGCTTGGCTATTTCACGACCAATCCTGCCGTTGGCCAGGGGCTGCCGCTTATTATGCCCAAAGGTGCCAAAACACTGCAAAATATGATCCGCTTTGTGGAAGACGAGGAAGAAGCGCGGGGATACCAACTGACGCGCACGCCGTCTATGGCAAAGAGCGATCTCTACAAGATTTCCGGACACTGGGAGCATTACCGGGACGGCATGTTTATCATCGGCGACCCGGAAAAGGACGGCGAAGAGGAAGTATTGGCGCTGCGGCCCATGACGTGCCCGTATCAGTTTATGATCTATAAAGCGGAGATGCACTCCTACAAGGAGCTGCCCATACGGTATGGCGAAACGGCGACGCTGTTCCGCAATGAAGCGTCGGGCGAAATGCACGGCCTTATCCGAATGCGGCAGTTTACACTGTCGGACGGGCACATTATCTGTACGCCCGAGCAGGTAGAGGACGAATTCCGCGGGGCGATCGAGCTGACGCAATACCTGATGCGGTGTTTGGGCATAGAAGAGGATATTTCGTACCGGTTCTCCAAGTGGGACCCGAACGACAGGGAAAAATACATCGACGACCCGGAAGGTTGGGAGAACGCGCAGGCCATTATGAAGCGTATGCTCGACCACATTGGGCTGGAATACGTAGAAGCGGATGGAGAAGCGGCGTTTTACGGGCCCAAGCTGGATATCCAGTTCCGCAATGTACACGGCAAGGAAGATACGCTGTTTACCGTACAGGTGGACTTTTCGCTGGCAGAGCGGTTCGATATGGTATATGTCGACAGCGACGGCCAAAAGAAACGGCCGTACATCATCCACCGTTCGTCCATCGGCTGCTACGAGCGCACACTGGCCATGTTGATCGAAAAATATGCGGGTGCGCTGCCGTTGTTCCTTATGAGCGAACAGGTGCGCCTGATGAGCATTACCGACGAATCGGTGGAATATTGCAGGGAGTTTGCAAAGTTGCTGCGCGCTGCAGGCGTGCGCGTAACGGTAGACGACCGGCAGGAGAAGATCGGCTATAAAATCCGCGAGGCGCGAAATGAGCGCATACCGTATATGCTGGTCGCCGGCGAACGGGAAGTGGCAGACGGAACGTTTGCCGTTCGCAAACGCGGCGAGGGCGAGCTCGGTTCAATGACCGGGCAGGCGTTTACCGAAATGCTGCTCGGGCAAATAGCGGACAAGGCGATATTTTAGGAGAAACAATGCGTATTGCTATAAATAATACACTGCTGAAAAGGCTTATTCTATCAGCATTTCTTGTTATGGTACCAATATGGAGCATGGCATGCGCCTCCGCCACGGACGAAACCGTAAAGGTGGGGAGCGATGAAGTACCGTCTGTATATTCCGTTATAGGAGAAAAGGAAATTGCAGGAACTTCTTCATCGTCTGGCAGCGGAGTGCGCCAAAAAGAAATCACCTATGCGCAGGGAGCCGTCTCTTTCGATGAAATGCAGGCATATATCGATGCATTGGCCGGCATGGGCTATGTACAAACAGCGGATACGCAGCAGACCTCTGAAACGGCAATGAAATTGCAGCTTGCAACGGAATCGACCGAGCAGGGAAAGCTGGTCACTGTCGATATATCGTTTGATTCTGCGGGAAGCTCCGTTTTGGCCTATACGGTTATGGAGGGAGAGCTCACGCGCTATTAACCACGATTATTAATTTTCTTGCATAGAGGTAACCATCATGAAAATAGAAACAAAACTGATCCAGGAAGGATACAAACCAAAAAACGGGGAGCCGATGGCGCTGCCCATTTACCAAAGCACAACCTATACCTACGACTCCACCGAGCACATAGGCGACCTGTTTGACCTAAAGGCGGCAGGGTACTTTTACACGCGTCTTGCAAACCCCACTGTTGGGTATGTGGAAGAGAAGATTGCGGCGCTGGAAGGCGGCGTAGGCGCGCTGATGACGTCGGCGGGGCAGGCAGCCAGTATGTTCTCTATCCTGAACATATTGGACAGCGGAGATCATTTCGTTTGTGTGTCCACCATTTATGGCGGAACATACAACCTGTTTGATGTAACGATGAGGAAAATGGGCTACGAGGTCTCTTTTGTAGATCCCGATGCCTCCGACGCGGAAATTCAGAAGCTTTTTCAGCCGAATACCAAAGCGGTGTTTGGCGAAACGCTGGCAAACCCGGCGCTCAACGTGCTGGATATCGAGAAGTTTGCGAATATCGCCCACAAAAACGGTGTTCCGTTTATTATCGACAATACATTTGCGACGCCGATTTTGTGCCGCCCGTTTGAATATGGGGCGGACATCGTGCTGCATTCCACAACCAAATACATGGACGGCCACGCTGTGCAGGTAGGCGGCGTTATTGTGGACAGCGGAAACTTCGATTGGGGGAAAAGCGGGAAGTATCCCGGGCTGACCCAGCCGGACGATTCGTACCACGGCGTCGTGTATACGCGTGATTTCGGCAAGGCGGCGTATATTACAAAAGCGCGTACGCAACTGATGAGGGATATTGGTGCATGCCCGACGGCAGAGGCGGCATTCCTCTTAGACCTTGGGCTGCAAACGCTGGCGCTGCGTATGGAACGACACTGCCAAAACGCGCAGAAGGTGGCGGAATACCTGGAACAGTCGGATAAAATCGAATCGGTCAACTATGCGGGGCTGAAAAACGACAAATACTACGCTCTCGCGCAGAAATATGTGCCGAATGGCGCATCCGGCGTGGTTTCGTTTACGGTAAAGGGCGGGCGCGATGCGGCAGTCCGGTTTATGGACAACCTCAAGCTGACCTCACTTGCCGTGCATGTTGCAACAACCAAAACCTGCGCGCTGCATCCGGCGAGCGCCACGCACCGGCAGATGACGGATGAGCAGTTGGCTGCTTGCGGCATCAACCCTAGTCTGGTGCGGTTCTCCGTGGGGATCGAGCATGTAGACGATATCCTCGGGGATATCGAGCAGGCGCTTGCAAAGGTTTGAAAGGTTGAAAACAACTCGAATGTAAAGTAATAGTATGCCTGGCGGAAAGGATGGTACAGTATGGCGTTGCCTGCCCGCCAGGCATTATTTCATGCAATGGATTGGAAGGATCGCTTATGGCAGGATTGAAAAAATTTACCCGATGGGAATATTTCCCCTTTGTTTGCCTGGGGTTGGTATTGTTGTTATTTCATTTTACGATACAGCTTGGGTTTGGCGACGACGCCGTAATGGCGGAAATTGTTGCAGGGCGGCCAATGGACAGCTATCTTGCAGATATCTTCCAAACATGGTCGTCCAGGATTACAGCACATTTTTTTATGGTTGTGTTTTGTGTATACCTGCCCGGCGCGGTGTTCCGGGTTGTGAATACGTTGCTGATTGTTGCAATTGCGCTGTGCATTTCCAAATTGATTCCCGTTTCGGACGAACACAGCAGCAGGCGAAAAGTGAACTGGGCCGTTTGTGCGTTGGTGCTTATTTACCCCATGTTCCACATGGCGACGGCAGGGTGGATTGCGACAAGCATCAACTACATGTGGGTGCTGGCGTTTGTATTGGTGGCGCTGCTGCCGCTCAAAAAATTACTTTCGGGCAAAACTTTCAAATGGTATGAATCCATTGTTTATGCAGTGGCGTTGTTTTTGGGCGCAAATGCAGAGCAGGGGCTGGCCGTGCTGCTTGTGGTATATGGGGTGTTTTTCGTATACTGCCTGTATAAACGGCAAAGGCTCCGCGGCTTTTTATGGGTGCAGCTTGCCTTGCTGGTAATATCGGTTATTATTTTTATTGCTTCACCAGGAAACGCTGCGCGGCTGGAGGTCGAAACGGCGCAATATTTTCCGGAATTCGGCAGCCTTTCTCTGCTTGATAAAGCGGGGATGGGGCTGACGCGTACACTGGATCATTTCTTCTTCACTCCAAACGCGATGGTGCTATGTGTGGGCGTGCTGTTGATAGCCGCCTCACTTGCAAAGCAGAAAGACCCGCTTAAACGGGCGGTTTGCTGTGTACCGCTTGTTTCTACATCCGTATTTGCGTTGCTGCTTCCCATAACGGGAAACCTCTTCCCGGGGCTTTTGAAAATGGTGGAATACTATCATATTTCAAACACCTACGAGAAAGATGTTTCCGGCTTTGCGGATGCAACCGCCGGAAACAATTATTTGCAGTTTAGCAATATAATTGCAACGGTGGTGCTTGTGTTCACATTCATTTGCCTGTTGGTTTCCATCGCTTTGATATTTGGAAAAAACAGGCAGACGCTTTTCCTGCTTACGTTTGTTTTGGCCTGTTTTGCAGCGGTTTGCGCAATGGGGTTTTCTCCAACGATATATGCGTCTGCCGAGCGAACCTTTCTTTTTATGTACGCAGGGCTCATTGTTTTAGGGGCAGCGCTTGCTGCAAAACTGGCGGAGCAAAAGAGCCGATATTTATACGGCATCCTGTTCTTTATGATTGGGATGGCGGCTGTTTCGTTTATCAGCGGGAGATAACGCTTGACAGCCGCGCTTTGTATATGCTAAACTGTTCAGGAACAAGCAGAAGCGCCCGCTTCTCACCTGCCGGCGGCGGCCCATACGGCCCAAAGGCCAGGCACGGTTCATACAGGAATGGTTGTTTTGCGGGTAAGCATGTTGCTTATCCGTTTTTTGTATAAAAGACAAACGCTGTATAAAGAAAAAGGAGGGAAACCCCATCGCTAACGATCCGTTCATCAATGAACAAATAAGGGAACCGGAAGTACGCGTCGTATCGGAAACAGGCGAACAGCTTGGAATCATGTCTTCCCAGGAAGCGCAAAAGCTGGCAGACGAGGCCGATTTGGACCTGGTGAATATTTCGCCAAAGGCGAAGCCGCCTGTCGTCAAAATCATGGATTACGGCAAGTTCAAATTTGAACAGGGAAAAAAGCAGAAGGAGGCGCGCAAAAACCAAAAGACGGTTGAACTGAAAGAAATGCGCCTTTCCGCAACAATAGATGTGCACGATATGGAAGTAAAGGCAAAGAACGTGCGCAAGTTTTTGAACGCAGGAGACAAGGTAAAGATTTCCATACGCTTCCGCGGCAGGCAGATGGCGCATACAGACCAGGGGCGTACAGTAATGAACGCATTTCTCGAAATGCTGGACGACGTTGCGGTAGTGGAAAAAAATGCGAAGATGGAAGGCCGGAGTATGTTTATGATACTTACGCCTAAATCATAAAGTTTCTAAAAGAATTATAGTTTTGGAGGAGGGCAAGGAAATGCCAAAGATGAAGACGCACAGAGGTGCGGCCAAGCGTTTTTCCGTGACTGGGTCCGGAAAAGTGAAGCGCGCAAAGGCCTATAAGAGCCACATATTGAATAAAAAGTCGGCAAAGAGAAAGCGGAATCTCCGTAAAGGCACATTGATCAGCGGTGCGGAGCAGAAGAATATCAGGATGCTGATACCGTACAAGTAATTATCTGTGCTATGTGAGGAGGTAAAGGATTATGGCAAGAATCAAACGGGCCGTTAACGGCCACAAAAAACGCAGGAAAGTACTGAAGCTCGCGAAAGGCTATTTCGGAGCAAAGTCTAAACAATATAAATCCGCAAAGCAAGCGGTCATGAAATCTATGCAGTATGCGTATGCGGGGCGGAAACGCAAAAAACGCGATATGCGCAAGCTGTGGATTGTAAGGATCAACGCGGAAGCGAGAGTAAACGAGATCAGCTATTCGCAGTTTATGAACGGTCTTAAAAGAAGCGGTATAACCCTCAACCGGAAAGTGTTGGCGGATATGGCTGTAAATGATAAGGCCGCATTCAAGAAACTGGCGGATACGGCAAAAAAATCAGTACAGGCATAAAACGCAAAACAGAATATTTTGAGGGTTTTACCGGATAGAAAGGTATTTGGTAAAACCCTTTTATTGCGTTCATGTATGAAAAGCTGCGAGGCAATCGCAGGAGGCGAAAATGAAAGAAATTGTAAGCCACACGAACGAAACGGTAAAAATGCTGAAATCCCTTAAAATGAAAAAATACAGGGACGAGCACGGCAAATACCTGATTGAGGGCGATAAAGCAATTTTCGAGGCGCTTGAACATAGCGTGCCCATCGACTGTGTAGTTGTGTCCGACCATAAAAGCGCAGTTGTTCCCATGGCTCGGGAGCGGGGCATACCGATCATCAAGGTCAGCTACGAGATCATCGAACAGATTGCCAGCACAAAGTCGCCGCCCAAAGACCTGGCCTGCCTGGTTAAACAGCTTGCGCCCATAGATCCGCAAGGGCGGTTTTATGTTGCAGTAGACGATATAAACGACCCCAAAAACCTGGGTTCCGTCATTCGGACGGCGGATGCCGTAGGGTGCGATGGCATATTCATATCGGAAAACAGCGCAGATGTGTTTGGACCGCAGGTACAGCGCGCTGCAATGGGGAGCATGTTCCATGTGGGAATCGAGATAGGCAACCTGCAGCATATGCTTCGTTCGTTCAAGCGTTCGGGAGGGCATGTTGTGGCGGGCGATGTGCACGGTGAAGAGAAGCTGGAAGGTAGCTACAACAAGGTGTGCATTGTGGTGGGCAACGAAGCAAGGGGAATTTCGGATGAAGTGCGGGAGCTGGCCGATGAACGATACCGCATCCGCATCTATGGAAAAGCCGAAAGCCTCAATGCAGGAGTAGCAGCGGGAATCATGCTGTACGATGTACGGAAACAATTGAAGGAAGGTTAAAATGGAACAAATTCTAAAACGAGCTCTAGAAGAAGTGCAAAGCGCTAAAAAAAGCGTTGAAATAAACGAAATACGGGTAAAATACCTTGGGAAAAAAGGGGAGATCACTTCGCTGCTCCGCCAGATGGGCGGGCTGCCTGCAGACGAACGCCCGGCGTTTGGGCAGAAGGTGAACGCTGCGCGTGACCAGGTAGAGGCTGCGATTTCAGAACGGATGTTAGAGATCGAAAACGCGGAAAACGCGCAAAAGCTGGCGGGCGAGCGGGTAGACATTACGCTGCCCGGCAGGAAAACAGCGCTGGGTGCGCTGCATCCGCTGACGCAGGTGTACTACGAAATGCGCGAAATATTCCTCAGTATGGGCTTTGACGTAAAAGAAGGCCCGGAGGTGGAATACGATAAATACAATTTCGAGCTTTTGAATATTCCCAAAGACCACCCTGCCCGCGACGCGCAGGATACGTTCTATGTATCGGACGATGTGGTGCTCAGAACGCATACGTCGCCCGTGCAAATACGGACGATGCTGAATGAAAAGCCGCCCATCCGTATGATCTGCCCGGGGCGTGTGTACCGGTGCGACGATGTAGATGCAACACATTCGCCTATTTTCATGCAGTTGGAAGGGCTGGTCGTAGACAAGAAAATACGCTTTTCCGACCTCAAGGGCACGCTGGATACGTTCTTGAAACGCTACTATGGCGAGCAAGTCAAAACAAAGTTCCGCCCGGGCTTTTTCCCGTTTACAGAGCCGTCCGCAGAAGTAGATGTAACATGTACGGTGTGCGGTGGGGGCGGATGCCCGGCCTGCCGGGGAGACGGGATGATTGAAGTGCTGGGCTGCGGGCTGGTAAACCCGGTCGTGCTTTCTAATTGCGGAATAGACCCGAACGAGTATTCGGGATTTGCGTTTGGCTTTGGTATCGACCGGATGGCCAACACAAAATATGGGATTACAGATATCCGGCTGCTGTACGAAAACGACGTACGTTTTTTGAAACAGTTTGTATAACGCCGGTGTAAAGAGAACCGCATGAATTGTGAACAGAGAGGAAAGATGAATGTTAGCACCTTATAGATGGATATGCGACTACGCAGAAATAGAATCGGACGCGCAACTGCTCGCCGAAAAAATGATTATGACGGGCAACGGCGTCGAGGGGATCGAATCGCTTGGCGGCGAAATCGAAAACGTTGTTGCCGGAAAAATAGAATCAATCGAAAAACACCCCGACGCAGACAGGCTGCTCGTTTGCATGATCGATGTTGGCGATGCGCAGCTGCTTCAAATCGTAACGGGGGCAGATAACGTATTTACCGGCGCATATGTGCCCGTTGCAAAAGCGCCTGCAAAGCTTCCTTCGGGGCCCATCAAAAAAGGCAAGCTGCGCGGTGTGGAATCCTTTGGTATGCTGTGTTCGGGCACAGAGCTTAACCTGACCGAAGCAGATTACGAGGGCGCAGAGGTAGACGGAATACTGATTCTGAAAGGAGAACCTCAGCCCGGAGCAGATATAAAAGAGCTGTTAGCGCTCTCGGGCGAAGTGATCGAATTTGAAGTAGGCGCAAACCGGCCGGATTGTTTGAGTATACTGGGCGTCGCGCGTGAGGCCGCGGCAGCAGATAATGGCTCGTTCGGCCTGCCCGGGGCAGATTACGACGAAAGCGATCAGAAAACAGAAGACTATATTGGCGTAGATGTGCTGGACGAACAGCTTTGCCCACGCTTTGTTGCGGCTGCGGTAACGGACGTTACCATAGGGCCGTCGCCCGAGTGGATGCGTACGCGCCTGAAGGAAGCGGGCATCCGCCCCATCAACAATATTGTGGATATCACCAATTTTGTTATGCTGGAAACAGGCCAGCCCATGCATGCGTACGATGCGGAATTTATCCGCGGGAAAAAAATAATCGTTCGCCGCGCAAAAGACGGCGAAAAAATGAAAACGCTGGACGATAAGGAACGGGTGTTCAACAAAAATATGCTGCTCATTTGCGATACGGAAGGGCCGATTGGCGTGGCCGGCGTAATGGGCGGGCAGGATTCGGAAATTAAAGAAACGACCCAAACCGTTATTTTTGAGGCGGCGAAGTTCATGTATGGAAATATTCGCCAGACGTCGCGTGCGCTTGGCCTTGCAACCGAAAGTTCTATGCGCTTTTCCAAGGGAGTGGATGCAGCCACAACGATGTTTGCAATGAAGCGTGCATTAACGCTGGCGGCAGAACTGGGCGCGGGCAAACCGGCGCAGGGAATGGTGGATGTTTTAAGCGAAGACCTAAGCCCTAAAATCATAAAAACAACGGCGGCAAAAATAAACGGTATGCTGGGAACAGCGCTGACCGTAAAGGAAATGCAGCAGCAGCTCAATCGGGTGTACATCAATACAGGGACCATCGGAGACGAGCTGGTGTGTACTGTGCCCTCCTTCCGGGGAGATATATCCGGCCCGGCAGACATTGCCGAAGAAGTGGCGCGCATGTATGGGTACGACAATATTGAACCCACCAGCGCCCAGGGAGACATCCGCCCCGGAAAGCTGGCCGAAGGCGAAGCAAAGACGGATACGCTCAAAAAATACCTGACAGATATTGGCTTTTTCGAGTGCCAGAACTATTCGTTCGCAGGCAGGCAGGACTACGAGAAGCTGGGCGTCCCCATGCCCAAAAGCGTGCAGCTTATGAACCCGCTGGGGGACGATACGGCCTATATGCGTACATCTTTGCTGCCGCGCATGCTGGATACGGCTGCGTTCAACATCAACCACAAAAACGCAGAGCTTGCGCTTTTCGAAGCCGGGCGCGTGTTTATTCCAAAAGAAGGGGAGGCACTGCCCGATGAGATTCCCAACCTCATTCTTCTGGTGAGCGGATCGAACGCAGATTTCTTTTATCTGAAAGGTGTGCTGGAAAACATTGTGCAGCTTGTTTCGGGTGCCGATATGACGTTTAAGAGGACGAGCTTAAGCTTCCTGCACCCGGGCATATCGGCGGATATTTGGGTGGGGCAAGCAAACATCGGCTATATAGGTGCGCTGCACCCTGCTGTACAGGGCGCGTTTGGCATATCGCAGCAGGTGTTTGTTGCAAACATCGACCTGCAATTGTTATATGCGGTGGAAAAACCGGCCGTTACGTTTCGGCTGCTCCCAAAATATCCCGCCGCAACGCGTGATATCGCGTTGATCGTAGACGAGGGCACTGGCGCGGGCGACATGATGGCCGCTATCTATAAGGCGGGCGGAAAGCGCGTAGAAAGCGTGAAAATATTTGATGTATACACCGGCGGGCAGGTGGGCGCAGGCAAAAAAAGCGTTGCGTATTCGTTGGTGTTCCGTGCGGCAGACGGTACGCTGAAGGACGGCGAAGTCGAAAAAATGATGGGGCGGATACTCAAAACATTGGAGCAGGAATTTTCCGCTGTGCTAAGGGATTGACGGAGGCAGACCCGCGTGCTGGCCTGAAAAGCGGCTTGGCGGGCCGGGTTTGCAGGGGAGTAGGTATGGTCCGGGCTTGTGCAAAGCGGATTGCTCATGTATAATAAAAGCATTAAGAGCAAAAGGCGGGTGCGTTATGGAAAAAATCAAAACGGTTGTGAATATTGCCGGTAAGGAATACACGATTATCGGAACGGACAGTGAGGAATTTATGCACCGGGTAGCGCTTCGCGTAAACAGCAAGTACGAGGAGCTTCGCAAAAGCAACCCAGACCTCAACAATGTACAGCTTTCCATGCTTACCGCGCTTAATGTTTCGGAAGATTATCTCAAGCTTCACGACGAGGTAGAGGGGCTCAAAAAGGAACTGGAAGAAGCCCGGCAGGAGTTGGAAAAGTACAAAAAGCCGCAGGCAACATCTGTCTCCTATAAGCCGGAAGTTGGCAGAGATCCAAACCGGCGCTAACAGAACAATGTGCCATACAGGCTGCACCGAAGGGGTTGGTGCAGCCTTTTTATATGCCGGAGCGAAGCATAAACCCGTGAGAGCAGGCTCGCGCTCGTTTTTTCAATTTTGCAGCGCTGCCAGGCATGGCGGCAGCACTTTGGATCGGCATGAAAATCAGATAGGGCTTCGGTAAATAATTTGTGAATAACGCGCGGTTTGAAAGGATTTGTGATATACTATGTTATTATGAAGACACCTGCAGCGCTCGAATTTGAGCAGATTTTGGAAAAGCTTGCGGCCAAAGCGGTGTCCGCTCCCGGAGCGGAGGCGGCGCGCAAGCTGTACCCGGAAGGAAAAAAAGACGCGGCCGAACGGCTGATGAAAAAAACGATGGAAGCAGAAACGCTGCTGCTGGCGCGCCCAGGTTACCCGGTATGCGCTTTTTCTGCTATAGATGCAGAAATCAAACGGCTTTCCATGGGTGCGTCTCTTTCGGCAGGAGAGCTGCTTAAAGTAGCGGGCGTGTTTAAAGCGGCGAAATATGCCGCGCCTCTTAGCAGGGACGATACAGCCGAGATAATCCCGGCGCTGGCACAGCAGCTGTTTTTTGATGAATATGCACTAAAGCGTGTAGAAGAAAGCATACTGGGGGAAGAAGAACTCTCGGACAGTGCTTCGCCCGCATTGTACAAGATTCGCCAATCTATTAAAAAGGAAAACGAAGGAATTCGTGAAAAGCTGCAGGGGATGATCCGTGGAAAAGACACGTCCAAATACCTGCAGGAAGCGCTGATCACACAGCGCGGCGGGCGGTTTGTTGTACCTGTAAAAGCAGAATACAAGGGCAATGTGCCGGGCATCGTGCATGAAAAGAGTGCGTCGGGCGCTACTTTATTTATAGAGCCTTCGGGTGTGGTGGATGCCAACAACCGCATTCGCGAATGGATTGGCGCAGAGCAGCAGGAGATTGCGCGGATACTGGCCGAGCTTTCTGCACTGTTTGCTGCGCACACCGATGCGCTGGAGCTGGATGTGGCCGCGTTGACAGAGCTGGATTTGCTGTTTGCAAAGGCGTCGCTGGCACTTTCGATGAAGGCGGTGGGTGTAGATTTTGCGGATGGAACAGAGCTTCGCATTGTAGAAGGCCGCCACCCGCTGATCGACCCGGATGTGGTCGTGCCCGTAACGATCGAGCTTTCGGGCGGTATCCGTTCGCTGATTATAACCGGCCCCAACACGGGCGGAAAGACGGTAACGCTCAAGCTGGTCGGCCTGTTTTGTGCAATGGCGCAGGCAGGGCTGTTTGTACCGGCAAAGGCGCCGGCGGTGCTGCCGGTGTTCGATGGTATATTTGCGGACATTGGTGACGAGCAAAGCATCGAGCAATCGCTCTCAACGTTTTCTGCACACATGAAAAGCATCATATTTGCGCTCAAACATGCCGGAAAGTATTCGCTGGTGCTGCTGGACGAGCTGGGCGCGGGAACAGACCCGCAGGAGGGAAGCGCGCTTGCGCGTGCGGTACTCACTGAATTTGACAAAAAACGCTGCATCCTCATTGCAACGACGCATATTGGCGACCTAAAGGCCTTTGCAGATACGCACGAGCATTTTGAAAACGCCAGTATGGAGTTCGACGCAACCAGCCTGACGCCGACCTACCGGCTGATTATGGGCGTGGCCGGACGGTCTAACGCGCTGCTCGTCTCCAAAAAACTGGGGCTGCCCAAAAATGTGCTGGACACGGCATATGGATTTATGGACAAAGGACAGGTCGAATATACCAGCCTGCTGGAAAACGCCGAAAAGGCCTCCAGGCGCGCGCAGGCCATGATGGAAGACGCCAAACGCATGAAGGAGGAGGCCAAGGCAGAACGCAAAAAAGCCAAAATACAAAACGAAAAAGCGGCAGAGAAGCGGAAGAAGGTGCTGGAGCAGGCAAACAACAAAGCCGTGGAAATCATCAGCGATGCAAAGCAAACGGCTGAGGACGCCATCGCAGAAGCGAAAAAGCTCAAAAATAAAGACGAGGCGACGCGCACAAAGGTGACCAAGCAGGTGCGGGATTCGCTTTCAGATAAACGGCAGTTTATTGAAAAACACAAAAAGCTGCAAAAGCAAAGCAAGGTAGAGCCAGTCCGGCCGGAGGAACTCCATGCGGGAGATGCAGTAAAAATCATCTCGATGGATATTCCGGCAACGGTGGTTGAGCCTCCCAACGCAAAAGGAATGGTCAAGCTCCAGGCGGGAATCATGACAATCGAGCAGCATGTTTCCGACCTTGCCTTAACGCAGGCCGAGCAGACAAAAGAAGTAGCGCGAACCTATCGTGCGCAGCTCAATACAAGAAGAGCTGTGCCCATGGAGCTGGACCTGCACGGGCAAGCAGTAGACGACGCCATTATCCTGCTGGATAAATATCTGGACGATGCATTTTTATCCGGCCTTGCAAAGGTGTTCATCGTGCACGGACGCGGAACGGGTGTGCTCCGCAAGGGTGTTATGGAATATATGCGCACGCACCCGCATGTAAAGAGCATGCGGCCGGGCGAATACGACGAGGGGGGCATTGGCGTAACGGTCGTTACGCTGAAATAATGGGCCGGATGAAAAAGCAGGTTGAATATGTGGTAAGCGCTTGCCTGGCAGGCATTCCCTGCCGTTTCGATGAGCAGGCGCGCAAAAACGAATATGTCGCCGGGCTGGTGAAGGAAAAAACTGCCCTGCCCGCCTGCCCAGAGCGTCTGGGCGGCCTCAAAAGCCCGCGCATCCCCTCCGAAATAAAGGGCGGCGATGGGCACGATGTTTTATCTGGCGCCGCGCAGGTTTATAATAAAGACGGAGACGATATAACAGATGCATTTGTTTTGGGTGCGCGCAGGTTTTTGGAGCTTGTTCAAAAAACGGGGGCAAGGCAGGTCATTTTAAAATCCAAAAGCCCCAGCTGCGGCGCGACCGAAATTTATGACGGTTCGTTTTCCGGAAGGCTTGCAAAGGGCTGCGGCGTAACGTGCGCCCTGCTCCAAAAAAATGGAATAGACGTCCTGGAAATGGACGAAAGTGAGGAGAAGTAACGATGGCGAAACAAAATATACTCGTAATCGACGACGACAAAAACATACGGGAAGTCGTAAAACTATACCTGAAAAATGAAGGGTATGAGGTGGCGGAAGCGGCAGACGGCGCAATTGGCGTAGACATGTTTTTCGGCAAGAATTACGACCTTGTGCTGTTGGATATCATGATGCCTGTTATGGACGGCATGGAGGCAATCAAAAAAATACGTACCAAATCCAACGTGCCTGTTATTATGCTGACAGCCAAAGGTGAAACGCTGGACAAAATACTTGCGCTGGAGTTGGGCGCGGACGACTATATCGTAAAACCGTTTGACCCCAAAGAAATGGTAGCGCGCGTAAAAGCGGTTATCCGCCGCAGCAACCAGGAAGAAAAAACAGACGTGCTGGAATACCCCGACCTAAAGATCGATATCCAAAACTATCAGGTAATCTACAAGGGGAACGAGCTCCAGATGCCGCCGAAAGAAATCGAACTGCTGCACTTTTTAGCGGCGCGCCCCAACAAGGTGTTTACCCGCGACCAGCTACTCGAGCAGGTATGGGGGTTCGAATATTTTGGAGATTCGCGAACGGTGGATGTGCATATCAAGCGCCTGCGCGAAAAGTTTGACGAGGGCGAGCCGTGGCAGATCAAAACAGTATGGGGCGTGGGCTATAAATTTGAAACATAAGCAATTGAGCGGGGGTACAGGTATGCCGCAGGGTATGCATACTGAATGAAAACAACGATTTTTGCAAAGATGATGACGCTGTTTTTGGCCATCATCGTAATAGCGCTTTTTATTGCGGGCGTGCTCATGAGCCAAATGGTAAAGGATGCGTACCTGGAGGATAACCAGGCGCAGCTTTTGCAGATCGCGGACGATATGAGCACGAGCGTTTCTTATTTTTACCGCGGAATGCTTACAAAGGCGGACGTAGCATTGCGTATGGCAACAAAGGCCGCGTCGAACAACGTAGTCATCTGGATTACCAACGGCGATGGCTCGGCGTTTATGGTAGCAGACCAGGAGCAAACAAAGGTGGGCAGCGAAGAGCTCCGCACCTATTATGACGATATGCTGGCCGATTTGGCGCAAGGCAAGACCGTTATCCTTACTACGCAGGAAAATAACGTTTTTGGAACGCCGGTTATGGCAGCTGCAAAGCCTGTTATTGAGGAAGGCGAAATTATCAACTATGTTTTTGTACACAAACAGCTTCGGCAGATTGATGCGTCATTGATCGATATCTATCGGCAGATTGTTCTGTCTGTCGCAATTTCTGCGGCGTTGGGTATGATTCTGACTTATATTTTCACCCGGAACATCCTGCGGCCGCTGACGGTTGTAAACAAAGGGGCAAAGCAGCTTTCCAAAGGAAATTTCGATATTTATCTGGAGGTGAATTCCACCGACGAAATCGGCCAGTTCGCCGATACGTTCAATACGCTGGCGCAGGATTTGAAGCAGCATGAAAGCATCCGGCAAAGCTTTGTCGCAAACGTATCGCACGAATTGCGCAGCCCGCTGACCTCGGTGCAGGGTCTGCTGCAGGCAGTGCTGGATGGTACGGTAAAGCAGGAGGATGCGGAACATTACCTGAATATTGTGCTGGACGAAACAAAGCGGATGAGCCTGCTTATAACAGACCTGTTAGATTTAGCGCGCATAGAATCCGGCCAGTTTCCCATGGAAATCGAAGAAATCGATATCAATGAAATGATCCGCCGGATACTTATTATGTTCGAAAACAAGATCGACGCCAAAAAGCTTGAGGTAGAGGTCCTTACCGCAGGAGACCGCGTGTATGTATATGCGGACCCCAATCGCCTCATGCAAGTGCTGCAGAATATAATCGATAATGCGGTCAAGTTCGCGAACGAAGGAGGGCGATTGCGCATATCCACATTGCTTACCGATGTAAGCGTGTTTGTAAGCATCAACAATTCGGGAGAGGTCATCTCCAGAGAAGACCTGCCGTATGTTTTCGAGCGCTTTTACAAAGCGGATAAATCGCACACGCGCACCAAGGAGGGAACGGGCATTGGGCTGTCGCTTGTCAAAAAAATATTGAGCGAGCATCGGCAGAAAATTTGGGTGGAATCGGACGAAGTGGATGGAACGACGTTTACGTTTACGCTTCGGCGCGTAGAAAAGACTTTGGATAAAAAGAAATAATTATTAGTTTATTTATGCTTTATTCACATTTCATTAATAAAAGTATCTTATATTTTTATTATACGAAGTATGAATCATCCGTGTTCTATATGCGGCCAGGCGAGCCTGGTTTTAAAATCGTTTTTCGGTTTTAGATCTGATTCAGTATATAACAAATCCAGGAGGATATAAAATATGAACGATTACAGGGACGGCAATAGTTTTGGGCAGCCTCCGCAAGAGCCGCAGCAGGAGCAGCCATACAGAGGTCAGCCACAGGAACCGTACCAACCTCAATATCAGCCGCAGCAGCAACAGTATCACTATCACGCGCCGCAGGGGCCGCAACAGTCTCGGCAGGTTTATGGGCAGATAGGCGGAACAAACAACCAGAATACACAGCACAGCCAAAGCCGCCAGCCCAAAAAGAAAAAAGGCGGCATTTTCGGCGTTGTAATGGCGGCAACCATTGCAGGCGTGCTGATTGGCTCTGCCATTACCGGGCTTGTTATTGTTCCGGTTGCAATGAATGGGGCAACAGCCAATGCGCAGCTCGAAATACCTACCGAGCAGCCGGTTGCAGAGCTGCCGCAGTATGATGTGGCCGAGCCCGAAGAATCGGAGACGGTATCCCCCGGAGCGGAAGAAGCGGAAGACTCTTCGCCGGCAGACCAGGATGAGCTGGACAATCCGGTTGTAGCAGTAGCGGAAGATGTATCGGAAAGCGTTGTGGGCGTTGCAACTTACAACAAGGAGCTTGTACCCGGGCAGGAAGCAATAGAGCAGGCCATTTCTGCCGGATCGGGGTTTGTAATTTCCGAAGAGGGCTATATTTTAACAAACAACCATGTTGTATCAGGCGGAAACCTGATTAGGATAATAACGCACGACGGAACGGAATACACGGCGCAGCTTGTGGGCAAGGACAAGGATTCCGATCTTGCAGTGCTTAAAGTAGAAGGCGCAAACCTCAAACCGGTGAAAATAGGTGACAGCAATGCAACAAAGGTTGGCGAAATGGCAATAGCCATTGGCAATCCGCTGGGGCAAACGCTTTCAAACACCGTAACAGTAGGCTATGTAAGTGCGCTTTCGCGTGAGGTATTGTTGGACGGCGTACCCACAGAGATGATGCAGACAGACGCCGCCATCAATCCGGGCAACTCGGGCGGGCCGCTGGTCAATGCAAATGGCGAAGTCATTGGCATAACGACGCAAAAGAGCATCTTTGCAGGTGTGGATGTATATGGAAACGCCATACCATCCGAAGGAATCGGCTTTGCCATCCCCATCTCAAACGCCATGGAGCTGGTAGACCAATTGATTGAATTCGGCGGAATCGAAAAACCCGGTATTGGAATCAGCTATTCGCCTATTTCCGAAGAGGATGCGGAACTGTGGCAAACGCCGCGCGGCGCTCTCATCATGGATGTGGTCGCCGGTTCTCCGGCATTTTTGGCGGGCATCCGCGCAAACGACATCATCATAGAATTCGAGGGGATAGATTTGACGGATGGTTCGGAAATTCCGACGCTGACAGACAGAAGTGTTGGAGAAACCATAACCGCCAAGGTTTGGCGAGAAGGCACGGTATACGATGTAGAGATGTCTATTGCAGATTTGAACCAGCTTAGCTGACAGGTATATATAAAAAAGCCAACTGCGGTTGGCTTTTTTTCATGCGCCGAAAAAACAAGCGCAATACGCGATGAGCTGCTGTTGCCGCATAAAAACATATGAAATAAAGCAGGTGAGAGCAGGTATGGCACAACAACTGTTGATGTAACGGCTTAGGATTTTTATGCAGGAAGCTCTGGCAGAGGGGCGTTTTGCGTCAAGTAGCAATGCGGCGGTAGGCAAACAGGCGGTAAAAAAGAGCGCCCCCTTTCAGAAGCGCTCTTTGCGTTGCTGCACGATTCAATATTTGTCAATATCGTCATCAAATATGGATGCTTCGGGCAGGGGAACAGAAGAATGCCCGGCTGCTTTTGTGGAAGCGCCGTATGCATCTTCGCGCAGACGGAAGCGCGAAACAACGCTGTTCATCACCTGCGCCTGCGAGGACATTTCCTCGGATGCCGCCGCAGACTGCTCAGACGTCGCAGAGTTAGATTGCACAACCGTCGATATCTGCTGTACGCCGCTGTTGATTTCGGTAATGGCGGCGGTCTGCGCCTCCGACAATTGGCTGATCTTCTGCATGGATTCCGCGTTCTTTCCTGCAATCTCCGCAACCTTGCCCAGGCTTTCGCCCGTCTCCGCTGTTATGGAGTTGCCCTCCGCCGCCTTTTCTATGCTGTTTTCTATCAGCGCCGATGTTTCCTTTGCTGCCTCCGCGCTCTTTTGCGCCAGGTTGCGTACTTCGTCTGCGACAACGGCAAAGCCCTTGCCTGCCTCGCCTGCGCGCGCTGCCTCTACCGCCGCATTAAGCGCCAGTATATTCGTCTGGAAGGCAATATCTTCAATTGCCTTGATCACCTTAGATATATCGCTTGAGCTGGCGTTGATATCCTCCATGGCTTTTGTCAGCCTGCTCATAGATTCCATACTCTGGTTCATATATTCGCCCGCCTGCATGACGTCGCCGAGCGCCGCACCCGCTTCTTTTGTGTTCTCCTCAGACTGGCGCAGCGTTTCGCTGATCGAAGCGGAAATCTGCTGTACCGAAGCCGCCTGCTCTGTCGAACCCGAAGCCAGCTCTTGCGCGCCCTGCGCCACATGCGCCGCGCCCGAAGCAACCTGCTCGGCAGAGCTTTTGATTTCCCCAATAACATTATTCAGGGAATCGGAAATATGGGTAAGCGATTCTTTAATGGGGGCAAAATCGCCGAGATATTCCTGCGATACAGACTGGGTAAGGTCGCCCTGTGCAATATGGCCAAGCTTATCGGAAATATCGCCCACATAGCTGCGCAGTGTTGTAATGGCAGCGTCAAGCGAACGCGTCAGTTGGCCGGTCTCGTCGCGGCGCTTGGATGCTTCACTGACGTCGGCAGGGGCAAGGATACCGTTTGAAAGGTCGGTCACCCGCTGCGTAGCGTGGCGTATAGGCTTGCTCATGCGCTGGCCGATGAAGAGGGCAAACACAATTGCGACAACAAGGAATGCGCCAAGGCAAATGAGCTGAAGCCGGATAGAGGTGTTATATCCTGCAAAGTATTCCGAAACCTGCGCGGCGCTCAAAAATATCCAGCCGTCTGTACCCTCTACAGTTGTATAGGTAGCGTAATGATCTGCGTTGCCATAATCAAAATGAAGGTTTCCGCTGCCGTTTGCAACAGCTGTTTGTACGGCAGATTTCAACCCTGCCTGGCCGTCCGAAAGCTCATCAAAAGAGAGACCGATGTGTGAATCGTCCGGGCTGGCAATAAACATGCCTGCACTGTCCATTAAGAAGCTGCTGCCCGTTTCGCCAAAAACAGCAGCATCTACGATGTCGTCAACAAAATCCAACGAAAAGTCGATGGCCACTATACTTTTGGGCGCGTTAGGAACGGTGACCGGTGTGGCGATTGTAATGGTAAGGTCGCCTGTTACAACGTCCTTAGATGGCCCAAACACAACGGTATTGCCCGCCAGTGCTTCCGGAAGGTACGAACGGCTGCTGACGTCGGCCACGCCAACAGGAACGGTGGTTCCGTCGTCGTAGGCAATAAAGATATTCAATCCGTCTTCGCCAAAAATGGCAATGTTTCTTATGTCGCTGTTGGCAGCATGGCGCTGGAGCAGCTGTACCTTTTCTTCCTCTGTCGCTCCTTCCGCAAAGAAACCGGCTTCGCGCGCCATAGCTTCCACCTGGGCTGTGTACTGGCCAAGCGTTTGCGTAAGCGATTCCGCATAGGCGGAATTGACATATCCGGCAGTGTTCTCCATATTAGCCTGTGCCGTATTATTTGAAGTAACGGCCGAAATACCGCCAGAAATACCCACACACAAAAGGACTGGAACGAGCACAAGCAGAATGATTCGAGTTTTTATATTCATGTAGTATACCTCCTGATAAGCAATGTTATCCTATAGAACAAAAACCACAACATATCGCATACGGACAGCGAATCTGCTATGGCGCGCTATTGTTTGTTTAAAGGCCAGACACTACATATTATTACATATGAGTGACATGGATGCAATACAAAGGCGAAAAGTTCATGAAAGGAGTTACATGTTTTTGTTAATCTAAAAATACAGCAAATGGTCACCAAAAATACAGCACATGCCCAGAGATAAAACGGGCATCTCAGCACCGAGCTAAAACTGCTATCCTTTAGAGTGCTACGAAGCCAATAAAG
>JBMNTU010000004.1:0-45579 GCA_050945895.1 Christensenellaceae bacterium | reverse complement strand
ACTGCATACACTCCTTGATTGATTCTTTTCCAAAATCATTATATCAAGTGTGTATCTGTGGGAGGCGCCTTCTGGACGCCTCCCTTTTGCCAATGATTATTTTACACTAAGTTTATGTTTTTTGATTTTTTTAACAATTATGCGGTAACCGGAATGTAATGTTTCGTTTTTATGAATTGTTGTGTGAAATTGCGCGTCCCATGTTATAATGTACATAAGAATTATAAACACAATAAAAGGAGTCAAACAAATTATGGCTGAAGTTTTGATGCCCGAATATGTCAAAGATTTCCACTGCATCGGCGGCGCATGCGAAGATACCTGCTGTAAAATATGGAATATCACAGTCGACAAAAACACCTATCGCAAATATATGGCCTGCAAAGATCCCGACTTGAAACAAAAACTCATAAAAAAGCTTAAACGTTTCAAAACCGGGCATGATTACGCAGTCATAGAGTTGCTGCCAGAAACAAAAATGTGCCCGTTTGTCAACAAAGATGGGCTTTGCGAAATTCAGCTGATAATGGGCGAACAGGCGCTTTCGCAAACCTGTTCTTTCTACCCCAGGCGTTCTAGGCTTATCGACGGAAAGCATCGCGAGATGACCTTGCTTCCCAGCTGCCCCGAGGCCGCACGGCGTTGTCTGCTCAATAAAGAACCCATGCAGTTTATTACTGCAGATATCAGCTTTGACGACAAAGACGCGGTGAAATTCACGCCAAATAATATCCGCGAAACCGTTCAAAGTTTTTATGCAAGGCGTGATTTTATGATCGAAACGTTGCAAAACCGTCGTTTTCCGTTCGAAGACCGGCTGCTGTTGCTAGGCATGTTCATGCAAAAGTTGCCTGGTCTGCGTCCGTCAGACATTCCTGTGGTTGTAGATGGCTATCGAACGTTGTTTGCCAGCCAGGGGATAGAAGATCAAATCGCCGACCTTCCTGTCAATCCGCGTATGCAGGTGCTCCTTATAAGCGAAATCGTAAACCATCTTACGCCTGATATTATCATTGGTAGAAAACGCGTCTCAAGGTACACCAAAATGCTTGTAGCATCGCTTGGCGGGCTCGGTATTATAGAGGGCCTCAGCCCGGCCGAACAAGCCGAACGCTATCTGGATGCCAGTACAAAGTTCCATTCTGTCAAACAGCAGTACGATTATATTTTTGAAAATTATTTTGTTAATTCCCTATTTACAGAAGATGCGCGCATATTTGGTCTGGAGTTTACAGACTCAAAAATACTCGCTCCCCATCCGAATGCCTCATGGAATCTTTATTTGTCCATTTGTCTGGAATACCTCATTTTAAAGTTTCATTTTACCGGAATGTATGTGAAGGCTAACGGACTGCCGGATGAGGAATCCGCATCAATTGCAAGCATGGTTGCCCACGATGTTTTTGCGCACAATCGGCAACGGGTAAAAGATATGATAGATATCCTCTATAAAAAAGACTATAATGGGCTGGCACATATGGCAACTGCTATACGATTGTAAAGTGGGTTTGTTTAATAGAGCCAATTTAATCACACAATAAATACCCCTGGGCTATGCACTCCGCTTTTATTAACACGGAGCACATAGCCCAGGGATTTGTTTACGCAAAAAAAGAAGCCCCGGGAGGCTTCTTTTTATTTGTGTCAGTAATCTGCTTAACGAAGCAGCGACAGAACGTTCTGCGGAGCAGAGTTCGCCTGTGCCAGCATTGCCGTAGCAGCCTGCGAGAGGATGTTCGCCTTGGTGAACTCGGTCATCTCCGAAGCGATATCAACGTCGCGGATGCGGCTTTCAGCAGCCTGCAGGTTCTCAGCAGAAATCTTCAGGTTGTTGATCTTATAGGTCATCCTGTTCTGCATAGCACCCAGCAGTGCGCGCTGGTCAGAAACGATGTTTACAGCATTACGAACAGCCGTAATCGCTTTTCCTGCGTCGTCCTGCGTGTAGATGGAGTGGCTGTCCAGGCCAAGGCCCGTTGTGTTCATTGCGCGAACTTCAATGTTCAGCTGCTCGCCTTCAAGCGCGCCCACCTGTATGCGCATGGTTTCAGAATCAACCGGCATCGTCTCTTCAAACTGCATTTCAACATATTTTCCGTCATACTTGATATAGTTTCCGCTGCGTTCTGCGTTGCCTACTCCCAGCGTAGCAAAGATTTCTGCCATTCCCTGGCCTTCTTGGTGCAGGTAGGTTGCCTGGCTTATATTGCCCTTGTCATCCGTAACTTTTACGGAAATCTTATCGCCCACCTTCAGTTTAACCGGGTCAAACTCGATCATACCGTTTTTGGCTTCCGCCGGCTTCATGCTCATCGTCAGGTCTACGGGTACGTCCGGGTCGTCCTGCTTAATGTGAAGCACGTTGGACTCGCCAGCTACATAAGCCTCAATGTCATATTTGCCGTCTGCATTTGCGTGCGTCTTCAATGCAGTAACCAACGCCTCAACCGTATTCGCATTTTCGTTTGCGCCGCTCGAATCCATCGTTACGCCAATATAACCTGCCGAGGCAGAACCGCCCGCCGCAATCAACTCAAACTGCTTGCCGTTGAACGTAAACTGGTCTCCCTGCTTAAGTACGCCGTCAAACGTATAGGTGTTCATTGCAGGTGTCGCGTCTTTGTCTTTTGTACCTGCCTGCCAACCGAACAATTTCGTGATGTCATAGTTTTCAACATAGGTTTCGCCGTTTTTGTCGTCGCCCAAAGTGTTGTTTTCATTTTCAAACGCCGCTTTCAGGGACTCCTCATTGAAATCTACAAAATCGCCAGCAGTAATGGCAGTACCATCGGCCTTAGACATTGTGAATGTCAGTACATTGCCGCTTGAGACAACGCCAAATTCATAATCTATGCCGTCGATCTTAATTTCCAATGTGCCGCCGTTAAACACTGCTGCAATCTCGTCTGCAGTAAGCGAATCTCCGGTAGAATAAGCCGCAGCTTGGTCTTCCAAAGCATCTGCTGCTGTTAATGTTGCACCGCCGACCGTTATTTGCAGCTTTGCCTCTTGATCCGCAATAGCTTCGATCGCAGCACCCTTCAGGTTAAGGCTGAATGAAGCAAATTCGTCTTTCGCACCGTCCAGCCCCGAAACTGCCGACATATGCATAACTTGCTCTACCGCAGCGCCAAATTCGTCGCCGTTCGTTACAAACAAGCCAGCCGTAGCAGCCGCACGCTGTGTGCCATAGTTCGACAAAGAACCGTCAAGAATCTTCATGTTGTTGAACGTTGTCTGCTCAGCAATATCGTTGATCTCGCGTTTCAGCTGGTCGAATTCTTTAGCGATCTGTGTGCGGTCAAATTCCTGGTTGGTGCCCGTTGCGGACTGTACAGCAAGCTCGTTCATCCTCTGAAGCATGGAGTGAACTTCCTGCAGCGCGCCTTCAGCCGTCTGGATGAGGGAAGCAGCGTCCTGAGAGTTGAGTACTGCACGGTTGAGGCCGCGGATCTGGCTACGCATTTTCTCAGAAATTGCGAGGCCTGCAGCGTCGTCAGCAGCACGGTTGATTCTGTATCCCGAAGACAGTTTTTCTGCCGACGCGGATACGCGGTCGTTCTGGATTGTGTACTGGCGGTGTGTGTTCATCGCCATAATGTTGTTGGCTATTCTCATGATAAATCCTCCTTGAATTTGTTTTTCGGCATCTTGCCGTGTTTGAGAATAATACACAGAGCCCGGTGTTTTATTGCAGCGTTCCTTGTAAGTTTCCCGGGATTACGCAGAAAGCCTTTTATTGCGCCGTTCCCTGTGTGCATAATTATCATATCGTGACACTATTTTAAAACTTTAGCACTTTTTTACATTTTTTTATATTTTTTTTTACAAGCCCAAACGCCATCGTGTTTACTGCCATGTAACCGCCTTAATAAAACTGTTCTTTCCTTCTATAAAAGAAGAGGCGCTTTCCCAAAGAAGAGAAACCGCCTCCAACTGCATCAAAATTATTCTGCGTCTGTTTTTTCCGCGTCGTCTACTGTGCCTTCGTCTGCTTCAGCAGGCGCTTCTTCCGCTGCCGGCTCTTCCGCTGCAACAGGCGCTTCCTCTGCTGCCGCAGGTTCTTCCGCCAAAGCTTCGGGTTCCACATCCGCCTTGGGCTCTTCCTCCGCGTCATCCATCTTAGGGAAGAAGTCCGCCAGTGTAGATGTTGCGCTTTCTACCGGCGCAATCTCGTATTTGAATTTTTCCTCGCGCTGCGGCCGGTCGTCCCTGCGCTCTTTTTTCTCTGGCTCGTCCATCAACGCGCGTATCGAAAGGCTGATGCGCTTTTTAGACGGGTCTACTTCCATGATTTTTGCAGTGACCTCATCGCCAATGCGCAGCTCTTCTTCCACCTTCTCCAGCCTGCGGTTTGTAACCTGCGAAATATGAACCAATCCGTCTACTGTCGGCTCCAGCGATACAAACGCGCCAAACGGCATAATCCGCACGACCGTTCCCGTTACCGACTCGCCAACAATGTATTTATCCGCAACCAAATCCCACGGACGCGGCATAAGCTGCTTGAGCCCAAGCGAAATCCGCTTCCTGTCTGCGTCAACATTCAAAACCTGTACTTCAATCTCGTCGCCGATTTTAAGAACATCGGACGGATGCTTGACCTTCACCCACGAAATATCCGTAATATGCAGCAGGCCGTCTACGCCGCCCACATCGATAAACGCGCCAAAATCCGTAATCTGTTTGATCTTGCCCGTAACTTTGTCGCCTTTTTTGAAAGAGGTGTAAAGCTCTTTTTCTTTTTCGTCCGCTTCCTTTTGCAAAATGCTCTTCCGCGAAAGCACAAAGCGCCGTTGGCGTTTATCTACCTCTATTATATTGACTTCAATCTCCTGCCCCACAAATTCAGACAGGTCTTCCACATATTTAAGGGAAAGCTGCGACGCAGGAATAAATGCGTCATACCCATCCAGCTTTGCGAGCACGCCGCCTTTTACAACCCGGTCTACTTTTACAGTATATGCGCGTTCGGTATCCAGGTTTTCCACCAGTTCTTTCCATTTGAGTTTGGATTCGATGGATTTCCTCGAGAGAAGCACGTTGCCTTCGCCGTCGTTTAACGTAACGACCTCGGCCTCAATTTCGTCGCCCACATTAAACATTTCCATTGGGTCGGCATCGCCCTCGGCAGTGAGATTTTCCCGTTTGATGATGCCATCGGACTTGTAGCCAATGTTTACGCATATCTCGTTATCCGAAACCTGAACAACCGTACCGGTTACTATCTGCCCTCTCTTAATATATACAAATGATTTGTCGATTTCGGCCATGAAATCTTCATTTGCCTGTGACTGTTCTTGGGAAACTTTTTCTTCTTCTACCTCGGCAGCTGTTCCCTGTACGTTGTTTTCGAGTTCGCTCATTCGTGATTTAACCTCCCTGATTAACCAATCGGGCGTCGATGCGCCCGCAATAATACTAATTATATCATGTGATTCTATATTTTCAAGAGAAAGTTGTGTAATATTCTCTATATAATAGGTTTTTTCGCAATGTTTTTTACACAGTTGATATAATTTCTGTGTATTGGAAGAGTGTTTACCCCCTACAACCAGTACAACCGTAGATTCTTTTGCCAGTTTTACCGCTTCCTTCTGCCGCTTTTCTGTCGTATCACAAATAGAGTTGAAAAGTTGCAGTTTTTTTACCTTTTTTTCGAGCGCAGCAACCGTTTCGTCCCACAGTTCATATGTAATGGTCGTCTGCGCGACCACAAGCGCTTCTGCCAGCTCGGGTATGCTTTCCGTATCCTTTGCGCCGTTTGTAATGTATACCTTTTCTCCGGCCCAGCCTTTAATTCCCATGACTTCCGGATGGTTTTCCGCCCCCACGATGATAACGGGCACATTTCCGGCATCCGTCACCTTATCGTGAATGCGCTTTACAAACGGGCAGGTCAGGTCTACGACATGGCAATTTTTTTGAGACATGCTGGCGTACACTTCCTTCGGTACGCCATGCGAACGGATAATGACCGCCGTTTCGCCGCCTTCTTCTATCTCTTCCAGCGAACCTATGACCCGGACGCCTTCCCTCTTTAGCGCATCGATCACATCTTTATTGTGGATCAGCTCGCCGTAGGTATAGATATGCCGGTATTTCCCCAGTATATCGTACACGCTTTCCACTGCGCGTTTTACACCAAAACAAAATCCGGCATTTTCTGCAATCCGTATTTTCATGTGCGTTCGCTCATTTCCTGTAGTTTATCATGCAGATATGCAGTACCTTTGTTGATCGCTTCGCTGTTCACCTTGTCCCCTGTAATCTCCTTTAGGTCGATGGGCGGGTCTATGGTGACCGTAACCGGTCGGAAGGGCTTGTACGTTCCCTTTATGTACACCGGCAAAACGGGCACGCCGGCACGGAGCGCCATCAGCGCCGCGCCCTGTTCAAACGGCAAAAGTTCCCCGTCCTTAGAACGCGTCCCCTCCGGGAATACGCCCAGAAACTTCCCGGCCTTAAGCACGCTTAAGGCCGTTTTAATCGCTTTCAGGTCGCCTTTTCCGCGTGAGACGGGAACGGCATTCAGCCTGGTCAAAAACCAGTTCGCCGTCTTCCCCTTAAAAAGCTCCTCCTTGGCAAGGTAACACACCGGCTTATACAATATGCTATGGCCCAAAACAATCGGGTCCCAGTTGGATGTGTGGTTTGCAATGACCACACATCCGCTGTCTATCTTATAGTTTTTGCGTCCCTTTACCCGCACGAAAAACAGCGGGATCAGCACGATATAAGCAAGCACCCTTGCAAGAAAATATATCATCCGTCAGTTTTCCTTTATCTTACCAATCACAAAATCGATGACTTCCTCTTTTGCCATATTGGACGTGTCTACCAGCAGCGCATCTTCCGCCTGCTTGAGCGGCGCAAACTTTCGCCCGGAATCCGTTTTGTCCCGCGCAATAATTTCCTGTTCGATCTGGTCCAGGTCGGCTTCTTTGCCTGCCGCCACGATTTCCAGATACCGCCGGTTTGCCCGTACGCGCGGAGAGGCTGTGATATAGAATTTTTTTTCGGCATCCGGCAGCACATATGTGCCAATGTCCCGGCCGTCCATCACCACGTCGTGCTCTTTCGCAAACGCACGCTGGAGCTCTACCAGCATCAGCCGCACTTCGGGTATGACGGCGATATCGCTCGACCCCTTTGTAACCTCCGGCGTCCGCAGGTAGGGCGTAACATCCTTTTCTCCCAAAAAAATATGCTGCACATCCCCCTCAAAGACAATGCGCATGTCTACCCCCGGCAGTGCGGCAACCACCGCCTCCGCGTTTTCGATGGGCACGCTTTTCCCAATCATATGGTACGCCGCTGCGCGGTACATTGCCCCGGTGTCTAGGTAGTTGAGCTTCAACTTTTCCGCAACCGCTTTTGCAACCGTACTCTTGCCCGCACCCGCGGGCCCGTCTATCGCTATTTTCATATCGTTTACCTGTCCCGTTTCAATATTTTTTGCGCAAGCCCAACCAGCGCATCTGCTTTTGGCCCAAATACCGATATGGCATCGACCGCCTGCTCTGTTTTTTCCTTGGCCAGCATGCGGCTCCTGTCGATTCCCAAAAGAGCCGGGTAGGTGGATTTTTGCACACGCTGGTCTTTGCCCGGCGTTTTGCCCATCTTCTGCTGGTCGCCCATTTCGTCCAATATATCGTCCACGATCTGGAACGCCAGACCAATGCTGTAGCCATAGTCGGAGACCGCCTCTATTTGTTTTTCGTCCGGCCCCTGGAGCAGCAACCCCGATAGGAGCGCCGCCCGGATGAGGTCTCCTGTTTTTCGTTTGTGCGTAGCTGTTATCTCTTCCAGCACCAAGGTTTTTCCCTCGTTTTCCAGATCTGCGCACTGTCCGGAGACCATGCCTGTTACGCCTGCTCCGCGCGCGACCTCGCCGATCGCCTTCATATGTGCATTCAGGTTTCCTTCAAAGCGCAGCGCGTTTTTTATCATTACCTCAAATGCATAGTTTAATAATCCGTCTCCCGCCAGAATGGCCAGCGCCTCGCCAAACACGATATGGCTGGTGGGCTTTCCGCGGCGCAGCTCGTCGTTGTCCATTGCGGGCAGGTCGTCGTGAATAAGCGAATAGGTATGGATCATTTCTACTGCACAGGCGACGTCCAGTGTTTCCTCTATGCTGCCGTCCATCAGCTCGTTCGCCATTATATTGAGCACAGGACGCAGGCGCTTGCCGCCGGCGCGAAGGCTGTACGCCATCGCTTCCTTCAGCTTTGGGTGCGCCCCGCAAACGTCCGTCAATTCGGTCAAACGTTTTTCGATTTTGTCTGTGTAGCTTTGCAGTTCAGCCATCCGTATCCGCGCTCCCTTCTCCCACGATTTCTATCTCACTTTCTACCTGATTGAGCATTTTTTCCGCTTTCTGCGCAATTTCGCTGCCTTTTTTATAGAGCGACACGGCTTCCGCCAGCCGAATATTCCCGTCACCCAGCTTTTCCGAAATTTCCTTCAGCTCTTCCAGATAATCTTCCAGTTGTTTTGCCATTTTCTTTCCTTTCAGCCCTTCTTTTGCAGCTTGCTTTCCCGCACTTCCGCCAACACACTGCCGTCTTCGAGCACAATCGTTACTGTATCGCCCGCACGAACGTCACGCGCGCTTTTCAGCTCCTTACCGTCTTTTGTCAGCGCCACAGAATACCCTCTTTTAAATGCGCTGATAGGGCTAAGCGTATAGATTGCATCCTTATATCCGGTATAGCGCATGCGCGCCTGCCTGCATAACGCTTCCGCCTTCATTTGAATGCCGCTTTTATACGCGGAAAGCTCTGTTTTTAACAACGCCGCTTTCGCGCGGATGTTTTCCCGGGACAATGCGCCGCGGCAAGCAGCCAACGCGGCCCGCCTGTCCTGCACGGCCTGCCGCAGGTAAACGCCAAGCATTTGCTTTGCCTGCCGGATTTCTTCCAGCACTGCCTGTGCGGACGGGCTGACGAGCTCCGCGGCCGCAGATGGCGTAGGGGCGCGGAAATCGGCGGCGAGGTCTAAAAGCGTATAGTCGCTCTCGTGGCCCACCGCGCTGATAATGGGGATGCGGGAGTGATACGCCGCCAGCACGATCTGCTCGTCGTTGAACGCCAGCAAATCCTCTGCCGAGCCGCCTCCCCGCCCAACAATCAGCACATCGATGTCTGCTCGCTCGTTGAAATAGTTGATCCCCCGGACGATTTCCGCTGCTGCGCCTTCGCCCTGCACACGCGCCGGATACAATACCAGCCTGAGCGAGGGATTCCTTCGGTAGGTGACCGTCCGGATATCGTGGATTGCCGCACCGTTTTTAGATGTTACGATGCCCACTGTTTTGGGAAACTGCGGCAATGGCTTTTTCTTGTCGATATCAAACACGCCTTGCCTCTCCAGCCGTTCCTTCAGCTCGCGGAACGCCGCCGCAATTTCGCCCATTCCAAGGAAGCGGATTTCTTTGACAAACATCCGGTAGCGCCCGCTTTTGAAATAGACGGATACCTGCCCCCTTAAAAAGACCGTGCGCCCCTCTTGCAGTTCCTCGGCGTACCCGCCTGCCGCTTCGCTGTCAAAGCCAAGCATACAATCTAAAACGGCTTCTTCATCCTTCAGCGCAAAATAGATATTGCTGTATTTCAGGTTGAGGCCGGATACTTCTCCCCGGACCCACACCTCAGACAAAAGAGGGTCGTCCGTCAACTTGTCCGCAACGTATTTATTCAGTTGGCTGACGGATAATACCAGCTCATCCATATAAATTAGCTGCCTCCAGCGTGTTGCTCATCAGCATTGTAATGGTCATGGGGCCAACGCCCCCCGGCACCGGGGTAATGTACCCCGCTATTTCTGCCGCTTCGTCAAATTTTACATCGCCTTTGAGCTTGCCATCGACGCGCGACGTTCCCACATCGATGACGATTGCGCCCGGCTTAATAAATTCCCCCGTCACAAACTCTGGCCGGCCGATCGCAGCGACCAATACATCGGCCTGCGCACACACGCCGGGCAAGTCCTTTGTTTTGGAATGGCAGATGGTCACTGTGGCATTTTCGTTGAGCAGCAAAATTGCAACCGGCTTGCCGACGATGTTGCTCCGCCCGATGACCACTGCATTTTTTCCGGTAATATCGACGCCGGTTTTTTTAATCAACCGCATGATTCCCTTGGGCGTACACGCTACCAGCCCGGGCAGGCCGGTAAACAGGCTGCCTGCATTCTGTACATGGAAGCCGTCCACATCCTTTTTAGGGGAAATACGCTTTAGCACTTCCTCTTCGTTGATGTGCCCGGGCAGCGGCAGCTGCACCAAAATGCCATGGAAGTCGCTGTCGCTGTTGTACTGGTCGATCAGTGAAAGCAGCTCCTTCTCAGTGGTGTCTGCACTCAACCGGATAACCGCCGAGTGGATGCCCACTTCTTCGCATGCTTTTTCCTTGTTGTTTACATAAATCGCGGATGCCGGGTCGTCCCCCACCAGGATAACAGCCAACCCCGGCGTTATGCCCTTTTCCAGTTTGATTTTTTCTACACCCTGCCTGATTTCCCCGCGAATTTCCGCCGACAGCTCTTTTCCGCTGATTATCTGTGCGCTCATAACCATTCCTCCCTGCTCACCATCATTTCCAGAGTATTATACCATTATTAACGCAATATTTTCATCCTTTTTTGTGTTTTTCGTCCGACATTATACATCGCAACGCGCACGCCGTTTCTTTCCAAATTCCGGCACATTCAGTATCGAGGACGGCTACATACTGTTCTTTTACGACGACGATTCATACGACGAATATGAAATTTGGCTTTTGAACGACGAACAGCTGGTTCTTATAGACCCCAACGGCAGTGAAATAAATTACGACTTCATGTATGTTCCGTAAGCAGAACAATAGCAATCTAACAAAAAAGACGGCATGCCGTCTTTTTTTCGTCGTTTTTACATATCCTGCTGCCGAAACCGCCTATCGGCGCGATTGCTATCCTTCCGGCTGCAAAGCTTTGCGGCTTCTGAGGTACCCCCCCAAAAGCCCGTTGATATATTTGTGGGATTTATCGGTGGAGTATTCCTTTGCCATTTCCACTGCCTCGTTCACCGAAACCTTTTCCGGTATATTTTCCACAAATAATATTTCAAATAGCGCCAAGCGCAGGATGGCAAGGTCTACCTTGCCGATCCGTTCTATCTTCCACGAGTGGGAAAATTCCGAGATAATTCCGTCAATCTCTTCCCTCTTATCGGGGAAAGCACGTATGACATTGTCCAGGTAGGCTCTGTTCTCTTCCTTTAATGTTTCCGTATCCAGCACATCCGGCATTTCTTCCAGCGGCTGTGCAGACAGCTCTCCTGTTATATCGTACTGATATAACAGCTTCATTGCAATTTCGCGCGCTTTTCTTCTGCCCATTCCGCTCCTACCGTTCCTTCTTTTCAAACAGGCCAAGGAACCAACCGGAAAGCCGCTCTCGGATATCCGGGCGAGAGCCCAAAAATGCGCCAACGCCTACGCACAGGGCAATGAGCAACGTTGGGAAAAAACCAATCGTAAGAAACAGGATTGCCACCGCAAGCCCAATCACGATTCCCCAAAAAAGCCCTCTGTTTTCTGTTATCCAGTTTAACAGTTTTTCTTTCAAGAAAACCATCCTCCAAACCCTTCCGGCTTAGTATACACGATTGATTTTATGGGCGTCGTCAATTTCCATTACCATGATTTTTATGTTTTTGACCGTAATGCCCGTAAGCGTCTGGATATTCTCCCTAAGCCCGTCCTGCAGGTTCTTTGTCAACGCGGGAATGTCTATATCCGGCAACACAGAGACCTCGAGGTTTATGTTGATGTAGTCTGTATAGGAAAGCACATTCGACTTAAGTCCCTTTACATCCCTTGTCTCCCGCACATATTTTTCTACAAGCTCCTCGATTGCGCGCACAGTGATTACAATACTGCCGCTTTCAAATATTGCAATATTGGCTGTTTTTGGCGTTTGCTTGCCTGTGCCAAAAAACATCAGCGCCAGACACAGCACAATGATCACAATAAAGACTGTTATATAAATCGCCTGGTAGCCCATCGCCCCGTGCAGCATTGTCGATACTGCGCCCTCCAAATAGGACGAATGGAAGAAGCCTGCCATCGTCCCAATCAAAAACAGGCACAGCAAAATAATGACGATTAGGAAAACCGTTAAAAGAATCCGGGTACCCACTTTCATTTTCATTTCATGCGTCCTCCCTGAGAATATACGTTACTCTTAAGAAAAATCAAAATAATATGCCATGCGCGCTTTTATCCGACAATTTGCCCCGCCATTCAAACGAAGCAATACTGCGGCGTCAGCTTAGTTTCGCCGTACAGTCGCCGCACACTTCAATAGTATGCCCGGCTGGAGCAAGGCCAGCCGGGCACGGCATTTTTTAATATGCTATTTTACACGCGGCTCTTTGCCTGCCTTTGACGGCTTGCTATCTGCCGTGGCTTGTACCGTATCCTTCACTTTGATGCCCTGTATGCTGATGTTGACCTCAACAACCTTGAGCCCCGTCATGGTTTCCACCGCTTTAATTACACTCATTTGTATATTTTGGGCAACCTCCGGAATCGGGATCCCATACTCCACCACAATAGAGATATCAACGGCAACTTCCTCTGTACCAACCTCTACCTTAATGCCTTTAGACAGGTTCTTTCTTCCAAGCAATTCCACAATACCGTCAACAAGGCCGCCGCTCATACCTGCAACACCCTTAATATCCACTGCCGCAAGCCCTGCGATTGTAGCAATTACCTCGTTTGCAAATGTAATTGTACCATTGCTTTCCTTTTTGACTGCCGAAACTTCCGTACCGGTTGTAAGGTTTGTATCCGCCATAATCATTGCCTCCAAATTAATAATTTATACAACATTGATAAACCAATGTTTGGGCTTATAACCAACTAACGCGGCGCTATACCCTTTCCATGTATTCTCCTGTGCGGGTATCTACACGAATTTTGTCTCCCACTTCTATAAACAGGGGTACCATGACCTTTGCGCCCGTCTCTACAACAGCCGGCTTGTTGCCCGCTGTTGCCGTGTCTCCTTTAAAGCCCGGCTCTGTTTCCGTAATTTCCATTTCCACAAAATTCGGTGGTTCCACGGAAAAAGCCTCGCCTTTAAAAAACTTGATCGTTACGTTCATATTTTCTTTCATGTAGGGAAGCGCGTCTTCCACCTTTTCGTGGTTGAGCGGAAGCTGCTCGTAGGTTTCGGTATCCATAAAGTGGTATAGTTCGCCGTCCGAATACAGGTACTGCATCTCTTTTCTTTCGACGTGTGCCTTGGGAAATTTTTCTGTTGGGTTATAGGATTTTTCAAGCACATTGCCCGTTACAACATTTTTTATCTTGGTGCGCACAAACGCAGCGCCCTTTCCGGGTTTTACATGCTGGAAATCGACAATTACCCAAACACCCCCGTCTATTTCGATCGTCAGTCCTTTTTTGAAATCTCCGGCTGAAACCATCTAACAAATACCTCCGTTTTTATCGTAAAATTTTTATATGCAAATCAATTCTTTTGTAAAGCTGTACGCGTTGCCATGCCCTGCAACCAACATGTCCTCGATGCGTACACCGCCCAGCCCTTCCACATAAATACCCGGCTCTATCGTAAATACCATGTTTTCCGCGAGTACCGCATCCGAATGTGGATTCAACACGGGCTTTTCGTGTACTTCCCTGCCCACGCCATGCCCCAGGCCATGCCCAAAATTGCTTCCATAGCCGCTTTTCCGGATAAAATCCCGGGCGCACGCATCCACCAGGCGGGCCTCCGCCCCGGTTTTTGCGCAGTCACATGCTTTTTGCTGTGCCGCTTTTACTATATCATATATTGTTTTCTTTCTGCCGTCAATATTTCCAATGCCAAATGTGCGCGTAATATCCGAACAATATCCCTCATACTTGCAGCCGAAATCGAGCGTAAGCAAGTCACCTTTTTGCAGCTTTCGGCCCGATGGCCGGGCATGCGGCAATGCAGAATTTTCGCCGGACGCAACAATGGGTGCAAACGCGCTGTCCATGCCTTGTTTATGGATCAGGTACAGCAGCTCTGCCCGCAGCTCCAACTCTGTCATGCCCGGTTTGATGATGGGAAGCAGCCCGTCCAATACTACCTCGCATGCTTTTGCCGCCTTCAGAATGCGCTCGAGCTCAAACGGCTGCTTGACTGCGCGTATATCGGTCAACGCGCCCGAAATATCCACATATTCTTCCATACGAAACGCTTCGTCATATTCCGCAAATCCGGCAATCGTCACGTTTTCTTTTTCAATAGCAAGTGTTTTTACGCGTTCTTCGCTCAGCGCTTTGGCAATTGATTCATTTCGCTCTTTTGCGCCTGTCGTAACGACCTCAACTCCTTCTGTTTCCGCGCGGGCCTCCAGCGTATACCGAGAATCGGTAAAAAGATACGCCTCGTTTTCCGTTATAAGCAGCTGCGAGCTATCTCCCATAAAGCCGGATACATATGAAACATTGACCTCCGAAGTAATCAAATACGCCTGCGCCAGCCCAAGTTCCCTGACCTTATTTGCAAAATTTTTCATAGCGCCGCCTCATACATTTCTTTCATTGCCACAGCGTCCATCGCCTGCGTTCCCTTGGATTCACATATAATCCGCGGCGTCAGCCCCCGTTCCGCAAAAAGCTCTGCCAGCGGGCCAAAAAAAGGTCCCCATTCCGCATCCGTAAATGTCAGGTGCATTTTTTCCCCGCTGTTTGTATATTGTATTTGGGAAAAATGCACATGCATGTTTTTGTATTTTTCTTCGCCCACTTTGTTTTTTAACGTGTCCAATATTTTCGCATAATCTTCCCTGCTCTTTATACCGCCAAGCGTACGCGCGTTCAGGTGCCCGAAATCGATTGCCGGGTATACGTTCTCTCCTAGGTTTGCAAACGCGCATACCTCCTCCAAATCACCGATCTGGTTTATTTTTCCCATCGTTTCGGCGCAATATAGAATGTCTGCATATCCTTCGCTTTTAAGCGCCGCCAAAATATCCTGCAGGTTCTTTTTTACCAGCGATGCGGCAGTTTCACGTTCCAGCTTGCCCTTTGCACCCGGATGGAACACTACTCTGTCTGCCGAAAGGTAGCGCGCGCCCAGGCTGCTTTCCATAAAATACCGTAGGTTATCCTCAAATTTTTCGTTTGCCAGGTTGATATAATAAGGCGCATGCACGCTCATTTGCACGCCGTACTTTTCTGCTTCCCCCGCAATTTTTTCGCCCGTTTCCTGCTTGAGCTTGGCACCCCGCCCAAACGAATATTCAAATGCACTAAGCCCCATTGCGGCAAGCCACTTTGGTGCTTCGTATGTATGCTTGTGCCCTTCCTCATAAAACGCGTCCGAGTTTCCTGCCGGGCCAAACCTGATTTTATCCTGCATAGCTCTCCTTTTTCACACCTGGTGTTTTGTCAGTCTTCACGGCGCAGAAGGTCTCCTTTTTGGAGCGGGTATGGGCAATCGATATAAACATGCTGCTGCGGATGCGGCGCGCTTTGCTGCGCCTCGCCTGCTTCGTTCACGATTTCCTCTACTACAAAAGAGCCGTTCTCCATTGATGGCGAAAGCACCTCCAACCGGTCGCCCGTGCAGAATTTATTCCGCTGCTCAACGAGCAGCCGCCCGTTCTCGCTTCCAACCACCTTTGCAGCAAACGTATATTTGCGCAATTCCTCTGTCCGTTCGGTATCCTGGCCGGCTTCCCGCGGGTTGCCAAAATAAAAGCCGGTCGTAAATCCGCGTGTCGCAGATTTTACCAGCTCGTCGCGTATTCCATCCGGCAAAACATAGCCGGCAGGGTTTTTATAATACGCGTCAATCGCACGGCGGTATGCGCTAACAACCGACGCAACGTAATAGGCCGATTTCATCCTTCCTTCAATTTTGAAAGACGATATCCCCGCGCCGATCAGCTCGGGTATATGCTCGATCATCATCAAGTCCCGCGAGTTAAGGATATATGTACCGCGCTCGTCTTCGGATATCTGAAAATATTCCCCGTCGTATCCCTTTTCATGCAGATAATACTCCCACCGGCAGGGCTGCGCGCATGCTCCTTTATTGCCGCTGCGCCCCGTCGTCGCCGAAGACAAGAGACACCTGCCCGAATGGGCAATGCACATCGCCCCATGGACAAACGCCTCAATTTCAAGTTTTTCAGGTGTATTATCCCTTATGATACGGACGTCTTCCAGTGGAACCTCGCGCGAAAGGACGATGCGCTTTACGCCCGCATTATGCCAAAACTGCGCCGAAAGGTAATTGGTCGTATTCGCCTGTGTACTCAGGTGCAAATCGAGCTCAATCCCACGCGCCTGCACCAGCGCCACCGCCGCCGGGTCCGATACAATTGCCCCGTCTACGTCCGCATCCGCAAGAAATTCCAGATAGCGCGCAAGCCCTTCAAGCTCGTTGCTGAACATCACCGCATTGACCGTTACATATATCTTCTTTCTGGCCTTGTGCGCCTGCGCGACCGCTTCGCGGATTTCATCCTCAGAAAAATTTGCCGCAAACGCGCGCAGCCCAAACTGCTTTCCCGCTATATAAACGGCGTCCGCCCCAAAGTAGAACGCAGTTTTCAGGCATTCGCGGTTTCCCGCCGGGGCAAGGAGCTCTACCCTATTCATCGCCCATTTCCTCGGCCGCTGCCGCTTCCCGGTCCGCCTGTTCATAAAGCGGCATATATTTCTCCTGCTCTACAAGATGCTCGTCGTATGTTTTCGTAAATACCAGCTCGCCCGAGTCCGGGTCTGTCAGCGTAAAATAGTAATAGCCTTCTTCCATAAATTCCTCATCCGGATAAAGCGCCGCGTAGATGGCCGCGCGGCCCGGGTTGCAAATCGGCCCGGGCGGAAGCCCGCCGTACATCCTTGTGTTGTAGTGTGTATCCGTATCCAGCTCCGCCGCCGTCAACACCAGCCTGTCTACCTCCAGGTAATAGTTGAGCGTGGCGTCCGAATCCAGCCGCATTTCTTCCGAATTCAGCCTGTTGTGGAACACCGCCGACACCTTGGTGAAATCGGCCGATTTCGCCTCTTTTTCTATGATGGAGGCCAAAATGACCACCTCGTCGATCGTCATCCCCAGCTCTTCCGCACGGAGTGCAAACTGCCGATTGAACACTTCCTTGAAGCGCGATAGCTGCCTGCCTATAATCGTCTCTTCGGACGAGCCATAATAGAACTGGTATGTATCGGGGAAAAGATACCCCTCCAGCGCATAGCGCCGGTTCTCTTCTGCCGTTTCTTCCTTGTCCAGCACGCTCGCAATAAAGCTGTAGTCCTCGAAGCCCTCTCCCGTCTTGCAGAGTTCGTCGTAGGTATCCGTATTTTCCAATACTTCGTACTCCACCAGCGTCCGCTCGTAGGCAGAAATCCCTTCGCCCTCGCGGAACAACACATCTACCGTAGAGCTTATATCGATGCCCTGCCGCAGCTCGTAAATGATATCGTCAAAATCCATGCTTTTAGACAGCATATACGTGCCTGCGCGCAACTTGGAGGACATGTCCGAAAAATCCGCATATAGCTTGAACGCCTGCTGGTTGCGTATAATCCCCTCTTCCTCCAGTATTTCGGAAATGGTCGAAAGCGAAGAGTTCCGCGGAATTTCCACTTCTACCAGCGAAGTGTCGTTCACATTCACCGGATCCAGGTATTTTTCGCGAACCGTATTATACACATAATTTACCAACGCCAATACAATAAGCAGGCTAACGGCCACAATAACGACCGGCCGGAAGACCATCCATACTGTCCGTCCGGCTTTCCTGCGCTTTTCCCGCTTTATTTCCTCTTCATCCGTTTCGTAATATTCCAGCTCTTCCACTGTTGCCGGAAATTTTATTTCGTTGCTTTCGCCCAGCTTTTTGGCCACAAAAATCTCTCCTGTAAATAAAATATCCTCAATCGTAAAAATCCACGCCGATATCGCAAGCCTCGCCAATGATTTTATAGATATCGGAAACCAGCGTGTTGAATTTATACTCCTTTGCAAAAAACTCCGTTATCTTCGGGTTGAATTGCAATACCTCGCCCATCTTCTGCAGCTTTGCCGCATCCTCCTCTGCCGGTTCTTTACCTGCCATGTAAATCGTTTGCAGCTCAAAATTGAGCTTTTTATAGTCGCGGATCATGCGTTTGTTTTGCTCGTCCTCGTATACTTCGTCCCGCACCGCAATATAATCCTTATATTCCTGCGTTTCTTTAATATCCCGCGCAAGCTCGTGCGCTTTGTCGTAAGCGTTCATTCCGGCAATTCCCTTCTTTTCAGACTTCGATAATGACGGGCAGAATCATCGGGCTGCGCTGCGTCTTTTCGTACAGGAAGTTTGACAGCGCTTTTTTGATGCCGCTCTTAAGCGTAGACCAGTCGCTCGTTCCGTTGATGTAGCAGCTGTTCGCCGTTTCCGAAACGATATCTTTTGCCTCGTCCAAAAGCTCTTCCGCCTCTTTCATATAGATGAACCCGCGGGAAATAACGTCCGGCGTTAAAATGGGTTCGCCCGTTTCGGCCGAAATTGTAACCACTACAATAAACAGCCCGTCGGAAGAAAGCTGCTTCCTGTCCCGCAGGACAACATTGCCCACATCGCCGATGCCCAGCCCGTCGATGAGCACGCTTCCCGAAGCAACAGTGTCCTTTTGTACGCCCACCTTGCGGTTTATTTCAATGACATGGCCAATTTCCGGAATAAAGATATTCTTTTTGCTGATGCCCATTTTCTCCGCCAGAGCTGCGTGCTTATAAAGATGCCGGTACTCGCCATGCACTGGTATAAAAAACTTCGGCTTTGTAAGCGCCATCATCAGCTTCAGCTCTTCCTGGCTTCCATGCCCGGATACATGCACCATGTCGTCCGCGTCGTTGATGACATTGGCGCCCCTTCTAAACAACATGTTGATGACGTCCGAAACATAACGCTCGTTTCCGGGTATGGGCGACGCAGATATGATGACAAGGTCGCCTTCCTTTATATTGAACTGCGCGTGGTGCCCGGTCGCCATGCGGACAAGTCCGCTCATTTCCTCGCCCTGGCTGCCTGTTGTAACGACAACCACCTGGTTGTCGCGCAATTTTTTCAGTTCGTCAAACGTTACGACCATATCGTCGTCCACGTTCAGGTAGCCAAGCTCGCGCGTGACGCCGACAATTTTCAGCATGCTGCGCCCGGAAAAACAGACCTTTTTGTTGAACATTTTGGCCGCGTCAATCACCTGTTGGATGCGGTGTACGTTGGACGAAAAGGACGCAACAACGATGCGGCCCTTTGCCTGCTCGAAATAATTGGAGAACGTTGCCCCCACCTGACTTTCGGACATTGTCATGCCGCTGCGCTCGGCGTTTGTGCTGTCGCTTAAAAGTGCCAGCACGCCGCGCTTGCCCAGCTCCGCAAAGCGGGACAGGTCTATGCTTTTGCCGCCGACCGGCGTCAGGTCCACCTTAAAATCGCCGGTGTGAACAATGGTTCCTATAGGTGTTTTGATAGCCAGCCCCATAGCATCGTCTATGCTGTGGGAAACGCGTATATATTCTACCTGAAACACCCCGGCGTCTATTTTATCGCCCTCTTTTACAGTGTGAAAGTCCACATTTCTTCCCGGGTGTTCGGAAAGCTTCGCTTCCACCAACGCAATCGTAAGCCGCGAGCCGTATATAGGCACTTCCAGGTCACGGCTGACATAGGGTATTCCGCCAATATGATCTTCGTGCCCATGCGTCAAAAACAGCGCGCGTATTTTCTCTCGGTTTTTTTTAAGATACGTGGTATCGGGAATTACATAGTCCACGCCCAGCATTTCTTCCCTGGGGAACATAAAGCCTGCGTCTATTACAATAATATCGTCCCCAAAGACGATTGCCGTCATATTCTTTCCAATTTCGCCTACGCCGCCCAGCGGTATAATCTTTACGGACGGAGGCTGCTGTCGGCTCTTCGCGCTCCCGCTCTGCTGCCTGGCATTTTGCGTTTTTCCATTCTGCTGTTTTGCCGCTTGTTGCTTTGCAGTTTGTTGCTTTGCCGTCTGCTGCTTGCCATTTTGTTGCTTTGCTGCTTGTTGTTTTCCGCCCTGCTGCTTTTTGCCCTGTTGTTTGCCTGCCTGCGGCTTCTCTTGTTTCTGGTTTGGCTGGGTATTATTTTGTTGGGTATTCTTTTTTCTTATCGCCAATACTTCTCATCCCTCTTTCCTTCGTTCACAGTATGAACTTATGCAGGTTCCTGTATTTGTCTTCATTTTTCAGGTGATCCACCACATATGCTTCATCAATCGTAATCTCTTTTTGTTCCCCGCTTCCGTCCGCTTCATAGAACACGTCCTCCAGCAGGTTTTCCATAATCGTGTGCAGCCGCCGCGCACCAATGTTCTCTGTACTTTCGTTGACGATCTGCGCAAATTCCGCCACCTTGCTAAGCGCCTCCGGCGTAAACGAAAGCGTTACCCCGTCTGCACTCATCAGCGCCTCGTATTGCTTGGTAACGGCGTTTTTGGGCTGCGTCAAAATCATCTCGAATTCCTTTTTGGTCAGGTTTTCCAGCTCCACCTTAATGGGAAACCGCCCCTGCAGCTCGGGAATAAGGTCCGAAACTTTTGCCACATGGAACGCACCCGCCGCAATGAACAGCATAAAATCTGTTTTGACCGGGCCATACTTTGTTACAACCGTACTCCCCTCCACAATGGGAAGAATATCGCGCTGCACGCCCTCTCGCGACACGTCCGGGCCCTGTCCGGCGCTTTTGCCTGCAATCTTGTCTATCTCGTCCAAAAAAATGATTCCGTTTTGCTCCGCGCTCTCTATTGCCGTCTGCGTCACCTCGTCCATGTCGATCAGCTTGTCCGCCTCCTCCTGCTCGAGGATTTTACGGGCTTCCGTAATCGTTACCTTGCGTTTTTTTGTTTTGGTGGGCAAAATTCCGGACAAAAGGTCGCCCATGCTTTCGCCGCCCATCCCGGGGATTTCCATATAGCCCCCGCTGTTGACCTCTACTTCGATTTCGATCATCAGGCTTTCCAGCTTGCCGTTGCGAAGGTTTTCCCTCGTTTGCTCGCGTCTGCTCAGCCTCTTTTGCTTGTCCTCGTCCGATTCTTTGGGCGCGTTTCCCTCAATTTGCTGCGTTCCGAAAAAAGCCTCAAACGGGTTTTGGTTAGACTGGCGCGCCTGTTTGTTGGGCACCAAAATATCCACCAGCCGGTCTTCCGCGTTTACCTTGGCCTGTGCTTTCACCGTTTCATAGCGATTTTGCTTGACCATGCGGATGGCCGCTTCCACAAGGTCGCGCACCATCGATTCCACATCGCGCCCCACATACCCGACTTCGGTAAACTTCGTTGCCTCTACCTTTACAAACGGTGCATCCATCAGCTTGGCAAGCCGCCGTGCAATCTCCGTTTTTCCAACGCCCGTCGGCCCGATCATAATAATGTTTTTCGGCGTGATTTCTTCGCGCATCTCTTCGTCCAGTTTGCTGCGGCGGTAGCGGTTTCTAAGCGCGATTGCAACCGTCCTTTTTGCCTTGTCCTGGCCGATGATATATTTATCCAGTTCCGAAACGATTTCCTTTGGTGTTAAATATGACATCGTATCACCTACACTTCTTCTATAATAATGTTGTCGTTTGTGTATACGCAAAGCTCGCTGGCAATTTCCAGCCCCTTTCGCGCGATTTCCGGCGCAGAAAGGTCCGTGTTCTTTACCAGCGCACGGGCCGCCGCCAGCGCGTAGTTCCCGCCCGAGCCAATGGCGCATACCCCGTCGTCCGGCTCAATCACCTCTCCCGTTCCCGAAATGATGAACAGGTTTTCCGCATCTGCCGCAATGAGCATGGCCTCCAGCTTACGCATGATTTTATCCATGCGCCATTCCTGCACCAGCTCTACCGCCGCGCGCTGCAAGCTGCCGCCGTATTCCTCCAGCTTTTCCTCCAGCCGCTCAGACAGTGCGAACGCATCCGCCACCGAGCCTGCAAACCCCACGACCACTTTATCGTCGTACACCCTGCGCACCTTTTTTGCACTTGTTTTCATGATAACGCTTTCGCCCATCGTAACCTGTCCGTCACCGGCAACTGCGCATTTTCCATCTTTTTTTACCGCCAGTATCGTTGTACCGCGTAATTCTACCATTTTATTTATATCCTCCAAAATGTTTTGTATTATTCAAAATATTCCTGCTTCAGCCGCTTTACCTCGTCGAGCGCACGCTCTGCAATAAACGTATTTTTTGCTTCCTTGCCCCGAATCCGCTGCCCGGCCTCTTCAATGATTCCAAAATTGATGTTCATGGGCTGGTAGTCCTTTGTTTCCGCCCCCGAAACATGCAGCGAGAGCGCGCCCAGCGCCGTGCGGCTTGTAAAAACGGGGAGCGGCTTTCCCCTCGCCTCGTTCGCCGCGCACAGTCCGCACACCAGCCCGGAGGCCGCACTTTCCACATAGCCTTCCACGCCGGTGATCTGCCCGGCAAAGCGTATGCTTTCCCTGCCGCGCAGGCGGTAATACATGTCCAGCAGCTTTGGCGCATTCAAAAATGTATTTTTATGCATCACGCCGTACCGCACAAATTCCGCATCCCTAAGCGCAGGGATCATCGAGAACACCCGCTTTTGCTCGGGGAATTTTAAATGCGTCTGGAACCCCACCAGGTTAAGCAGGCTTCCTTCCCTGTTTTCCTTCCGAAGCTGCACCACCGCATACGGCATGCGCCCCGTCTTTGGGTCGGTCAGCCCCTTTGGCTTAAGCGGCCCAAACAGCAAGGTCTTTTCGCCGCGCTGCGCCATGCTTTCCACAGGCATACAGCCCTCAAAGACCATCCCCTGCTCGAAACCGCGGATTTCGGCGCATTCCGCGTTTATCAGCGCCCCGTAGAACGCATCGTATTCTTCTTTTGTCATCGGGCAGTTGATATAGTCGTCCCCGCCCCGGCCATAGCGCGCGCCCATAAACGCACATTCCATATCCACGCTTTCGGCCGTTACAATGGGCGCCGCCGCATCGTAGAAGTGCAGGTATTCTTCGCCTGTCAGCTTCGCGATTTCTCCCGCCAGCTTTTCAGAAGTTAAAGGACCGCTTGCAACGATGACCGTTTGGCCGCACAGCGCATCCAGCGAGCCCGCCTCGCCGTGCACAATTTCGATTTCCGGATGCGTTTGAACCGCCTCTGTAATATAAGCGGAAAAATCATCCCGGTTGACAGCCAGCGCGCCGCCCGCGGGCACACGCGTTTTATCCGCCGACCAGATGACCAGGCTGCCAAGCTGTCGCATTTCTTCCTTCAAAAGCCCCGCCGCGCTCCATATCCGGTCTGCGCGGAGCGAATTGCTGCACACAAGCTCTGCAAAAGAATCGCTTTTGTGTGCGGGCGTCTTCTTTTGGGGCTTCATTTCGTGCAGCAAAACCCTGATTCCACGCTGCGCAAGCTGCCACGCGGCTTCGCACCCCGCCAGCCCTGCTCCAATAACGTGTATTGCTGTACTCATTTACTTTTTTTGCTCTTATTCGTGGCGCATTCCGGGTTAGAGCATTTATGCTTTGGCTCCTGCCCGTCCCGCGCTTTCATTTCAACCATATACTCGCCGCATTCCGTGCATTTTTCGTTGAGCGGCTTGTTCCACGACACAAAGTCACACTTGGGGTAGTTTTCGCATCCATAAAACACGCGCCTGTTTTTAGAGCGCTTGATAACGACCTTTCCTCCGCACTTGGGGCAGTCTATTCCCGTGTCCGGCGCGATCTGCTTGGTGTTTTTGCACTCCGGGTAATTGGGGCAGGCCAAAAATTCGCCAAACTTCCCAACCTTTACAATCATTTGCGCGCCGCATTTTTCGCAGATTACATCCGACGGCTGCTGCACCTGCCCGTCTTCGCCCTCCGCCTTTTCCTTTTCGATCCGTTTGGTGTTTTTGCACTTCGGGTAGTTGGGGCAGGCTAAAAACTCGCCAAACCGGCCTTCTTTGTAAACCATCTGCGCGCCGCACTTCTCGCACACAACGTCCGAAACGCGCGTTTCCACCTTGCGGTCTTCAATGTTTTTGTCTGCGGCTTCCAGGTCTTTTTCAAACGGCATATAAAAATCGCGGATGACCTTCTTCCACGATGTGCCGTCGTTTTCCACGTCATCCAGTTCTTCTTCCATATCGGCCGTAAACGAAACGTCCACAATATCCGAAAAATGATTCGCCATCAGCTCGGTAACTATTTCGCCCAGCTCTGTCGGATAAAAGGATTTTGCTTTCTTTTTTACATACCCGCGGTCCTGAATCGTCGAAATGATTGGAGCATAGGTACTGGGGCGGCCAATGCCGCGCTCTTCCATAAATTTTACAAGCCCCGCCTCGGTGTAGCGCTGCGGCGGCTGGGTGAAATTCTGCTTCGGGTCGATTTTTACAAGCGCCAGCTTGTCGTTTTGCTCCGCCTTGGGCAGCAGCATCTGTTTGTCTTCATCCGTCGAGGAATCATAAGCCGCCAAATGCCCGTCAAACAATATCCGCGAACCGCTTGCGCGGAACGTTTGCCCATTCGCGTCGATGTCGTAGCTCAGCGTTTCAAACACCGCCGGATTCATTTGGCTGGCCAGAAAGCGCGTATAAATGAGCTTGTACAATTTATATTGATCATCGTTCAAAAAAGCGCGGACGCTGTCCGGCGTATGCTCGATATCTGTGGGGCGAATGGCTTCGTGCGCGTCTTGCGCACCTTTTTTGCCTTTATACTGGTTTGCTTTTTCAGGCAGGTATTCCTTGCCATATTGCGCGGAAATATATGTGCGCGCCGCATCCAGCGCAACCTCGGCAATGCGGGTAGAGTCCGTCCTCATGTAAGAGATGAGCCCCGTCGTGGCCCCGCCTTTTAGCGGAACGCCCTCGTACAGCATCTGCGCGACCATCATCGTCTTTTTGGCCGTAAAACCCAGCTTTGCGGATGCCGCCTGCTGAAGCGAGCTTGTAATAAACGGGGGCAGCGCATTTTTCTTGCGCGTTCCCTGCTTTACCGACTGAACAATAAAATCGGCGCCGCGAATGGCGTCCAGCACCTTGTTTGCCGACGCTTCGTCCGCAAGCTTGACCTTTTTTCCATTCTCGCCAAAGTATTTTGCTTCAAATTCCTTGCCGTCTTTTTTGAGGAATGCCGAAATGGTCCAGTATTCCTCGGGAACAAAATCCCGTATTTCTTTTTCGCGGTCCACAATAATCTTTACCGCTACGCTTTGCACCCTTCCGGCGGAAAGGCCTTTTTTGACCTTTTTCCACAGCAGCGGGCTTAGCTTGTAGCCCACCAGCCTGTCCAAAACGCGCCGCGCCTGCTGCGCGTCCACCAAATCCATATTAATCTGCCGCGGCTGTTTGATTGCCGATTCCACCGCGCTTTTTGTAATTTCGTTGAACTCGATCCGGCAGCTGTCTTCCGGATCCAGGTTCAGCATATTCGCAATGTGCCACGAAATCGCTTCCCCTTCGCGGTCGGGGTCGGTTGCCAGATATACCTTTTTAGATTTTTTTGCTTCGTCTTTCAGCTTTTTTATCAAATCCCCCTTGCCGCGGATGGCAATGTACTGGGGTTCAAAATCATGCTCTACATCTACGCCGATCTTGCTTTTGGGAAGGTCGCGAAGGTGCCCGTTAGACGCGCGCACCACATACGATTTCCCCAAAAATTTCTCTATCGTTTTTGCTTTTGCCGGCGATTCCACAATCACCAGGTTCTTTTTCGCCGCTGTTTTTTTCGCCGCTGTTTTGCCCTTTGCGGTGCTTTTTGTCGCTTTCTTTGCGGCAGCCTCGTTTGCCATAAATTCCTCCACTCGTTTCCTACATATAATTATATAACAGCCAGTGCCGTTTTTTCTGTAAATTAACTATGAACACAATAGACGTCGCCGGGGCCATTTTGCACAAGCCCCTTCATTTCCAGCTTGGTAAGCGCGGTTACCACTTCGCGGATGGGCCGCTTTAGCATTCGCGCCATCTCTTCGGGAGACAGTTTTTCCTTTTCCAGCAGATTGTATATCTCCGCTTCCAAAAAATCAAGCCCCTTATGCTCTGCCGGATGCTTCTTTTCGGGCGCTTTCGAAAAAGTCCACCCCTGGTCTTCCATCAGCGCATACGCATCTTCCAGCACGGGCGCGCCATTCTCGATCAGGTAAAGCGGCAGCCTTGCAACGCTCGAACGCAGGTCACAGATAACCGTATACACGTCCCTGCCATATGTAAGGGAATAATCCACCGTAATGCGCGCGCCGCTCTTGTCGTCGCCTTCTCCCGCAATCAGCACTCTGGACAGGCCGGATATAATGCGGTTTCGCTGCGGAAATTGCCCCGCCGCCGGCCCTGTTCCCGGAAAGTATTCCGAAATGACCGCGCCGTTTTGAATAATCGCATCGTACAGCTTGCCGTTTTCCGGCGGATAGATGACGTCTGCACCGCAGCCCAGCACGGCAACCGTTTTTCCGCCTCCATCCAGCGCGCCCATATGCGCCGCCGTATCGATCCCCCGGGCCATGCCCGACACCACCGGAACGCCCGCCCCGGCCAGTTCTCCTGCCATTTTTCGAATCAGCGCCGCACCTGCACGCGTAGGCTTTCGCGTGCCCACAATACCGCAGGACGTCTCGTCTAGGTCGGGAATGCTTCCTCTAAAATACAACACCGGCGGCGGATTGTCAATTTCCGCCAATGCCTTTGGGTAGTCCTGGCTCAGCCTCGTCAGCACCGAAACGCCGCTTTTTTCAATCTTTTGCGCCACCTCGTCAATGTAGGGTTCGCAGGCGCATTTTGCTGCTTCCTGCGCAAGCTTGGGCCCAATTCCCCGAATTTCCTTTGCCAATGTGTCCACGTTTTCGAAGGCGGTTTTGATATCTACATAGTGGCTCAAAATAGCATAAAATTTATTTGGGCCAATGCCCGGAACCGTCGTCAGCCACAACCAGTATTTTTCTTCGTTGCTTAATCGATTCAAAGCCCCTGCCCCCAATATTTCCTGTCCAGCGTGCGGTATTGAACCGCTTCCAAAACGTGCGGTTCCAGCACCTTTTCCTCTTCGTCCAGGTCTGCAATTGTCCGCGCAGTCAACAGCACGCGCGTATACGCCCGCGCACTCAGCTTCATCGCATTAAACGCTTCTTTAAGCGTTCTTTCTGCCGCTTCATCCGTATTGCAGTATTTTTTTATGTCCGCAGAGGTCAGCTGCGCGTTGCAATACAGCCCCAGCTCCTTGTAGCGGACGACCTGCCTTGCCCGGGCCGCGTCCACCCGTTTTTTTACATCTGCAGACGTCTCCTGCTCTTCCACGCTTACCATGTCGTCATATTTTATGTTGCTCATTTCCACCTGTATGTCTATGCGCGACAACAGCGGGCCGCTGATTCGGTTGAGGTAGCGCGAAATCTGCGGCGGCGTACACCGGCAGGCCAGGTCGGGCGAGCCGTAATTGCCGCAGGGGCACGGGTTCATCGACGCTACGAACATAATATCCGCTGGATAGGAAACTTTGGAGTTTACACGCGAAATAGAAATCGTCCGGTCTTCCAGCGGCTGGCGGAGCGCCTCCAAAACATCGCGCTTGAACTCGGGCAGTTCGTCAAAATACAGCACGCCGCGGTGCGCCAGGCTAATCTCGCCGGGCATGGTTTTCTGGCCGCCGCCCGTAATGGCCGCGTAAGAAGCCGTGTGGTGCGGGTTGCGGAACGGCCGCGTCGAAATCAGCTCGCCGTGGTTTTTCTTAAGCTCCCCCGCCACCGAATGGATTTTTGTAACCTCGAGCATTTCTTCGAAGGTAAGGTCGGGCAAAATACCGGGGAGCGCCTTTGCCAGCATGCTTTTTCCCGTTCCCGCACTGCCGATCATCAAAATATTGTGGCCGCCCGCCGCCGCAATTTCCATTGCGCGTTTGGCCTTTTGCTGGCCTTTGATGTCTTTGAGGTCTACCAGAGCGGCATTCCCGCCTTCCTTTTTCCTCCACTCCGCCGCCTCGTAAAACGCCGGTTTTCTCTCCTTGTTGAGTATTTCTGCAAGCTCTTTCAGGTGTCGTACCGGAAGCACCTTCACATCGCTTATATAGCTGGCTTCCTTTGCGTTTTCGTGCGGCACCACAACCAGGTTAAATCCGCGCTTTCGCGCTTCTATAACCATGGGCAAAATGCCGGACACGGCGCGCACATCCCCGTTGAGCGAAAGCTCCCCAAAAATAACCATATACCGCAAAAGCTCGGGCAATACCTGTTCGCTTGCAGCGAGTATGCCCGCTGCCATAGCAAGGTCGTAAAGCGGCCCTTCCTTTTTCTGGTCTGCCGGCGCCAAATTGATGGTAATCCGCTTTGCAGGATATTCGTACCCCGAATTTTTAATGGCCGAACGGATGCGTTCTTTAGACTCTTTAACCGCAGCGTCGGGCAGCCCCACCAGCTCGTAGCCGGGCAGCCCGTTGTACACATCCGCCTCCACCAATACCGGATACCCGTCTATTCCATGGAGGCCAAAGCTCAAAACCTTTGCAAGCATAACATACCCCGATTCTTAGTAAAACGGCCAGCTTTCCAGCCAGCGCAGCCCGGTCACATATCCGGCGTCTGCCGGGACGCCCGTTATAACCGGATAGAAAAATACAAACATCAGTACGCAAGCGGCAACAAAGCCGTACCCAAACTGTTTACCATACCGGAAATCCGCTTCCAGGTACTTCAGCCAATACACGATGAGCAAAATCAAAAACGGCACCGTCGCAAAATAATGATAAATGTACACCTCTCGCGTTATAAACATCCACGGAACAAGCTGCGAAAGCGCGCCAATCGCCAAAAACGCCGCCCCCTTGCTTCTGTGTTTTCCGCTTGCGGCGTACAAAATCAGCCAAATGGCCGCCACTATGCCCGTCCACCAGATCAGCGGATTGCCCATTGTAGACAGCGTTGCAATCGTTCCGGCCTGCGCGTTTTGGTGGCTGAAAAACAATACCGGCCGCACATCCGCCACCCAGCTGTACCACGGCGAAGAAAATGGGTGCACATGGTCCGGGTTAAGGTTGGCATGGTAATCCAGTATATTTTTTTGGTTTTGTATGATTGCGTTGAAATCGTACGGTTCACCCTGCGTTACCATCGTATACGGGATATACGAAAGCAGGTAGATACAAACCGGAATGACGATAAAAAACAGCACGCTGAAAAGCAAAGTGGTCATCAGGTTTTTCCTGTAGCTTTGCACGACCTCCGGATATTCGCCGCTGGCTTTTGCATAGCGGTATTCCTGGTAGCGCTTATACATCATAACGATATAGATGGCCAAAAGCCCAAACCCCGCATAAATACACAGCCATTTGGTCGCCGCGCCCAGACCGAAAAACAATCCGCACAAAAACAAGGGAACAAGCGTTTTGCCCACCGGCTGGCGGTTGAAGTTCGTTTGCGTATAGCGGTACATAAACAAATACATCAGCATAATAAAGAGCACGCTGTAGCTGTCGATTGTGGCAATGCGTGTTTGCGCAAAGTGCATGAAGTCCGCGGCCATCAGCACGGTTGCAAAAGCCGCAAACTTGGTCTTTTTGAAAAGCATCTTGGCCAGTATATAGATGACCGGCAGCATGAGCACGCCTGTCAGCGTTCCCATAAAGCGCCAGCCAAACGGCGTCATGCCAAACATCTGGATGCCCGACGCAATAATGATTTTTCCCAGCGGCGGATGCGTCCATTCGTACGGGCGGATCAGGTGGATGTTTTCGTAGGCAGTGCGCGCATGGTACAGCTCGTCGAAATAAAAATCCGTCATGTAGGTGCGCTGCGCGGGCACCAGCTCTTGCTCGTCGAACCAGTTTGCAGGCTCTCCCTGCGCGGTCATAGCCTCTTTTGGCAAAACAAACGCCCCGGCTCCGTCCTTCATTGCCATTTCCAGGATGGGCAGACTGCCCGACACGGGCACAAACCGAAAATATTCCGCTGTGGTATTCAGCGTATATTCGTGCCATTTATACAAATCGCCAAGCTCGTGCGTCACTACCTCCAGAGCTTCGCCGTCTTTATCCATAATCTGCGCGACGGAAAAATCCTCTCCGTTGTCCGACGTCAATACGCGGAAGGTTCCCTCGCCGTAGCCCGCATAATACCGGAATGCGGAAATTTCCTGCGGTTCGGCAAACTGAACGGTTACCGCTTCGCTTGCAAGCGTTGTTTCCCGCTCGGGTATTTGCATTGCGCCCAGGTTGGTAAAGGCCACGACTGCGTATACGGCCGAAATGACCAGCATAACCAGCCCATCCCGCCTGGTCAGCGTCTTTTTCTGCCCGCCGAAATGCTCCAGCCGCTGCTGTGCCGCCGTCAGCGAAGCCCCTTCCTTGGGCAGCTTTGGCGACAGTTCCTTTGCCGGAAAAAGCGCCAGCGACGTAATAACATATGCGGTATAGACAAATGCCGCCATGCCAATTGCCGAAAGCGCTACAACGGCCGCGTCGGGCAGCCATTCGAGGTAATAGTAAAGCACCATGCCCTGGTTTATAAACACCATTGCAGACATGAGTACAGCGCATACAATCAGCCGCTTGTCGCGCATAAAAATATATGCAAACACCAGAAGTACCGGCACTGGGAAAAGATAGCGCTCGTGCATGCTGTGCCCCAGGTAAAACACACCCATGATAATAAATGCCGCCAGCGCAAACAGAAATTCCTTTTTGGGTTTTTTGATAAAAAGCCAAAGCACATAGGCACAAACCGCCGCAATAAAGATAAACCCCCATGTTTGCACCGTCAGCCCGAGGAATGCCGTCTGATCGCTCAGGTAATTCATCCCCAGCATGCCGTACAGGTTAAACGCATTCACGCTGGCCTGCGGATATTGGCCCACCGTTTGCATATACTTTTCCGCCAGCCAAAGCGGGCCCTGCGCTCCCTGGAACGGCAGCGGCACAAGGAAAAAGATAGCCGCCACAGAGCCAACAGACGCAAGCATCGTCCATACCGCCCTTGTCTTGTTTTTGCTCTTTATAATATTACGCACGAAGACAAACAACAGCACCGGCGCGACAAAAACTGCCTGCGGTTTTAAGAGCAGTGCAAGCGCAAATGCGACCGCGCCCAAAAACAGTTTCTTTTTGTACAGCAAAAATACTGTCACTGCAATAAGCAGCGTCAAAAGCACATCCATCTGCCCCCACACGGCCGAGTTCATTATAAGCGCCGGGTTAAACAGGATGAGCGCGCTCAAAAACAGCGCGGGCTTGGGCTCCAGTTTTTTGCGGGCAACAAAGTACACAAAGCACCCCAGCAATATATCCCCAATTATTGCCGGCATTTTAATCATCAGCAGGTAGCTGTCCGAAAGCATGTCTACGCCGGCCGCATCTCGCAGAAGCCCAACGAAAGAAAGAATATAGATGTAAAGAGGCGGGTAATCTGTAAAGTAATCGCTGGTATAGAAGTTAGCGTAGCCCTCCTGATAGCTGTGGTTCGCCCAGAATTTAAAGCAATCCACGTCGATGCCAAACCCGGGCTGCGAATAGCCCAATGCCAGCCGGAATAAAAAAGCGCCTGCCATAAAAGCAACCAACAGCAGCTCGTACCGGCGTGTCGTTTGCAGCTTTCCGGGGGCGCGCCCATTAAAGAAATAAATCAGCATAGCACAAAGGAATACTATACCAAAAATTGTAAATTGGATGATGAACGTATTCTGGTCTTCCATTCTCCATATGCGGCATAGCGCCGCTTACTCCATAATTATCCTAATATCTGTGGCCGTGCAGGCTTCAGCAAAACGCATTTTCTATATAGTGTATGTCCGGCATACCGTTTTGCAGGTATACCTCGGCAACGTCAAACCGGAAATTGCAGTCCGAATCCACATGCTCTGCAATATAGTGCAGCGCCGTTTCACGGATCTTTGCCATTTTTGCGGGCGTTACTGCTTCCGCAGCAGACCCATACCGTTTGCTTGTACGCGTTTTCACCTCTACAAAGCAAATAGTAGCGCCCTGCCGTGCAATTACGTCAATTTCCCCATATGCGCAGCGATAATTACGCGCCAGCACTTCGCCTCCGCCTTTTTCAATATAAACGCACACGGCATCCTCACCCGTTTTGCCTATTTTCTGATTATATACCATAGCGCTTCCCATGACAAATGGCTTCAGCCATCCGCCCCCAATATTTTTTTGAGAAATGTCCGCCTGTGGATTTCGGTTACCCCTAGTTTTTCAATTGCTTCATAATGCGCTTTTGTGCCATAGCCCTTGTGCTGCGCAAACCCGTAACCCGGGTACTGCGCATCGTATTCACGCATCAGGCGGTCCCGCGTCACCTTGGCCAGAATGGAAGCGGCGGCAACCGTATAAATCTTCGAGTCCCCCTTAACAACCGGCGTATGCGGCATGTCCGTATCGAGCGGCATTGCATCCGTATATACATGGCCCGGCGCCTGAGGCAGCCCGTCAAGCGCGCCCAAAAACGCCTTTTTTGCCGCATTCAGAATGTTGATCCTGTCAATCTCCATATGGTCTACAATATATATATTGTAACAAATCGCTTTTTCGCATATAACACCGTAAAGTTCTTCCCGTTTTTTTTCGCCGATTTTTTTGGAATCGTCAATTCCCAAAACAAGGTCGTCTTTGGGCATAATGACGCACGCCGCCACCACAGGCCCCGCAAGCGGCCCGCGGCCCGCCTCGTCTATTCCCGCTATCCGGTCTTCGCCTCTCTCCCAATGCGCGCGTTCGTACGCCGTCATTTCGTACAGCTTTTGCTTCTGCTTCTCTTCCCGGATGCCCATCTTGCTATTCTCCCTGCGGTTTTTCTAACGACAGCCTGCCCAGCTTGCCGTTTTTGAATTCGTCCAATACCGTTTTTGCGCCGCGTTCCACGTCGCACTCTCCGCCTTTTACAAGGAAACCGCGCTTTTTGCAGATGGCAAGCAGCGTTTCATACGCGTCTTCATCCTCAATTTCTATGCGGTAACGCTCCTCCAGCATTTTGGGCGCCGTCCGCATCAACAGCCCAATCAGGTAAAACGCAAGCTCTTCTTCGTTTAATATATCCAGCTTGATGCTGCCGATCAGCGCGCACACCGCGCCTGTCTTTTCGTCCTCAAACTTCGGCCAAAGCAGCCCCGGCGTATCCACAATTTCCAGGTGCTGGTCTATTTTGGCCCATTGCAGGCTTTTGGTCACCCCTGGCTTATTGCCTTCCTTCATCCGCTTTGTACCCATCAACCGGTTCAAAATAGCCGATTTCCCCACGTTGGGAATTCCCACAATCATCGCGCGGATCGTTTTGTTCACGCCTTTTTTCGCATACCGCGCTTTGATGGCTGCCGCGCTTTTGAGTATTCTGTTTTTCAGATCGTCGATTTTTCCGTTCGGCACCGAAAAAGCATAGGCGTCCATTCCCTGCCTTTCAAAATAGGATATCCAGTTTTTTGTAATATTGCCGTCTGCAAGGTCTGCCTTGTTAAGCAGGTAAAGCCGCGCCTTTCCTTTAAAAAGATCGTCAAAATCCGGATTGATCGAGCTTTTTGGCGCGCGCGCGTCCAAAACCTCTATAACAAGGTCAATCATCTTCAGCTTTTCTTTCAGCTGCCGGCGCGCTTTTGTCATATGCCCGGGGTACCACTGTATATCCATATTTCCTCTTTTGTTTGCCTTAATCTGTAATTTCAGACATCCTGTACCAAAAAAGGGCTTATGCACCATAAGCCCCATTCTTTGTTAGTATTGCCGTTCCCTGATTTTGGCCGCTTTGCCGACCCGGTCTCTTAAGTAATACAGTTTGGAACGCCGTACGCGCCCGTGGCGCGCCACTTCGATTTTATCGATGCGTGGCGAATGAATCGGGAATGTTCTTTCCACGCCAATGCCGTAAGACAGACGGCGCACAGTAATCGTCTCCGAAAGCCCGCCGCCCTTACGCGCGATCAGGTATCCTTCAAAGACCTGCAGTCTTTCCCTTGTTCCTTCCACAACCTTTACATACACCTTCAATGTATCGCCGATTTCCATAGCAGGAACATCGCTTTTCAGCTGCTCTGCTTCAACTGCTTTAATGATCTCATTCATAATAAAAAGCCTCCTTCCCCTACAGACGTTCGTGCCTTCGTGTTCAAGGTAGCGGACCGTCCGAATATGCAAACACGAAAATTTTATCATATCCCCGTGTCTTTATCAAGCATCATTTTGCTTTTGCTTCAATATTTCCTGTTCTTTTTCTGTCAAATCCAGTTTTTCGAGTAAATCCGGCCTGTCTTTGGCTGTTTTTACCAGCGCCTGCTCCCTCTGCCATTTTTCTATGTTTGCGTGGTGACCACTCAGCAGCACCTCCGGCACCGCCTGCCCGCGAAACTCCTGCGGGCGCGTATACTGCGGATATTCCAGCAGCCCGCCCGAAAAGCTTTCGTTCATCGTCGATTCGTCGTTCGAAAGTACCCCGGGCACAAAGCGCATCACACAGTCCATCAGCACCATTGCCGGAAGCTCTCCTCCCGTCAGAACATAGTCCCCGATAGAAAGCTCCATGTCTATATATGTGTCGATCACGCGCTGGTCTACGCCCTCGTAGTGCCCGCACAAAATGTTCACAACCTCGTATTCCGAAAGCGAAACCGCCAACTCGTGCGACAGCGGCCTGCCTGCCGGGCTCATATAAACGCTGATGCTTTTTTTGCCCGCATACTTGTTTTTTATGTCGTCGAAGCAGTCAAAAAGCGGCTGCGGCATAAGCAGCATCCCCGCACCGCCGCCAAACGGATAGTCGTCCACGCGCCTGTGCTTATCGGCAGTATAATCGCGAAAATCAACTGTATTAACCTCTATAATACGGTTGTCAATCGCCCGCTTACAGAGGCTTTCGCCCACAAAGCTCGAAAACATCTCCGGGAAAATACTCAGGCAGTTAAACGTCATAAACCGCAATCTCCATCAGCTTGTTTTTTTCGAGCACAATTTTGCCTCCGGGAATGTCCTTTTTTGCAAACACCTCCGGAACAGATGGAAACATCAGCTTCCCGCCTTCCTTCAGCGACACTACATAAACGTCCTTCGTTCCCGTTTGCAGGATTTCCGCTACCTTGCCGACTTCGCCCTCGCCTTCGACAAAAACAGGCAGCCCGACAATATCGCAGATATAAAACGCTCCCTCGGGCAGCTTTGCCGCATGTGCTCTGTCCACAAACAGATATTCGCCGCGCAAAGCCTCCGCATCGTCCCGCGTGCTTATTCCCGCAAGCTTCAGGTAGGCAAACTGCGCGTCCGCCCTTGCGTGTTCCACATCTACCCGGCTATATCCGCCGTTTTGCCTGCGGAAAACATATTCCAGGTAGTCAAAGCGCTCCAGGTTATCTGTGTAGGCCTGTATCTTTACCTCTCCGCGAATGCCCTGGGGTTTTAACACGCGTCCCAGTTCGAAATAATCGGTCATACGATCTCTACAACATATTTTTTCGAGTCTTTGCCCGTCGCCGCTTTAACGACCGTACGGATGGCCTTGGCGATCCTTCCCTGCTTGCCGATCACCTTTCCCATGTCATCGGGCGCCACCGAAAGCTCGATAATAAACGCGTTCGATTCTTCGCGTTCCGTAACACGAACCTGATCGGGAAATTCCACCAGGTTTTTTGCAATATATTCCACAAGTTCTCGCATTTTTCTACTCCTTATGCTACTTCCCGTCTGAAAAAGCGAGTACTGTTAGTTGATCGCTCCGCTTTTTTTGAGCAACGCCCGTACGGTATCGGTAGGCTGCGCGCCATTGCCGATCCATTTTTGCGCCTTTTCGTTATCCACGGTAAGGTCCTTTGTCATCGGGTTATAGTGCCCGATCTCTTCAATAAACCTACCATCCCTGGGCGCGCGCTCGTCCGCCACAACAACCCTGTAAAACGGTTTTTTCTTGCTTCCAATTCTTTTTAGCCTGATCCTTACTGCCATCTTTGTAAACCTCCAATAATCTTTCCAGTACAATTTTATTGATACCGCGAATTTGCGGTACTTTGCATCCATAGAATATCTTGAAGCGAAACTGCTGTCGATACTCCAAGCTAGAATGGGAACTGCATTCCCCTCATCCCGCGCTTTTTCTTTCCGCCTTTGCCCGAAAACTGCTTGAGCATTTTTTTCATCTGGTCGAACTGGTTTAAAAGCCGGTTGACGTCCTGTATGTTTGTGCCGCTGCCCGCCGCTATGCGCCTGCGTCGCGAAGCGTTGAGTATCTGCGGGTTGCGCCGCTCCTGCACCGTCATAGAGCGCACAATGGCTTTTGTGCGTTCCAGCTGCTTTTCATCCACCGACATGCCCGCAAGCTTATTTCCGCCCGGCAGCATGGCCAAAATGTCTTCCATCGACCCCATGTTCTGCATTTGCTCCATCTGGTCGAGGAAATCCTCCAGCGTCAGCTGGTCTTTAGATATTTTCTGCTGCAGCTCAATGGCTTTTTTCTCTTCAAACGCTGTTTCCGCTTTTTCGATCAGCGACAATACGTCGCCCATTCCCAATATGCGCCCCGCCATGCGGTCGGGGTGAAAGGGCTCGATGTCTGTCAGCTTTTCGCCTGTTCCCACAAATTTGATGGGCTTTCCCGTAACAGCCCGCACAGACATTGCCGCACCGCCGCGCGTGTCACCGTCTATTTTTGTCAGAATAACCCCGTCGATTCCAATATGGTCGTTAAAGGTAGTCGCGGCATTCACCGCGTCCTGCCCGGTCATTGCGTCCAGCACAAGCAGCGTGTCTGTAGGGTTGGCCGCCGCCTTCAGTTCCTTCAGCTCGGCCATCATTTCGTCGTCTATGTGCAGCCGCCCGGCCGTATCCACAATAACAAGGTCACAGCCTTTTTGCGTCGCCACCTTCAAAGATTCTTTAAAAATCTTTACCGCGTTCCCTTGCCCCATATCAAACACTTCTGCGCCTGCCTGCTCGCCCACGACGTGCAATTGCTTGATTGCCGCGGGGCGGTAAATATCGCAAGCCACCAGAAGCGGTTTTTTGCCCTGTTTTTTGAAGTAACCGGCCAGCTTTGCACAAAACGTCGTTTTGCCCGCGCCCTGCAGCCCCATCATCAGAATAACGGTGGGCGGGTTGGCCGCCATTTTAATATCGCTCTGCTTGCCTCCCAAAAGCTCCGTCAGCTCGTCGCGGACCAGCTTAATGACCTGCTGCCCGGGCGTCAGGCTTTCCAAAATACCCGAACCCACGGCCTTTTCCGAAAGCTCTTTAATAAACTGCTTAACAACCAAAAAGTTTACGTCTGCCTCCAGCAATACAAGCTTTACCTCGCGCATTGCCGTTTTAATATCGCCTTCCGAAAGCTTTCCCTTTTTCGTCAGCTTGCTAAATATATTTTGCAGTTTTTCTGCAATTCCTTCAAACGCCATTCGATTCCTCCGAAACGCCGCTTCCAATAAGCCCCAGCTTTTCTTCCATGTCCTTCATCTTCTTTTCGGCCCGGCGGATGGTGTCCTGCGCGCCCTGGCGGCTGATGTCCAGCATCCGGCCGATTTCCGCAAGGGAATAGTCTTCATTATAGTAAAGCGAAAACGCCTCTCTTTGCTTCTCCGTCAAAAAATCCCCATAATAATCGTAGTACAAAACCATGTTTAAATCTTTTTCGTGCTTCATACAACACCCTTCATTCCGGGGAATTCTTATAAAAACAGGTGTCAAGCACTTTTGCTTTACACCTGTTTTATTATACACCATTCCACTTCGTTGTCAAGTAGCAACACTTGACAGCCTTGCAATAGCTTGCCGCCGCCCCCCTATTCTATAATGGCCCGCGCAAACTCCTTTGCATCAAACGGCTGCAAATCGTCCACCCCTTCTCCAATGCCAATAAACCGCACCGGCACGCCCGTCACGTCCTTCACCGCGCATACGACCCCGCCCTTGGCCGTTCCGTCCAGCTTGGTCAGAATAATACCAGTAAGCTTTACCGACTCGTCAAACACCTCCGCCTGCGAAATGGCGTTCTGCCCTGTTGTGGCGTCCACCACCAAAAAGGTTTCGCGGTTTGCTTCGTGGAAAGACTTTTCTATCACACGGTTGATCTTCTCCAGTTCGCTCATCAGATTTTTCTTGTTATGCAGCCTTCCGGCCGTGTCGATAATGAGCAGGTCCGACCCCGCATGCTTTGCCGCATCGATCGCGTCGTACACCACCGCCGCAGGGTCCGCGCCCTCGGCATATTTGATCACGCGGGTGTCCGTGCGCTCTCCCCAAATGGCAAGCTGCTCGGATGCCGCCGCGCGAAACGTATCCGCCGCCGCAATCAATACTTTTTTGCCCTGGTTTTTATAGTAAGCCGTCAGCTTTCCAATCGCCGTCGTTTTGCCCACGCCGTTCACGCCCACAATAAGCAATACCGTTGGCGTCCATATTTCCAGCGGCGGCGCATCCATATAATCCGCCAATATATCCGTCAGGATGTTTTTGATCTCCTCCGGCTCCGAAACCTTGTTTTCCTTTACATAGTCGCGCAAGCTTTCAATGATTTTGTCCGTCGTCACCGGCCCCACGTCCGATAAAATGAGCGCTTCCTCCAGTTCTTCAAAAAAGTCTTCGTCGATCCTGCGAAAGCTTTTGATTACCTGGTTCAGCTTAGACGATATATTGTCCCGCGTTTTGCCGATCCGTTCCTTTAATTTATCAAAAAAACCCATCTTTGTTCCTCCATTAACTCAGCCTTACGGATACGATATCCGAAACGCCTTTTTCCTGCATTGCAATGCCGTATAGTGTATCACAGATTGCCATGGTCGGCTTTCTATGCGTAATAACAATAAACTGAAGCGTCCCCGCCATTTTTTTCAGGTAGTCGCACAGCCGGATCACATTGGCGTCGTCCAACGCCGCGTCTATCTCGTCCAACAGGCATACCGGCGAAGGATTGATGCTAAGCATGGCAAACAGCAGCGCAATTGCCGAAAGCGCACGCTCCCCGCCGGATAGCAGCGTCAGGTTTTGCAGCTTCTTGCCCGGCGGCTCACAAATAATGTCAATGCCGCATTCCATAACATCGCCGTCGTCCAAAAGCTGCAGCTTTGCCTGCCCGCCGCCAAACAGTTCGGAAAACACGCGGGAGAAATTATCGCCTATAAGCGCAAAGCGCTCCCTAAAGCTGCTTTCCATCCCTTCCATCAGATTGCCGATGACCACCTTCAGGTCTTCGCCCGCCTTCAACAAATCGTCCCGCTGCAGCATCAGCCCGTCGTAACGCTCCCGAACCCGCTGGTAATCCTCGATTGCATTGGGGTTGACCGCGCCCATTTCCCGTATCCTGTTTTTGATTTCTTCAATTTCCCGCGTGGCCGCCTGGAATGCAAATTCTGTTTTATGGTGGAGCGCGTTTGCATACGTCATCTCGTAATCCTCAAACAGCTTGTTTTGTATCGCCTCAAGCTGCAGCTCCGCCTTCTCCTTTGCTGCCGTAAGCCGGTATTTCTGCTCAATTTGCTCGTTTTTCCTGCCGCGCGCTTCCTCCTGCGCCCTGCTCAAGTCGTCCAGCTCCTTATTCAGCGCTTCGCGGCGCGCAAACTGCTCTTCCGAAAAAGCGCCCGCGTTTTTCACGCTCACCATAATGTCGTCCAATTCTTCTTTTGCCTGCCGCTTTTGTTCCCGCAGCTTGCCAAGTGCGCGTTCCAGCTCCTGCCGCCCGCTTTCGATTTGCTCCAACTCTTCCTGCGTGCGCGCCGCCTCGTCCTTCAAGTGTTGAATATTGTTGAGCAACAGGTTTTTTGCATGGTTTCTTTCCGCCTGCTCTTTTTCCAGTGTGTTCAGCCGTTCCTTCAGCCCGTCCGCGTATTCCCGGCTCTGCTCCGCCTGCTGTTCTTTTTCCGCCAGCCCGGCGTACAGCGCGTCATACTCCTGCTGAAGCGCATCACTTTGCTTTTTGGTGCGGCCGATCCATTCAGCCAGCTCGCCCATCTCTGCATCCGCCGCCTTCTTTTCGCTTACATAAGAATCCAGCTGCTGCATTCGCTCCTCCAACCGGCTTTTTGCCGCCGCCAGCTGTTCGCCCGCCTGCCGCTTTTCGTGCTCGCTTTCCCGAAGCGCCTCCATCAGCTTTTGGCGGGTTTCCTCCTTGGCGTTTATTTGCGCATCCATGCCCGCCAGATTTTCTTCCAGCCGCTTTACAAGAACGTCCAACTCGCCAATGCTTTGCTCCAGCTCCTCTTCCATCCGTTTTCGGGAAAGCAGTCCTGTATTCGTCTTTTTCAGGCTGCCGCCCGTAATGGCGCCGCCCGGCTTAATAAAATCGCCGTCCAGCGTAACCACGCGAATGCCATAATCACACTTTTTCATCAGGCGCATCGCAACGTCCATGTCCGAAACCAAAACCGTCCGTCCCAGCAAAAAATCCACAGCCGGGCGCACGTCTTTACCGCAATCGATTACGTCGGCAGCCACCGAAATGACTCCCTCCATCGCAAGGAGTTTTTTTTCTTTCTCGTCCAAATACCGTATTTTGAGTGATTGCGCAGGCAGGAAGGTAACCCGCCCAAGGTCGCGCTCCCGCAGGAACGCAATAATCTCCTTTGCAGCCTCGTCCGTTTCCGTCACAACGTTTTGCAGCGCATTGCCCAAAATCACTTCGATGGCCGTTTCATATTCCTTCGGGACCTGTATTAATTCGGCTAGTACGCCTTTAATTTTACCCTGTATATGCCGGTTTTCATCTGCCGACTTAAGCAGCGCACGCACGCTGTCAAAGTAGCCTTCATGCCCTTCGCGCATTTCCTTCAAAAGACGCAGCCGCGAGCTTCGCCGTCCGCGCTTTTCCGAATGCGCCGCCATCTCCTGCTTTTGTCCGTCCACCTTTTCGCGCAGTTCATTCAGCAGGTGCAGCACCTCGTTGAGCTTCTTCCTGTTTTCCTCGTCACTTTTTTCCTGCACAAAAAGCGCTTTATTCAGCTCATCTATCTCCACTTGCAGGCTTTGGGCCGCTTCTTTTGCCGCCTGCTCCTTTTCGGCCTGCTCGGCTGTTTTTTGTTCCGTCATTTCCAGCTTGGCCTGCGCCTCGCTCAGCTGTACCGCAAGTGTTTGCAGCTCCACCCGCTTGGCGCTCAATTCCTCGCGCAAAGCCAGCGTATGCTCGCCCATGCTGCCGGTTTTCTCGCCCAGTTCTTCGATTTCCGCTCGCAGAGCGTCTATCTTTTCGTACTGCGCGTCTATTTCTTCGTTGCTCTGCTCGACCTCGCCGTTCAATTCATCGATTCTTTGCAGCCCTTCCCGCTGTTTTTCGAGCAAGCCTTCTTTTTTAAGGCTGCCCTCCTCCAGCCGGGCCTTATCACTCTTCTCTTTTTCCTCTATCAGGTTCAGCTCGCCGCGTGTTTTTTCCAATAAAGACGAAAAATCCGCCAGGCGGGAATTATGCTCGTCAATCTTTTGCTGCGCTTCGCCCAGTTCTTTTTTAAGCTCGGCTGCGCGCTTGTCCAGCGTTTCCGCTTCCGTATCCGTCTCGCCCTTTTGCTGTTCGCTTTCCAGCATCTGCTGCGAAAGCTTTTCGATCCGCTCCTTGCCCCTGTCATAATTATACAAGAAAAGGTTGATTTCCAGCTCCTTCAAGCGGTCCCGCAGGGCCAGGTAATCTGTCGTCTCCTTCATTTGGGCTTCCAGCGGTTCGATTTGCGTTTCCAGCTCAGAAATGATATCGCTCAAACGCACGACGTTCTCTTCCGTTTTTTGCAGGTTTCGCTCTGCTTCTTCCTTGCGTACGCGGTATTTCATAATGCCCGCCGCTTCTTCAAACACCCGCCTTCTTTTAACGGGCTTGTTTGTCAATATTTCATCGATCCGTCCCTGCCCGATAATAGAATAGCCCTCTTTGCCAATGCCGGTATCCCGAATCAGCTCCAAAACATCCTTCAGCCGGCAGGCATTGTTGTTGATGGAAAACTCGCTTTCGCCCGAGCGATACATTTTGCGCTTTACGGCAATCTCCGAATAGTCCGAATCCATGCGCCCGTCCGAATTATCGAACACCAAAACGACCTCGCAAAACCCTTTTTGCGTACGGGATTGCGTGCCGTTAAAAATAACGTCCTGCATAGAGTCTCCCCGGAGGCTTTTAACGCTCTGCTCCCCCAGCACCCACCGCAAGGCGTCGGCAATATTGCTCTTACCGCAGCCGTTTGGACCAACGATTCCGGTAATGCCGCTATTTATAATGATTTCTTTTTTATTAGGGAATGATTTAAAACCATTGAGTTCAATTCTTTTGAGGTACAAAAGCCGCCGCGCCCCCTACTCTTCGTCTACAATCCGAACCATTTTATATGTATTCCTGAACCTTTTTGCAAAAACAGGATTCAGTAGCTTAAGCACAACGAAGGAAGCTGCCGTAAAAATAATACCCAAAACTGCGGCAAACGCATCCTGCACATCAAACAAAGACTGCGGGACATTATAGCCGACAAGGACGCCCACAATAAGCATAACCAGCGGAAATATATACCCGATCATCGAAGACTGGAGCGCATTTTTCGCCGTAAACTCAACCTCCACGCGGTCTCCCTCTTTTGCCTGCAACGTATTTTCCACCTGCACGGTTATCTCGTCCTGCCCCTTGAGCATGCCGCACGCGCCACAGCTTGCACACGCGGACGTGCGCCTGAAGTTCATATACGCCATGCCGTTATCTACGTTGATAATCTCTCCCGCTTCTTTCATCTTATAAAACTCCTGTATTACTCTTTGTTTATCAGGTTTCGAATGGCCACGCCCGCCGCAATCAGCCCTGCCGCAGACGGCACAAACGAAATACTTGCCGGGCAACGCTGCCCGTCCTCCACTATGTGTGCGTCCACAGGCTCTTCCCTCGAGCACACCACGTCCAGCCGCTTTATGCCCTTGTCGCGCAGCCGCTTTCGCACGATTTTCGCAACCGGGTCGTGCGATGTCTTGTGGATATCCATCACATCGAAGCATTCCGGGTGCAGCTTGTTTCCCGCACCCATGCACGATACGATAGGGATGCCGCGCTCATGGCACGATGCAATCAAATCCACCTTGCTGTCTATACTGTCTATCGCATCCACCACATAGTCCACGCCGCCGCCAAGCAGCATATCGTTTAGTTCGCGTGTATAAAACATTTCGTGCGCAATGACGGTTGCGCGTTCATTTATATCCAGTATCCGCTCTTTCATAACGGACGCTTTGCTTCTGCCCACCGTAGAGTTAAGCGCCACCAGCTGCCTGTTGATGTTGGACGGCTTTACCACGTCTTTATCAACCAGAACCAGCGTCCCTATGCCGCTCCGCGCCAGCGCCTCCGCCGCGTACGAGCCCACGCCTCCTATGCCAAACACCGCAACTGCAGCGTTTTGCAGCCTTTCAAGGCCATCTTCCCCTATCAGCGCAACTGTGCGCGAAGCGTCCATTGATTCTAATTCTCCCATCAAATGTATCAACCCTTTTCTAGGTCGGCTGGAAAGGCCCAGCCGCAAGGAAATGTGTAGGGCTACGGGCGAGACAGAATACCCAAATTCATCGAGGTCGCAGTCCTGTACACTGACGACGCGGATGTCGCGCCTTTACAGGCGGCCTGGTCAGTCCTCTTTTACCTGAATATGCAGCTCCCGAAGCTGCTTTTTATCCACAGCAGACGGCGCGTGGCTCATCAAATCCGAAGCGTTCTGCACCTTGGGGAACGCAATCACGTCGCGGATAGACTCTGCATTTGCCAAAATCATGCACAGGCGGTCCAGCCCGTATGCAAGCCCGCCGTGCGGCGGCGTGCCATACTGGAACGCTTCCAGCAGGAACCCAAACCGTTCCCACGCCTCCTCTTTGGAAAAGCCCAAAAGCTCGAACATCTTTTCCTGCAGCTCCGCATTGTGTATCCTGATGCTGCCGCCGCCGATCTCGTTTCCGTTAAGCACAATGTCGTACGCCTTTGCCCGCACATTCTGCGGCTCCGATTCCAGCTTGTCAAGGTCCTCGTCCATGGGCGACGTAAACGGATGATGCTTTGCGACATACCGTTTTTCCTCTTCAGAGTATTCAAGCAGCGGAAACTCCGTCACCCACAAAAGATCCCATGTGTTTTCTTTGATCAACTCCAGCCGTTCTGCCAGCTTTATGCGCAGCGCGCCCAGCGAAGCGTATACGACATCGTTTTTATCTCCCACAAAAAACAGGATGTCTCCCACTTCGCCATCGAGGCGCTCCATCAGCCCGTCAATTTCGGCCTGCGTCATAAACTTAGTGATGGGAGAGTTAAGCCCGTCTTCCTTAATCGAAATCCACGCCATGCCCTTCGCGCCGTAAATTTTGACAAAATCCACCAATGAATCAATTTCGCGCCGTGCAAATATGTTTGCGCAGCCCTTTGCGTTGACCGCGCGCACGCTGCCGCCGTTTTTGACAACGGAGCTGAACACCTTAAATTCCGAGTTTGCAATTACATCGCTTACGTCTTTGAGTTCTAACCCAAAGCGCGTGTCCGGCTTGTCGCTTCCGAAGCGGTCCATCGCTTCCTGATAGGTCAGCCGCTTGAGCGGCAGCTTTATATCAATATCCTTGACCTGCTTGAAAACCTCTTTCATCAGGCCTTCGTTGACCGCAATCACGTCGTCCACGTCCACAAACGACATTTCCGTGTCGATTTGCGTGAATTCCGGCTGGCGGTCTGCACGCAGGTCTTCGTCGCGGAAACATTTTGTAATCTGGAAGTAGCGGTCGTACCCCGCCACCATTAAAATCTGCTTGAAAAGCTGGGGAGACTGCGGCAGCGCAAAAAACTCTCCCGGATGGATGCGCGAAGGAACGAGGTAATCGCGCGCGCCTTCCGGCGTGCTCTTTTGCAGCATGGGCGTTTCGATTTCCAAAAAGCCGTTGTTGTCATAATAATTACGCGCCACATTTGTTACTTTGTTGCGCAGGATAAAGTTTTGCTGCATTTCCGCGCGGCGCAGGTCCAGGTAGCGGTATTTCAGCCGAAGCTCTTCGCGCACCTTTGCGGCGTCCGCAATTTCAAACGGCGGTGTTTTTGCCGCGGAAAGTATCTTTATTTCCTTCACCTTCACCTCAATAAGCCCTGTAGGAAGGTTGGGGTTGACCGTGTCCTCGCTGCGCTTAACAATTTTGCCCTTAACAGCCAGCACATATTCGCTGCGCACACTCTCCACCTTGGCAAAGTCACCCTTGAACGCAGATTCGTCAAACACCACCTGCATGATGCCCGAAATGTCGCGCAGGTCAATGAAAATGAGTGCACCCAAATCACGCCGGGTATCCGCCCAGCCCATCAGGGTTACTTCGCGCCCTACGTCGTCCGGCGTAAAGTTGGCGCAAAGGTCCGTTCTTTTCCAGTCTTTCAGCAGTTCTCCCATAATTTTCTCCTACATTTATATAAACATTATAATTTCTTCTCGCTTAACGGCTTTTTCCACGCCTTCTTCCATGTCCTTTACGGTCACCGTGCCATTTTGCAGTTCTTCTTCGCCAATGACAACCACCTTTTTCGCATTCATTTTCCCGGCGTACTTAAACTGTGCCTTAAGGCTGCGGCCCGTGTGGTCCATGTCCGCTTTTTTGCCGTTTTGCCGAAGCTCCTTCAAAAGCTTTGCAGCCGCTTCGCGCGTCCCGT
>JBMNTU010000003.1:0-50473 GCA_050945895.1 Christensenellaceae bacterium | reverse complement strand
TAATTATAAATTAATTATATATTTTTTCAAAATTAAAAATTAAATCCAGAGCAATTATAAACGAAAAAGTATATTTAGGCAATCATTATTCAAAAATGGAATAGGTCCCCCAAAAGCATACTTATGGATAATTTAGGTCATTGATATATGTTTATATTAATAAATTGTTAAACCGCTTGTCAACAACTAAAACAACAATTATAATAAATCTATCATTATTATAGTGGCATTTTGTCGCTATAAGCTGAAAATCCATGAAATATCAAGGGGTATTATCTATATGAAGCGACCGACCATGAAAATCCTGTCACTGCTGCTTGCCATATGCATCGTGTTTGCGCTTGGAAGCACAGGCCTAACTACTGCATTTGCAGCAGAAGTACCCGCCGACGCACCGTCAGCAGAAACAGAAGCAGCGGAAGTCCCTTCTCCTTCCGAATTACCGGAGCCTGCCCCTTCATCGGCAGAAACTACCCCGGCAGCACAACCTTCACCCAGTGAAATGCCGGAGCCTTCCTCTTCCGAAACTCCAGAGCCCTCTCCCTCCCCCAGTGAAACACCGGGGGAATTTAGTGCGGCAAGCACTGCGGATATCGATATAGATGCGCTCCTTGCGCTGGCGCGCCAGGACGGAGCCGCAGCAGCGGAGCAGGTCAACGGCTGCGAAGACACCGTACTGTTTGAAGAATACGTACGTGAAATATTAAAAGTATATTACCAGGAAGGCTTGTCCGGCCAGCTGGAATCATTCCGGGCCTCTGTAAAGCCTGGCGCGGAAGCAATTTTTCAATCCTTTGAAGATGCAGCAAACGAGCGGGCGACATCTCCGGAAGAGCTGGGATATGTCCCCGGCGAGATTATTGTGGGCTTTGCAGACGGCACGGTAAGCGCGCTTTCTGCAGCCGACGAAACTGTGATTGACGAGCTGGACGGAAGCACTTCCGAAATCGTTGAAACACCTGCTGACGAAACGGTTGCTGTCGTGGAAATTTCCCCAGAGCAAACTGTAGAGGAGGCCGTTGCGCTTTTTGAGCAGTCTCCCGAAGTTGCATATGCAGAACCCAATTATTTGTATGAGTCTATGGAAACGGCAGCCGATTATGCAGACTACTACGACACAATGGCCGTTCCCAACGACCCAAACTATAAACCGGAACAGGGAACAAACAATCCCTTGTGGCATTTTAACAAGATTGGTATACCCGCCGCGTGGGATTTTGTTGCAGCCAAAAGCGGCAACAGGATAAAGGTCGCTGTGCTGGACACAGGCATCGATCAAACCCATGAAGATTTGGCGCACCAAAAATTCGGCGGGAACATCAATTACGACCTATGGAAAGATACGGCGTCGACAAACAATTCTGCAACGCCGACCGATATTGGCACCCATGGCACACATGTTGCCGGAATTATCGGCGCGACTGCCAACAACAGCACAGGCATCGCGGGCGTCGCCAGCGGCCCGGCAAACAATGTGATATCCATCATACCAGTAAAGGTGTTTTATTCGACTAGGGATGCCACCACCCCAGATATCATCAACGGTATCAACTACGCTGTCCAACAGGGTGCAAAAGTCATCAATATGAGCTTTGGCGGATACAATAACAGTGCCTCGCTAAAAAATGCCATCGACGCGGCAACGGCCAACGGCGCAGTGTGTGTTGCTGCTTCCGGTAATTCCGGTCAGCCCAATTCGCTGTACCCTGCCGCATTCGATAATTGTATCAGCGTTATTTCCACCCAAAAAGATGCGGCCTTTGGCAGCATCAGCCGCAGCCGTATTTCGACGGGCGGTGAATTTAACTCTAACTACGGCAGCAATACGGATATCTCCGCGCCCGGAAGCACTATTTACAGTACCCTTCCCACAACGAATGCTTACGGCCTGAAACACGGCACCTCGATGGCGGCACCCATTGTAGCCGGCGTTGCCGCAATGATGCTGTATATTAACCCTGCTCTTTCTCCCTCCGATGTGAAAAGCATTATTTGCTCTACGGCAACCGACCTCTACACCGCCGGATATGACGACCAGACTGCCTGGGGAAACATCAACGCGCAGGCCGCTGTTTCCGCCGCTGCCAACCGGTTGTCCCCGCCTTCAAATATCCGCACCTCGCAGGCAAACAATTACAGCATTACCCTTTCCTGGAACGCGGTTTCCGGCGCATCGTCGTACGGTATTTACCGCTCCACCTCAAAAAATGGAGCGTATACGCAAATCGGCACCGCAACGGGCAACCGCTTTACGGATAACCAAGGCATTTTTGTTGGAAATACATATTATTATAAACTGATGAGCATACATGCCCGGCCTGCCATGAACAGCTCCCTGTCCTCCGCGCTTACAGCCACAGCAGATTGGATGCCCTACCCCAACAATGCAACGGGCTTTGTGCAAAGGCTTTACGAGCTCACCCTCTCCCGCGGGTCGGATACGGCAGGGCTCAACGCCTGGGTAAGCCAGCTTAGAAACGGTAGCGCAACGGGCGCCGAGGTCGCAAGCGGCTTCTTCTTCAGCGCGGAATACAAAAATAAAAATCTTAGCAACAGCCAAAAAATAGATACGCTTTACCGCGCTATCCTCAACCGGAACCCAGATCCGACGGGAAGAAGCAGCTGGCTTAGTCTATACGATTCCTACGTGTCCGACGCAGGGATATTTGCAGGTTTTGTCAACTCTCCGGAATTCCAATCCTTGTGCAACGGCTACGGCATACGCGCGGGCTCTTATACCCCCTCCGAAAACCGCGATCTAAACCCGAGCGTAACCGCGTTCGTAACTCGCCTATACAAGCTGTGCCTGGACAGGACACCGGATATTTCCGGTCTGAACGCATGGACAGGGCAGCTTATACACGGGCAGATTTCCGGTGGCATGGCCGCGTATAATTTCTTCTACAGTCCCGAATTTTTGGCAAAAAACGTCAGTGATTCTGTATATGTAGACAAGCTCTATGCCATCATGTTCAACCGGGCGCCCGATTCCATCGGCAAAAACGCCTGGGTACGCCAGCTTCAAGGCGGCACCTCCCGGCTGGAAGTTTTGCGCGGGTTCGTCTACTCTCCCGAATATGCGCAAATCTGTGCTTCGTACGGCATCGCTGTCGGAACCATTTAATTCGCATAAAAAAGTCCGGCCTCAATCGGTCGGACTTTTTTTCATTTTCACACTCTTATTCCGGCCGCCTGCCAATTGCTGTCTGGCGGGTTTTATGCAATACCAGCAGCAGCCTATTTGCCAGCCAGGCCGCTAACAGGCATTTTGCAGCTTCTCCCGGCATCATCCACAAAAAACATGTCGTCATAAGCACGTCTACGCCCATGCCGTTTTGCAGATAGAAATTGGATATCAGGTAAAAATATGGCAGTGCAATCGCATACATCAAGAACAAGCCTGGTAATTGCACCAGTATCATTTTTTTTATCGTAGGCCTGTCCTTTGCCTTTTCGGTCAGGTATGCTGTTAACCATGTGTGCAGGAAAAAACCGATTAAAAAGCCAAAAGAAGGCTCCAAGATATACCCTGGTCCTCCATAGCCCTTCGAAAAAATGGGCAAGCCGCAAAGCCCCAGCCCAACATATATTGCAATAGACAACACCCCAAACTTTTTCCCCAGCAGCATACCGGCCAAAGCCACAAACATCGTCTGCATAGAAAACGTAAGCGGCCCGGGCAGCGGAATCCGAATAAACGCCCCCACCGCAATCAGCGCTGCAAAAAGCGCGCATAAAACCATTCCCCTCGTCGCCAACTGGCGGTTTTGCACTTTCCCTATCCGGCCTGCACCCATGTACTTTTCCCCTTTGTATTTAAGCGTCCAGCTCTATTCTTATGTCATCGGCAAAACCATCATAGCATAACCAGCCCCCTATTGTAAACTATAATTTTTTTATGGATTACAATAGTGGCTGTACAAAAAAACCACGGCATTGCCGCGGCCTAAGTAGCGTTTGTTAATAATTGGTTTTGCATCGTTCCTTTTGCTTTTTTACAGTTTTTCCTTTATGCTGTTTCCCTCTTCCAACAGGTCGAACACCCGCTTTTCCTGCAATTGCGCAATCGCCGTTTTCATTCCGTTCAGGTGTAAAATCAGCTCGTCTATTTCGCTTGTCAGAAAGTCTGCATTGCCTGTAAAAAGCTCTGCCCACATTTTGGGGTTGACTTTTGCAACACGCGTCAGGTCTTCGAAGCTTCCCGCGGTAAAACCTGCCTGCTCCTTTACCGTTTTGCCCATGATATACGCATTCGAGACCACATGCGCAAGCTGGGAGGTGTACGCTATAATCCGATCGTGCTCCTCTGCCGTTGTCACAATTACGCGTCCAAAGCCCAGTTTCTTCACAAAGCCCTCCAACGCAGCGCACGCCTCCTTGTCTGTCCAGCTGTCACAGGTCAGGATATAGCTGGCACCGTCAAACAGAGAAGCGTCGCTTGCGGCATAGCCGCTCACTTCTTTGCCCGCCATAGGGTGAGAGCCAATATAGCAAAACTCATTTTTGATTGCCGCGCTTTTTACCCGCTGCGCAACATACCGCTTGATGCCGCACATATCCGTCACAATCGCCTCTTTTTTAAACTCTGCAACGCGGATATATTCTACACTGTCTTTCGGATAGAGGCATACAAACACCAAATCGCAGGAGGAAATATCGTTCTTCTCATCAATCACATGTTCTTCCAGCGCCTTATTTACCACCGCATCGTCCATATCCAGCCCAACGATGGTATGCTCCTGCATATTTTTTCTGATTGCCTTTGCCACCGAGCCGCCAATCAGCCCCAGACCCACAATTCCTATTTTCATGCCAATTTCCTCTGTATTCGCCAATTATTCGTCTGCCGCGCGGGCAAGCGCCTCGAAAAAGAGCTGCATATCACTGTCTGTGCCTATTGTAATACGCAAAAACCGCCGCGTGCGTTCGCCTTCAAAATACCGTACCAGCACACCGTTTTCGCGCAGCTTTAAAAACACATCCTTTGCCCGTTCGCCAAAATCTGCATAAATAAAGTTTGCCGACGAGGGTAATACCCAAATGCCTCTTTTTTCAAGCTCCGCAACCGTGCTCTGCCTTGTATCAACGATTTTTTCCGTAATGCCGCGGTAGTATGCTTCGTCCTCCAGCGCTGCCTGCGCGCCTGCCTGGGCAAGTGCATCCAGCGGATACGAATTAAAACTGTCCTTTACGGTAAAGAGCGCATCTACAAGATTTTCGTTTGCCAGCACATACCCCGTGCGCAACCCTGCCAGGCTGTGCGACTTGGAAAACGTGCGCACAATGACCAGATTGTCGTATTTATTTACAAGCGGCGCCGCGCTTTGGCCGCCAAAGGCGACGTATGCCTCGTCTACAATGCAAACGCCCCGCGCGCTGCGTATAATCTGTTCCAGTTCGCATAGCGGCAGCGCGATGCCGGTTGGCGCATTCGGGTTTGCGATCACTACGTTTTCCGCACCAAGCATTCCGTTTACGTCAATTGAAAAATCCGCTTTCAGCGGAACAACATCCAAAGAAATATTATTGAGCTTTGCCCAAACCGGATAAAAGCTATATGTAACATCGGGCACACACACGGCCGACCCTTCATCAAAAAAAGCCATGTATGCAAAGCCAAGCGCTTCATCCGACCCGTTCGCACAAAAAACCTGGGAAATATCGAGCCCTTCCCGCTGTGCGATTGCCGTCCGCAGCAGGTCTGCGTTGGGGTTTGGGTACAGCCGCAGTTTATCTATCTGCCCCAGCACCGCTTCCCGAACTTTTGGGCTTTGGGGATAGGCGTTTTCATTTGTATTCAGTTTTACCAGCTTTTGTTTGGGCTGCTCCCCTGCGGTGTAGGGCGTAAGCGCCGCAGCCCTGCTGCTCCAGTATTTCTTCATCCGTTTTCGCCTGTCACTTTCATTTGACTTTTAAACAATCCAATCATACCATAAAATTCTTCGTTTATTAACACAAAACCCGCAAAATATGGTAAACTATTTTTCGTGATGTTTTTATGACATAAGGAGTTTTACATGCCTGCATTTCTGGTACACCATATAATGGCCGAAAACGTATACAACAAGTTGGACGCCGCGCGAGCAAAAAAGATAATTGGAGAGCATATGGACGCGTTTCTTTCCGGCGCACAGGGAGGAGACTATTTCCAGCTTTACCGATACTACTCTATGTGGGCGGGGAGAACTTACAAAATGTATGGCTATGCCCTGCACCGGGCTCGCCCTCAACGTTTTTTCTGCGAAGGAGCAGAATATATTAAGCAGCATCCATCCGATACGCTGCTGGCCTTTTTTTATGGATATATTACCCATTACTGCCTCGACTATTATCTGCACCCGCATATCAACAAAGGCACAAACGCCATGACAACACACAATACGTTGGAAAGTGCGATCGACGTAATGTACGCCAAAAAAAACGGTATCGATGCGCTGTCTGTAGATAAGGGCGCATTGGCGCAAAAGGCGTTTGTAAAGGATTCGGATGTTATTTCTACTTTCTTCGATTGGGCAATGAACACACTGTTCTATGGGTTTACGCTAAAACCCAATTCCTACGCCACCGTTTTCCCATACTTCATCTGGCTGATGGGGCATGTTTCAAAGCCTGACGAAAAAAGGCTGCGGGCTATCAAGCGGCGCGACCGAACAACCATACTGCAATTAAAAACATTGTTGTATCATTCCCCCGAGGAGATCGAAGACTGGTATGATTATGATTTCTATTTTGAGCGCATCGATAAAGCCTTGGAAAAAAGCATGCAGATGATTGACGCAGTAGACGCATACCTGCACGACGAGAGCGACTTTTCTGTATTGTGGAGCGTTTTTTACAACATCAATTTCCACGGCGTGCCCGTTACTCCGCGCGAAGAACGGCTGGCATTCCGGCGGGCGTACAAAAAAGCGAAGCTCATCTTATAATCCGCCTGGCCATTATTCTTGTTATCGCCTTACTTTCACCAACAGAAAACACCCCACCGCCGCAGACCGGATCGGTCATTTCTTCGGCGGGCTTTCTATTTGTTTTTTTACAGGCGCTTTTCCCCTCTTTTACACGGCGCAATTCCCTTGCTTTTTCCCTACTATAATTATATAATGGATATTGTGAAAAAATCTGATAAGCAGTTATCAATATTTTTAGGAGGTTTATATCCATATGGCAAAACAAACTATCGATGGTAATACCGCTGCCGCACATGTCGCGTATGCGTTCTCTGATGTCGGGGCGATTTACCCAATCACCCCTTCTTCCCCTATGGCGGAGTCCTGCGACGAATGGGCAGCCGGCGGAAGAAAGAACATCTTTGGACAAACGATGCGTATTTCGGAGCTGCAATCCGAAGGCGGCGCAGCGGGCGCTGTACACGGTTCGCTTGCAGCGGGCGCTTTTACGTCCACATTTACCGCTTCTCAGGGGCTGCTTCTAATGATCCCCAATATGTATAAGATTTCCGGCGAACTTTTGCCATGTGTGTTCCATGTGTCCGCACGGGCGCTTGCTGCGCATGCGCTTTCCATATTCGGCGACCATGCAGACGTTATGGCCGCCCGGCAAACAGGCTTTGCAATGCTTGCATCCGCCTCTGTACAGGAAGTTATGGACCTGGCTGCGGTGGCGCATCTTGCAACGCTTAAAGCAAAGGTGCCGTTTGTTCATTTCTTTGACGGTTTCAGAACGTCCCACGAGGTTTCCAAAATCGACATGCTCGATTACGAAACACTGGAAGGGATGATCGATCGGAAGGCTGTGGCCGAGTTCCGCGCACGCGGGATGAACCCCGACCACCCGCACCAGCAAGGTACGGCCCAAAACCCGGATATATACTTCCAAAACAGGGAAGCTGCCAATAAGTTCTACACGGCTGCCCCCGCCATCGTACAGGACGTCATGAACGAATTTGCAAAGAAATTCGGACGCCAATACAACCTGTTCGACTATGTGGGCGCTGCGGACGCCAAGCACGTTGTTATTGCAATGGGTTCGGGCTGCGACGTTATCGAAGAAACAATCAACTACCTGAACGACAACGGCGAAAAGCTTGGGCTGCTCAAGGTACGCCTGTACCGTCCGTTTGATGCAAGCGCTTTTGTTTCGGCCATTCCGGCCAGCGCGGAAAAGATCACCGTTTTAGACCGCACAAAAGAGCCCGGTTCGCTGGGCGAGCCGCTGTACGAAGATTGCGTAACGGCGCTGTTTGAAGCAGGCAGGAATGTTTCCATCTATGCAGGGCGTTATGGCCTTGGCAGCAAAGAGTTCACTCCGGCAATGGTTAAAGCCGTTTACGAGAACATGAAGGCTTCTGCTCCCAAAAACCATTTTACCGTGGGCATCAACGACGACGTTACAAATTCGTCCCTTGACGCAAATTACGATATTGACCCGTCTCCGCACGGCATGTACAGCGCAAAATTCTACGGCCTGGGCGCAGACGGCACGGTGGGCGCAAACAAAAACTCCATCAAAATCATCGGTGACCATACGGATATGTATGCGCAAGGCTACTTCAGCTACGATTCCAAAAAGTCCGGCGGTATCACCGTTTCGCACCTGCGTTTCGGTAAATCGCCCATTCAGTCCGCCTACCTGATCACACAGCCCAATATGGTGGCGTGCCACAATCCTTCGTACGTCACGCGTTACGATATGCTGGAGGGCATCAAAGAGGGCGGCACGTTCCTGCTGAACTCCCCCTGGTCGGATGCGGACATGGAAATGGAGCTTCCCGCTTCCATGAAAAATGTAATCGCAAAGAAAAAATTGAAGTTCTACAACATAGACGCCATTAAAATCGCAGGCGAAATTGGCCTGGGCGGGCGCATCAACATGGTTATGCAGGCGGCATTCTTCAAAATCGCGCAGATCATTCCGGATGCGGACGCCATCAAATACATGAAGGATGCGATCCAGAAAACATACGGCAGAAAAGGCGAGAAGATCGTCAACATGAACAACGCTGCCGTAGACGCCGGTATGGCCGTGCAGGAAGTCAAGTATCCTGAAAGCTGGGCGAATACGACCGAGGGTGCGCAGCCTATTGCGCTTCCAAAAGACGATTATTATTGCGACGTCATCCATCCCATCCTCATCCAGAAGGGCGACAACCTGCCGGTATCCGCATTTGACCCGCGCGGATTTGTTCCCACAGGCACGACAAAGTTCGAAAAACGCGGCATCGCGGTAACCGTTCCCGAATGGCAGATCGACAGCTGCATTATGTGTAACCAGTGCAGCTATGTTTGCCCGCACGCGGCCATCCGCCCGTTCCTTGTTTCGGACGAAGACATGAAAAGCGCGCCCAAAGATTTTGCAACAAAAGAAGCGCGCGGCAAGGACGGCTACAACTACCGTATGCAGGTTTCTACGTTGGACTGCACAGGCTGCGGAAACTGCGCGGATATCTGCCCGGCAAAACAGAAAGCGCTTGTTATGAAGCCTCTTGTAGAGCAAGAGCCGGTACAGGTTCCCAACTGGAATTTTGCCGCCTCGCTCAAAGAGCCTGCCATCGAGCTTAAAAAGAATAACGTAATTGAAAGCCAGTTCCACAAGCCGCTGTTCGAGTTTTCCGGCGCGTGCGCAGGCTGTGGCGAAACGCCGTATATCAAGCTGGTCACACAGCTTTTTGGCGACAGGATGACCGTTGCAAACGCGACCGGTTGTACCTCCATCTACGGCGGAAGCGCGCCCACCTGCCCCTACACGGTAAACGACGAGGGCAAAGGCCCCGCTTGGGCAAACTCGCTGTTTGAAGACAATGCGGAATTTGGCTATGGCATGAACCTTGCGTTCACACAGCGCCGCGAAGCGCTGCGCGATCTTGTGGACGTTGCCATCAAATCGGGCAAGGATGCAGACGCAACAGCCGCTATGAAAGAGTGGGTGGAAGCGTTTAATGAAGGCGATGCATCTAAGGCTGCGTCCAAGAAAATGGAAGCCGCGCTTACTGCCGCAAAAGACAAATGCGAATGCTATGAGGATATTCTTGCGCAGAAAGACCTGTTCGTCAAAAAGTCCGTCTGGATCTTCGGCGGAGACGGCTGGGCTTACGATATTGGCTACGGCGGGCTGGACCACGTCCTTGCTTCGGGCGAAGACGTGAATATCCTTGTGCTGGACACGGAAGTTTACTCCAACACAGGCGGTCAGGCATCCAAATCGACGCCGACCGGTTCTACCGCAAAGTTTGCGGCATCCGGCAAAAAGGTCAAGAAAAAAGACCTTGGCGCCATTGCAATGACATACGGCTATGTATACGTTGCAAGCGTTGCAATGGGCTCCAACCAGGGCCAGCTTCTGAAAGCTGTGCAGGAAGCGGAAGCGTACAAAGGGCCGTCGCTGATTATCGCGTATTCGCCGTGCATCAACCACGGCATCAACATGGGCAGAACGCAGCACGAGCAAAAACGCGCCGTAGACGCAGGCTATTGGCAGCTGTACCGCTTCAATCCGGAGCTGAAAAAAGAAGGCAAGAATCCTTTCACGCTGGATTCCAAAGCGCCGACCGAAAGCTACCAGGATTTCATTACCAGCGAAAACCGCTACCGTTCTCTCCAGCAGCTTTTCCCCGAAATTTCGGAACAGCTGTTTAAGGAGTCGGAGGAAGAAGCCAAAGAACGCTACGAGTACTACAAAAATATGGCCGATTCCGAATAACACCATATACAAAGAGCCGCCTTTTGCAAAACGGCGGCTCTTTTATTACTGAAAAAAGCAACTGTACAGCAAAAAACCCGGCCAATAGCCGGGTTTTGTAATCTTCAATCTTCTATTCCCTGTTTTTCCCACCGGGAGACTACGCTATCTACCGCTTCTTTGATTTGCTCTGCGCAATCCCGGTAGTCTTCAATATCTCCGCCGTAAGGGTCCGTTACTTCAAGCGAATTGGCGGCCGGCTCGCCATCTATATACATGCCGTAGCCCAGCAAGGTATGCATCTTATCCGCCATATCCGGCGCAATTGCTTCCATATGCTCGATCTGCTCTTTGCCCATCGCCAGTATAACGTCTGCCCATTCTGCAAGCTCTTTTGTAAACGGGCGCGTTTTGTGACGGCCGAGCGAAAGCCCCATTTCTTCCATAACCTGCTGCGCTTCCTCCGTTGCACCGGCGTCTGTCGCAGCAAATGTACCTGCCGATTTAATCTTCACCTTTCCGTGAAGGCTACTTCGGTCCACCGCGTCGTCCAGAAGCGTCTCTGCCATTGGACTTCTGCAGGTGTTGCCTGTACATACCAGCAATACGTTCATAATGTTTTATTGTACCTCCCCCGCCGCTTTGGCGATTCTGTTTAATACAGCCAGCCCCATACTGTCTTCCGCATGGAACAGAATGCGCGAATAACCCAATTCATCCGCTTTCCTAAGCGAAGCAAAGAGCACCGTTCCTATTTCATGCGCACCCGTCCCCAGCAAGAGGATATTTCTGCTTCCATAAAGACGGGCACAGCCGCTCGAACACATAATAACATCTCGTTGCCCCAAGCTATCATCAAAATCATACATGGATTTTATGTTTTTTTCAACCTCTTTTTGCTCTCCCGCAAATAATTTCACCTCTGCGCGGGGAGAATAGTGTTTGTATTTCATGCCGGGCGACGCCACTTTTCCGCTTGCGTCCATATTTTGAGCCAGGCTTTCATGCAGCCGGACCTCGCCCAGCACATCCGCAAGCATGGTCTGCGTCACCGCCCCCGGCCGCAGGATCGCTGGTACATTTTTTGTCAGATCGACTACTGTAGATTCTATGCCCACACCGCATGGCCCGCCGTCTATAATGAGCGGAACTTTACCGCACAAATCCTCGTAGGCATGCGCTGCGCTTGTTGGGCTGGGTCGCCCGGATACATTTGCACTGGGCGCCGCAACCGGCAATCCAGCTTCCATAATCAGCCGCAGCGCAATTTCGTTCGCCGGCATGCGCACCGCAACCGTGTCCAGCCCTGCCGACACGCTTTTCGCCACTGCGCCGCCGCGTTTCAATATTATGCTGAGCGGCCCCGGCCAAAACGCTTCCACAAGCTTTTGGGCAGCCTCCGGCACGCTTTCCGCTATTTCATAGAGCTGCTCTTTCTTTGCAATATGCACGATTAACGGATTGTCCTGCGGCCTTCCTTTGGCTATGAAAATCTTTTGGACCGCATCGCCCGAAAATGCATTTGCACCCAGGCCATAAACCGTTTCGGTCGGAAAAACAACGGCTTCTCCGGCACGAAGCAACGCCGCGCCTTCCTGTACCGCCGTTTCGATGTTTTCTTTTTTATGCGCATAAATTACTTTTGTATTCATAAAAGCTATGTGTTCTATTCAATATAGTACAGCGTCAATGCCCTGCGACCATATGCACCGCTACCCCTAAAAACAGCCCCAGCACAATAAACCATACCGTAAACATCCCTTTTTTAAAGCGCATTGCCTGCGGCAGCAGCTCGGACAGTGTCAGGTAGGCGATTGCGCCCGCGGCAAAGCCAATGCTGCCTGCTACAAACCCCTGGGAAATATTGGCTGCCAGGCTGCCCAGCACCGCGCCAATAACCGTTGGAAGCGCCGCAAAAACCGCCAAAAGCAAGATTTTACCCATGCGCACGCCGCCCAGCTTGAGCGGAATGGCCATCGCCATACCTTCGGGAATATTGTGCAGCAGGAGCAGCACCGCCAAATGCAGGCCAAACGCTTCCCCCGAAACGATTCCCGAGCCAATGGCAATGCCCTGCGGCAGGTTGTGGATGGCAATTCCAACCGCAATCATCATTCCCGATCGCTTCAGGCCGCTTTGCCGGTAGTCCTGCACCGTTTGCTCGTCAAGCTCTCCTGCATCCCGGTGGGGCACCAGCCTGATGAACAGCAGCATGATTGCAGCTCCGAGGGCAATGCCCAGCAATGCGCTCGAAACGCTCATTTCCAGCGATTCGGGAACCATGTCCAAAAACACCATCGAGGCCATAATACCGGCCGATACGCCCATGAGCGCAGCGCTTAGCCTGTCGCCGGTCCTTTTGACCAGGCAGGTTACCAGTGTTCCACCACCTGTGCCGCCTACGCTTACTATTAGCGCAACGAGCACAGAAAAGAGCGCTCCATGCATGTTGTCTCTCCTCCAGCTCTAACCAGGGCACGTATCGGCTGTACGCTTATTCATTTACACTCGCCAGCATTTTTTGCCGTTCTTCCATCGTCAGCGCATCGATCATTTCGTCCATATCGCCGTCCAAAAACGCATCCAGCTTGTAGAGCGTCATGCCGATCCGGTGGTCTGTCACGCGGTTTTGCGGAAAATTATATGTTCGAATGCGCTCGCTCCGGTCTCCCGAGCCGACCTGGCTGCGCCTGTTTTCCGAAAGTTCGCTGTCTGCCTCACCCTTATACAGGTCGTAAAGCCGCGAAGCCAGCACCTTCATGGCCTTCGCCTTGTTCTTGATCTGCGATTTTTCGTCCTGGCACGAAACAACAAGCCCGGTTGGAATGTGCGTAATACGAACGGCGCTATCCGTCGTGTTTACGCTCTGCCCGCCGTGCCCGCTGGAGCGGTACACGTCGATCCGAAGGTCGTTCGGGTCTATGTTGACTTCCACTTCCTCTGCTTCGGGCAGCACGGCGACCGTCGCCGCAGACGTATGGATACGCCCGGACGATTCCGTATCCGGCACGCGCTGTACGCGGTGCACACCGCTTTCGTACTTGAGCCTGGAATACGCGCCCTTGCCCGAAATGAGCATAACCATTTCCTTTACGCCGCCCAGTTCCGTAACGTTGGACGAAAGCGTTTCGATTGCAAAGCGGTGCCGCTCTGCATAACGCGTGTACATACGCAAAAGGTCTCCGCCGAAAAGCGCGGCTTCGTCGCCCCCTGTTCCGGCGCGGATCTCCAATATCACGTTTTTATCGTCATTTTTATCTTTGGGGATGAGCAGGACCTTCAAATCGCTTTCCATTTCATCTTTTTTTGTATAGAGCCCCGCAAGCTCTTCTTTGGCTAATTCGGCCAGCTCCGGATCGTCGCCCGCTTCCATCAGCTCTTTATTGCCGTCGATATTTTGCAAGAGCGCCGCATACTCGTCATACGCCTGTGCAATGTCCGCAATTGCAGTCTGCTCCTGCGCCAGGCTTTTGAATTGCTCCTGGTTTGCAATCACCTCCGGCCTAGAAAGCTCGCCGGATATTTCATCATACCTTTTTTTTATGGACAACAGTTTGTCTAGCATCGGTTCTTCCAATCGTGTTATATTTGTGCGGATAATACGCGCGGCCGCCCCGCCACATCCGCTTCGCGTTCTATATGGGTATAGCCCGCGTTTGCAAGCATCGTTTCTATTTTATCGGCTTGTGTATCTCCGATTTCCAGCACCAGCGCGCCGCCCGGCGCAAGGCAATTTTTAGCGTCCTTTACAATCCGCTGGTAGAACGCATAGCCGTCTTCTTCCGCAAGCAACGCTGTTTGAGGCTCGTAGCAGCGCACCTCGTCATCCAGGCAAATGTAGTCTCTTTCGCTGATGTACGGCGGGTTGCTTACAATAAGGTCCCAGCTTCCCCTAACATCCTCAAGCAGGTTGCTGCGGAGGCACTTGCATGTTTGCTGTACTCCCAGCCGTTTTATATTTGTGCCTGCCACCGCCAACGCGCCTTCATCGATGTCTGCAAGCAAAATATTCCCATAATTTCCTTCCAGCGCCAGCGTAATGCCGATGCAGCCGCTTCCGCAGCACAGGTCCAGCACATTTTGGCATCTTTTCTCTTCGGAAAGGCGCAGGGCTTTCTCGCAAACGACTTCTGTATCGTAGCGCGGTATAAGCACGCGGCTGTCCACATAAAACGCCCTGCCGTAAAACCATTTACTGTGCAGCACATAAGCGAGCGGCTGCCCGCCTAGCCGGGGCCGGATGAAGTCCATTACCGCTTCCATATCGACATGCCTGTCGCTAAACCGCACCGTTAAAGGGTCGAGCGGCGCTCCTGCCGCGGCGGACAATATTTCCAGCGCCTCTGCCCGCGCCTCCTTTACGCCGCTGCTTTCCAACAGAGAAACAGCTTTCCAATAGGCATCTTTCAGCTTGGTCATTCGGTTTCTTCTACAATATCCTGCTTTTGTTCTTCCGTTTTAGCGGCTTTGCCTGTCGGGTTTTCTCTATAAAAGCTTTTTTGCAATTCTTCGATCTCTTCCGCGCTCATTTCGCCTTCCGCCAGCCTGAATGCAATAATCGCCGCTTCAATCATCCCGTCGTCCGGTTCGCGCGTCGTAATCCGTTGTAATGCCATGCCTGGTTTACGGATAGCACGCACAAGCACATTGTCTGCACGCGCAAGCAATTTTAGCACTTCGTAGGAAACCCCCGCCACAAGAGGCAACAGCGCAAGCCTGAGCAAAATACGCGTTACTGGATGTTCGTCGTTCCATCCAAGAAGCAGAGAGAACAGCAATATGGAAATAATCATAACGATCAACATAAAGCTTGTGCCACAGCGCGGGTGCAGGCGGGAGTGCTTTTTTACATGCTCCACATCCAGCGGGTCTTCATGCTCATAACAGTTGATGGTTTTATGCTCTGCGCCATGGTAACCGAACAATCGTTTTATTTCGCCCATTCGCGTAATGATCAGCAAATACACAATAAAGATTGCAACGCGAATTCCCCCGTCTATCAGGTTTTTCAAGATAGGCGCGTCTGTAATATGCGGGGTAATCCACCCTGTAAGCAGGTTGGGCAGCACATAGAACATTCCAACTGCAAGCACCAACGCAATGACCACAGCAAACACCATTGCAACGTCAAGCGGGTCTTTCCCTGTTTTTTTCGCCACAAATTTTTCGAACTTAGAGGGTTCCTCTTCTTCCGCTATTTCGGGGTCATACAGCTTTGCAGCATCGGTAATCGTCTTTACGCCTGAAACGAGCATTTCGACAAAATTGACAACACCGCGGATAATCGGAAATTTTAATATTTTATATTTTTTATGCAGCGGATTGTTTTCTTTGCTGTCAGTCACTATATTGCCGTCTTCCCTCCTGACCGCAATAGCCATTGCCTTTTCGGAACGCATCATAACGCCTTCCAGCACCGCCTGACCGCCTATATTCGTTTTTTTCATCGTTTCTCCCTGAATGGAATGTCGCCTTAAAAAAAACAGGCCGCAAATTAGCTCACGGCCTGTAAAAAGCGTATATTGGCACTTATTTCATGCCGTATCTCTTCTTGAACCTGTCTACGCGGCCGCCTGTATCTACAAGCTTTTGCCGGCCGGTAAAAAACGGGTGGCACTTCGAGCAGATATCCACTTTCATTTCCGGCTTAACAGACCCGGTCGTAAAAGTTTCGCCGCACGCACACCGTACCGTGCACTCCGTATACTCCGGATGTATTCCAGCTTTCATAGCATTTCACCTCTTCTTTCAAAACTAGCTTTTTAATTATATCACAAAGTTTCAAAAACGCAAGTATTTTCATATCTTTTTCATACATTATTTATTGTTATATTTGCCGCTGCGTGCTTTATCTCTTTTAACGATATGCTTTATTGCTGAACGAGTCATATCATTTTAAAATATTAATTATTCTATTATACATTCTATTATATATTTATTTGTGATTATTATCATGTATTTGTCCGTTTTCATTTCTTTTGTTTTTGTATGGCATGCATTCGAACAATTGTTACTTTACATGTTTTTATGTGTGCCCCATTGACAAAAATCTTACTTTGGAGTAATATTCTTAAGGTTCTAAACAATTAACCTTATTAATTTTTAAGTACCTTAAACGAAAGGGGAAAACATGGCCTACGTTTCCAATACCGATGCAAGGATGTTTATTGAAGCGCTGACAAAGCTAAAGCGGATTTACCACCAGCCCAGCAGTTTGCTGCATGGTGTAAACAGCGGAGAATTCTTTCTTTTGTGCTCCGTCTCCTGTATTTGTGACTCCGGTGGTCCGGGAGCAAAAATGTCCGACCTCGGAAAAAGGCACGATATCTCTCCCTCTGCTATTTCCCAAATGATCCGTACGCTGGAGGGCAAAGGCCTTGTAAAGCGCTGCCCCAGCGAAATGGACCGCAGAGTCGTCTATGTCTCTACCACTGCAAAAGGGGCGGCCATACTGGATGAAGTGAACAAACGGATGCTGAAAAGCACGGAGAATATTTTGAACGCGCTGACCTCCCAGGAGATTTCAACACTTTTTCGCCTACTGGATAAGCTATGTGTGGCAATCGATGAAGCACGCGCTTCTATGCCGGGAAGGGAGCAACGATGATTAAACTGCTTGCAAGATATTTAAAACCATTTGGCATATTATTGCTGGTCACAGTCGGCCTTTTATTTGTGCAGGCTTTTTGCGACTTGAACCTCCCGAATTATATGTCTTCCATCGTAAATGTCGGATTGCAGCAGGGCGGTATTACCGAGTCCGCCCCTGTTGCAGTAAGCATGGATGGCTACGCCGTCATGACCGCTTTTATGACAGATGAAGACGCCGAATTCGTCTCCGCGCATTACGAGAAAATCCCCGCAGGAGACGCTGCATACAGTAAAACGTATGAGCTGAACAAAACAGAGGACATCTATGTGCGCAAAGAAGCCGACGCCCAAGCGCTGCAAACACTCAACTCGCTGTTTGGTGAAGCCGGTTGGACAATGATCAACATCGTCCGTCAAATTATGCCGGACAGCGGCAACACCAATGCGGCAACGGATATGGAAAACATCGATGCTTCCCGCCTGCAGGAGCTTCTGCCGGTGCTGGATACCCTTCCCGAAGACACCGTAGATTCTGCACGCGCACGCGCGGCGCAGGTCCCTGAATCGATGCGCGACCAAACCGGAACAGCATTTGTAAAAATGTTTTACCGGGAGCTTGGCGTAAATACGGACGATATACAAAACGGCTATATTGTAGACACCGGCCTGTCTATGCTCCTTTTGTCCCTGCTTGCGGTGGCCGCCGCCGTTGCCATTGGTTTTTTCTCGTCCCGCATTGCGGCCGGCGTTGCGCGCAACCTGCGCAGGGATGTGTTTAACAAGGTGGAAAGCTTTTCGGGTACGGAATTCGATCATTTTTCCACCGCATCGCTGATTACCCGGACAACCAACGACATCACGCAAATACAGACCATTATTGCTATGGGCGTAAGGATGATTTGTTACGCGCCCATTATGGGTGTTGGCGGTATTATTATGGCGCTTAACAAAAGCGTATCCATGGCATGGGTCATCGCGCTTGCCGTTATTGCCCTTTTGGCGCTTTTGGTTGGGGTGTTTCTTGTGGCAATGCCCAAATTCAAGCTTATGCAAAAGCTGATCGACAAACTCAACCTGGTTTCGCGCGAAAACCTGAGCGGCATTATGGTCATCCGGGCGTTTGGCACGCAGGAATTTGAGGAAGACCGTTTTGACCAGGCCAACCAGACGCTTACCAAAAACAACCTGTTCGTGGGCCGTGTAATGGTATTTATGCTGCCCATGATGATGCTTATTATGAACTGCGTATCCCTGCTGATCGTATGGGTGGGCGCCGGGCAAATCGAAAGCTCTACGATGCAAATTGGCGATATGATGGCCTATATACAGTACGCGATGATGATTATTATGTCGTTTTTGATGATTGCCGTCATGTTTATAATGGTTCCGCGCGCCTCTGTTTCTGCACAGCGTATTCTGGAAGTGCTCGATATTCCCCTTACGGTTGTGGATCCGCCAAATCCCCGGCCAATGGGCACGGAAGAACGCGGCAAAGTGGAATTCAAGAATGTTTCGTTTAAGTATGGCGACGCCGAAGACTGCGTACTAGAAGATATTTCCTTTACGGCAAACCCCGGCGAAACAACCGCGTTTATCGGCTCCACCGGATCGGGCAAATCTACGCTGATCAACCTAATCCCGCGCTTCTACGACGTAACAGAAGGGCAAATACTGGTAAGCGGCATCGACGTACGTGCCGTGTCTCAGCACGACCTGCACGAGCAGATTGGCTATGTTCCCCAAAAGGGCGTGCTTTTTTCCGGCACAATTGCCTCCAACCTCCGCTACGGAAAAGAGGACGCGACGGATGAAGAAATTAAGCTGGCGGCCGATATTGCACAGGCAACCGAGTTTATTGAACAGTCTGAAAAAGGGTTCGGCCGCGAAATTTCCGAAAGCGGCACCAATGTTTCGGGCGGTCAAAAGCAGCGCCTTTCCATTGCGCGCGCGCTTGTAAAAAACGCGCCCATCTATATATTTGACGACAGCTTTTCGGCGCTCGATTTTAAAACGGACGTTACGCTGCGCCGTGCACTGCGGCCCTACACAAAAAACAGCACCGTATTCATTGTCGCGCAGCGCATCTCTACCATCATGAAGGCCGAGCAGATCATTGTGCTGGACAAAGGCCGTATTGTGGGCAAAGGCACGCATAGCGAGCTGATGGATTGCTGCCCCGAATACATCGAAATTGCACAATCTCAGTTGGGAGGTGACGCAGTATGAGTGCAAAAGCAAAGGACATTAAGCCGCAAAAGCGGGCCGCACGGCCCGGCGGAGGCCCTGGCGCTATGATGCCCGGCGAAAAGGCAAAAAACTTCGGCGCCTCTTTCAAAAAGCTGGTGCAGTATATGGGCAGGTATAAGGGCGCGGTCATCGTCGTGTTCATTTTTGCGATCGCTTCCACAATCTTTTCCATTGTCGGCCCAAAAATACTGGGTATGGCAACAACCAGCCTTTTTTCCGATGTAATGGGCATGATCGACGGCAGCGTTTCGGGCATCAACTTCGGCTATATTGGGCAGGTCATCCTCATGCTCGTCGTACTGTACCTTGTCAGTGCAGCGTTTATGTATACCCAGGGGTATATTATGAACAATGTTGCCATGAAGGTAACGTACAACCTCCGGCGGGATATTTCCAAAAAGCTCAACAAGCTTCCGCTCAAGTATTTCGACAAAAAAAGCTACGGAGAAGTGCTCTCTTATATTACCAACGACGTAGACACCATCAGCCAAAGCCTGTCCCAGAGCATTACACAGATCATCACCTCTGTAACGACCTTCCTTGGGATATTGGTCATCATGTTTACAATGAGCTGGCAAATGGCGCTGGTCGCGCTGGGCATCATCCCGGTCTCCTTTATTGTCATCGCCATCGTTGTGCGTAAATCTCAGGGGCACTTCCAGGCGCAGCAGGAATATATCGGCCATGTCAACGGCCATGTGGAAGAAATGTACGGCAATCATACGCTCGTAAAGGCCTTTAACGGCGAAGCGCGCTCTGTTGCAGAGTTTGACGAAATGAATGGAACGCTTTACAAGGCGGCGTGGAAATCTCAGTTTTTATCCGGGCTTATGATGCCCATTATGCAGTTTATCGGCAACTTGGGCTACGTTGCAATCTGTATACTCGGCGGCTACCTCGCCATTCAGGGCCGTATCCCCGTGGGCGATATCCAGGCGTTCATACAGTATGTCCGCCAGTTTACCCAGCCCATCCAGCAGATTGCCAATATTTCAAATGTCTTGCAGCAGACCGCCGCTGCTGCCGAGCGCGTATTCGAATTTCTTGGCGAGGAAGAGGAATCCCCCGATCCTGCCATTCCTGCCAGTATCCAAAACGCACAGGGCGCTATCGATTTTAAAAATGTCCGCTTCGGGTACAACGAGGACAAGATCATCATTCACGATTTTTCCGCCCATGTACCGGCGGGGCACACCGTTGCCATCGTCGGCCCAACAGGCGCCGGAAAAACAACAGTTGTAAAGCTCCTTATGCGTTTTTACGACCTGAACGGCGGCGCGATTTTTCTGGATGGCGCCAATATCACCGACTATACCCGCAACGACGAGCGCGGCGAATTTGGCATGGTATTGCAGGATGCATGGCTTTACAACACCACCATCCGCGAAAATATCCGGTATGGCAAGCTGGACGCCACCGACGAGGAAGTAAAGGCCGCGGCGAAAGCAGCACAGGCAGATCATTTTATACGGACACTGCCCGATGGCTACGACACGGTCATCAACGAAGAAACGAGCAATATTTCGCTCGGCCAAAAACAACTGCTGACCATTGCGCGTACCATCCTTTCCGACCCCAAAATACTAATTTTGGATGAAGCGACCAGCTCTGTCGACACGCGCACAGAGATCCAGATCCAAAAAGCTATGGGAAACCTTATGAAGGGACGCACCAGTTTTATTATCGCGCACAGGCTTTCCACCATCCGGAACGCCGACACCATTTTTGTTATGAATGAGGGCGATATTATAGAGCAGGGCAGCCATAAGGAATTGATGCAGCAGGACGGCTTCTACAAAAAGCTTTATATGAGCCAGTTTGAAGACCTTGCAGAAGAAGGCATCGAGGTTCCGGAGGCGTAATTGAAGCAGAAAAAACCTCTGTACTACAAACTGTAGTACAGAGGTTTTTTGATATGCTTTTTATGTCTCGTTCGTTATCGCTTAATCCCATAGCTCTTGCAAATACTGTCAAACTCCGGTGAGTTCGCAAATCCGTAGAATATCTCTTCGCGCGTTTGGCCTTGCTCCAGCAGGCGTACCCACGCCGCCTTCCCGCCTCCGTCCGCGTTCCGGTTGAGCATCACCTTGTACAGTACTTCCACATAATCCCCAGGGCTCAGATTCTTACCCTCCATCTCCGCACTGAAGAAAAATCCGTGCGCCGCCTGTGTGCCCGTGTTCGCCCCGCTCATCAGCTGGTCTGTCCACCCGTTCAGGCCGCCGCCGTCCGCCGAGCGCCCCAGGCACAGCGAATACAGCCGGTTCACAAAATCCTGCACCTGATACTTGTCCTTGGCGTTTTCGTTGGGCGTAAAGCTTCCACGGTCTATGCCCGCCGCCGCGCAGATGTCCTCAAACTCTTCCGAATTCACAAAACCCGCAAATATCTGCTCGCGGTTTTCCCCGCGGCCCATTGCGGCCAGCCAGGCGGACTTTCCTCCCGCATCGGCGTTTCTGCCCATCAGCGTCTTATACAGCACCTCCACATAGTCCGCATTGCTCAGCTTGCGCTTCATCATTTCGTCGCTGAAAAAGAAGCCGTAGGCTGCGTCCGCGCCGGAGATCTGGCCGGTCATCAGCTGGTCTACCCAGCCGTTCAACCCCGCCGTATCCGGCTGCCGGTTGAGCACAAGCGTGTACAGGCGCGCGACAAAGTCTGCGGCCGCCTTCCTGTCTACGGTTGCATTTGCCGTCAATTCTACTTCAACAAAATCGAAAAACAGGTCGTTTTCATAGTCTCCCGGTGTGCTTTTAATATCGGCATATAAAATATACGTTCCCGGTTCAAATCCCGACGTATCCCACTTGCTATCGGAAACATACGCATAATAAGGCATATACTGGTCTCTAACAATCCACCCAATGATATTAAAATCTTCGTCGCAAAGCCACAAATCAAAATACAGGCCATCGCAGTGGTTAAGAATTACTTCGATGTTTATTGTTGTTCCAACCCTGCTAATGCTGAATTCCGCCGGTTTATCGAACCTTAGCCTGTCCGGGTTATAGTTTTCCTGCACAGCCATATCGGACGAATTTACTACTGCTTTTCTTATTGCTTTTGGCGCATCCCCGTTTCCGTCATCAGTTGCCAGCGACTCGGCTTCTTCTATAGGCGTCTCTGGCACAATCTGCTCAACATTTTTTTCTTCCGCTACCGCAGGCTCCAGAGTTTCCTCCACACCCTGCTCTTCCACCATCAGCTCTTCCGAAACAGCAGGCTCCGCTGCCGCTCCTTCCTCCGCACTGGCAGCCGTCACCGGAACCAGCACCATCAGCAACGCCAACACTACCAACAATACCCTTTTCATCGTTCTTCCCTCCTCATTCTATTTTTTATTTGGATATGCTTTCAGTTTACTATAGGCACCTGCCCCAGTCAATCTCATTCCGTGTGCATTCCTTCCGTACGTTTGCTTTTGGGTTACCCCCACAATATCTGTAACCACCTTGCATTTTCTCTTGTTTTTCCTGTTAAAACTGTTGCAAATCGCGTTATAAATAGATATAATAATTGAATACAGTAGTTCTGATTTTTAATATGTCTTTCGGAGGTGTTAGCATGAAAGTTGAAAACACCCATTCGCAAACCGCGGCAACCAGCAGCAGTAATTTCCGGATCGATTCTAATCCTTCGGTTTCTTCTGTGCGCATTCCCGGAAACACCCCTATACAAAGCGAAAACAGCGAGGACAGTTTGCAAGTTGCAGCAAAAATAGCTGCTGGTGTCCGTACCGCTAACGATACAATCCGGCACGACAATGCTTCTCCTTCCCTGCCCCAGGTAGCGGAAGGTGCTTTCCGCGAGGCCAGACAGGCTCTCTCTCAAATGCATGCGCTTGCTGCACAATCTGTTTTGGATTCTGCAACAGATACAGAGCGTTCGGCGCTTGGCCAGCAGTTTGAAGCCCTCAAGCAAAAGCTTGGCAGTATCGCGGAAGCGGCGGCCAGTTTTATTCCGCAGCATGGGCAAAACATCCGCACGCAGGAAACAGCGGGAATTACCATTGACACGGCAAAGTCCCCTGCACCAGCCAATGTGCAATCCGAAATAAAAGAAGTATCTTCTTCACCCGTACAATTTACAGTGGACCTTGGCGATTATGCAATCAGCGACGCCCAATCCGGCGAACGTTTTTTCCTTTCCATTGGCGATTCGGGCGCTTCCGTTTCTTTGCAGAATGGCACAAATACAACGGAAAGCCTTGCGCAGGCCTTAAACGAAGCAATTGGCGCGCTTCCCGGCGGCACGATCTCTTTGGGCGGCTATTCCTTCGATGTGCAGGTATCCGGCGATACGGGGCTCCAATTTACCTATGCAGGTGAATCGGGTAGCCTTTCGGCTTCCGCGTACGCCGATATGCAAGCAATCATCCAAAACGCATCTGTAAACGGCTATTATATGTCTTCCGATGGAATTGCCCCAACCGCCGGACGGCAAAGCGGAAACATCGGCAATATCGTATCCTCTTTCAATACACCCGCGCCAGTGGTCAATACCCTTACTTTCAGGAGCAGTTTGAAGGTCGGCGATATTTTCCGGATGTATGGCAAACAGTTTGAACTGGTGCTTCCCGGGCGGCCTCCCAGCGCTGCCGGCGTTTCCACCATTTCCGTATTTGCTGCTGCCGGCAACCAGGATATTCTGTCCGCTATGAAAAACGCGATTGCTGTGCAATTCAAAAATACGTTTGAAGTTTCTACCCCTGCCCAAAACCAACTGCAAATTGCGCAAAAAACGCCCGGAACCGGCGATGTCTCCTTCGAGATGCAGCCGGCCGACAATACGGTTACAACGGTGCAGCTGCGCCCATCCAAGCTGAAGGTCGGCGACCAGATTACACTGCATACAAATAGCAGCCAGGGAAATGAATCTGTTTCCACATATATCCACGCCAAAGGCAATGGCATGGATGAAATTGCCGGCAGCCTGCTGCAAAACACAGGCGGCATACGGCAGGATAATACGCTGGTCTTTGAAAATGCGGATGTTTCCGTAGATTTTTCTCCGCTTTCCGGCTCTGCGCCGCAGGCGGTCAACGCGCAGGATGCAAAAATGCTGGCCGTGTTCCGTTCGATGGACGCGGAAGGCCTTGGGCTAAACGGCGCGTCAGTTTCCGAAAAAAGCGCCGCAGGTAAAGCGTTCAATTCCACCAACAGCGCGCTGGCAGCGGTTTCCAGAATGTCTTCCTCTCTGAAAGACGAAACGCCTTCCCTGCAAGAACGTGTAAAAGCTGTCGCTTCCACCGCCCCTGCCTACGACGCATCCGTTGCGCAAGATCTGCTCAATATTACAAGCCAGCAGATTCGGCAAAGCGCACCGGCGGCAATGGTTGCACAGGCAAATGCGGGCGTTGCAAACGCGCTGTATTTGCTTAGATAAAAACGGCCCTATCAAGAGGCATTTGCCTCTTTTTTTTATGCAGGCTATATTTGCTTCGCAAGCGGCTATGCATTATAATTGACTATTGGGGGTATATCGATGAAGGATATTTCCGTAGATACAATCCGCGACACGGTCCGTGCGCTGTTTCTTGCGGCCTGTATACGGCCGGGCGAAGATGTCGATGCGGCGCTTCTTTCCGCGCTTGATGCAGAAACCGTGCCGCATGCTAAAGAAATACTTAAGCAGTTGATCGAAAATAATCGGCTGGCAGAAGCAGAAAATATACCTGCGTGCCAAGACACGGGCATGGCTGTTGTTATGGCCGATATTGGGCAGGATGTACACATAACCGGCGGTTTTTTGGACGACGCCATAACAGAGGGCGTACGCGCGGCGTATCAGGAGGGCTATTTCCGCAAATCTGTTTTGGACCCTATCTCGCGTGTTAACACCAAAGACAACACGCCTGCCGTTATCCACACGCGCATCGTCGCCGGAGACAATCTGTCCATTACCGTTCTCCCCAAAGGCTTTGGCAGCGAGAACATGAGTCAGTTAAAAATGCTTACCCCATCGGATGGCAAACAGGGCATTATAGATTTTATTGTAGAAACGGCAAAGGACGCCGGCGGCAGCCCCTGCCCCCCTGTCGTATTGGGCGTTGGTATTGGCGGAACATTCGAGTATGCTGCGCTGCTTGCCAAGAGACAATTGCTTCGCGAAATCGGCAGCAAAAACCCGGACGCCGGGCTTGCTGAAATGGAAGAACAGATATGCGGGGAAATAAACGCCCTTCATATGGGGCCGATGGGCCTGGGCGGCCAAACCTATTGCCTGGCTGTGCACATCGACAAATATCCGACGCATATTGCCGGATTGCCTGTCGCGGTCAACTACTGCTGCCATATGATGCGCCACAAAACTGCTGTATTATAGGAAAAATATATGGATCATACTATTACATTGCCATTATCGGAATCAACCATCGCCCAGCTTCGTGCCGGAGACTCGGTATGGCTTTCGGGTACGGTCTTTACTGCGCGGGACGCCGCACATAAAAAGCTCTGCGCGCTATTGACCGAGGGGCAGCCGCTTCCCATTTGCCTTTCGGGCGCGGCAATCTACTATGCGGGCCCCTGTCCGGCAAAACCCGGCCAGGTCATCAACTCCTGCGGCCCTACCAGCGCCGTGCGTATGAACGCATACGCGCCCGCCCTTTTCGACAGCGGCGTTTGCTGTACCATTGCAAAAGGCCCTGTTTCGGAAGAGGTTCGCCGCGCAATCATGCGCAACCATGCGGTATATTTCTGCGCCACGGGCGGCGCAGGCGCGCTTATTTCCAAATGCATCACCGCCGCAGAGGAGGTGGCGTTTTTAGAGCTTGGTACAGAGTCCATCAAAAAACTAACTGTAGAAAATATGCCCCTGATTGTCGGCATCGACGCGCAGGGCAACTCTTTGTTCGAAGGGATAACAAAATGAAAACTGTTCTTGTTACCGGCGCTTCCCGCGGGATCGGCAAAGCAGCCGTCAAACTGTTTGTTTCCAAGGGGTACAACGTCATCATCAATTACCATAAAAGCGAGGCAGAAGCAAAAAAGCTTGAAGCTATGTGCAACCGGGAATTCCCACGTACGCTGGCTGTTCGGGCCGATGTTTCGGACCCCGGCCAGGTCGCACAGATGTTTGAGGCCGCCAAAGCCCAGTTTGGGCGGGTGGGTATACTGGTCAACAATGCGGGAATCTCTTACCAGGCACTTTTCGCAGATACAACACACGCGCAGTGGCAGCACATTTTCGACGTAAACGTAACCGGTATGTTCAACTGCTGCAAATGTGCGCTGCCCGATATGATCGAAAGAAAAAGCGGAAATATCATCAACATCTCTTCCATGTGGGGGCAAACGGGCGCTTCTATGGAGGTTGCCTACTCCGCGTCAAAATCCGCCGTCATAGGCTTTACAAAAGCGCTGGCAAAGGAAATGGGACCATCCAATATACGCGTCAACTGCGTCGCGCCCGGCACCATCGAAACGGACATGAACGCAGGCCTCACCCAAGATACGCTCAATATGCTGAAAGAAAGCACCGCGCTCCGCAAGATCGGCCATACGGAAGACATTGCAAATGCCATACTCTTTCTGGCGTCCGAGCATTCCGGCTTTATTACCGGGCAGGTCTTAAGCCCCAACGGCGGGTCTGTCATATAAAGACTGCGACAATTATACAGGAAAGCGAAGCATTCTATGCCTGAAATAAAAACAAAACACCAACAGCCACTCATCCTTCTAACCATTTTTTTAACGATTACTGTGCTAATCGTGTATTTTGATTATCTTACGGGCAACAAGCTGCTGATCTTTTCAGACTGGGGTTCGGATACCAAAGATTCCTATCTGATGTACTACGGATCGACAATCAACAAGCTGATGGCGGGCGATTTCAATTTTTACGATTTTAAGCTGGGCATCGGTGCAGACATTGCAACTGCGCAGGCCACAGTGTTCGACCCCTTCTCGCTGCTCATTTACCTGTTTACGATGCTATCGGGGATGGAAAACCTGGCCCATGTCATTACCATCGTACAAATCGTAAAAATCTATTTTGCGGGGTATGCGTGCTACTTTTTCCTGCACGCGCTCAAAAGCCCGGCAAGGGTGCGCGTTATTACCGCGTATATATTCGCTTTTTGCGGCGTTATGATGCAATGGGGGCAGCTCTATATATTCTCCTCCGCCATCGCGCTGTTCCCGCTTCTTTTGTATGCAATAGAGCGGTCTTTCGAATGCAAAAAAGCGCTGATCCTGCTTGCCGCAATGGTCGCCGTATCGCTTGTATTCAGTGTGTATTTTGCGTATATGTTCCTGTTGGTCGGCTTTTTGTATGCGCTGCTCCGTTTTTTCCAGCGAAACGAAAAAACGTCTTTTGCGCTGTTTAAGCAACAGCTTTTGCCCATTATTGGCTTTGCCGCCCTGGGCGCCGTAATTTCCTTCGCCATAACGCTGCCCGTTTTAAACCTGATGCTGCATTCTACAGAACGTCTGGCCTCTTCCGGAACAGGGCTGCTCGAGAATATGCTTCATTTATATTCTCCGGGGGGCTATTACAACATTCTGATGCGCGCGTTTTCCAATAACTTCATGGGCTTTGGAAACAGCCTGATCGGCGAACCTCTGGGCGACCCCAACCCATACGGCGTGCTGCAAACGTTCTTTTCCCTGCTATTTATCCTTATTGCGCCGCAATACCTGATTTCGCTGTTCCGGCGCAAGCAGTCTAGGGGCCAGCGCGCGTCCTATATTATTTCGGTGCTGCTCGTTGCAGCCATGTTTGTCTGGCCGTTTGCAAGCTATGTCTTAAACGGGTTCCAGTACCCAAACAGCCGTCATTCTATTGTCATGGTGCCGTTTTTGGCCATTGCGGTCGCCGGCGGCCTGAAGGCCGTATTTGTAGACAAAAAGTTGAACGTGCCCGCCCTGTTTATTGCTTTGGGCGTTTCGGCCGCCGTTATACTGCGCGCCTATTTTGTTGTCGATTCGATGCCTGGAATTGGCGATATCGCATTTTACAAGCAATTTATCCTAGCGAATATCGCCATCGCCGCGGCAATGGCAATACTGCTTTTGCTGGTTACAAAAAAAATCCGGCAGGGATGGCTGTATATCGGCCTTTGTGCTGCCGTTGTCGTAAATATGTCGTGGGATGCACATCTGACGCAAAACTACCGCAGCAATGTTACAAACGAAGAGTACGCGGCCGTACTCAACGAATCGGTCACGGCCGCCATCGGCGAGGCGAAATCGCTGGAGGGCGACGGGTTTTTCCGGCTCGAAAAAACGTTTAGCGCGCTGTCTCCCTACGAGGAATCGGGCATCCAGGACTATAACGGCGTATCGATGTACAGCTCCCTTCCAAGCAAGCACTCCCTTCAGTTCGCACGCCAGCTCTGGCCGGCGCTCCTTTCAAACGACCAGTTCATGTATACGCTGACCGTGCGGGAAGAGCCTGTCATAGAAGCGCTCGTCGGAATGAAATACTCCCTCACTACCAATGTAGACTATAATATGCAGGCATACGAAGCCCTCTCCGATTACAACGGTATACAGCTTGTTCAAAACACCTATGCGCAAAATGCTGCATACCTGTTTCCCGCTGTCATATCGGAAGAAAGCTTTGCAACGCTCGACGCTGCACAAAGGGACACTGCCCTAACACAGGCCGTCATTGCCACACAAAACGGCAGCCTCGCGGTAAAATATCCTTACGACCTTTCTTCCTCCGGCTATTCCCGCATAAGCGAACAGATCGATTACGACGCAATCCGCCTCCTTTCCCCAAGCGAGATCATAACGGAATATATTACCATTAATGCTGCAGGAAACGCAGCGGCAACGGACGACCCCGGCGGAACCGTCTCCATAACAAGCGCAGAAGACGGGCAGCTTTTGCTCGACCTTACAAAGACCGCCGCATTAGCCATTCCCCTTACAGACGCCGTACAGCAAAGCGCTGGGCAACAAACCGTGTTTTCGTTTATGCTGTCTGCGCCGTCCTACAATGCCGTAACGCTGACCTTCCTCGACGCAGCCGGCGAGAAGACGGGACCGCCCGTATCATTTGTAACACAGGCCGGCGGCACGCTCGAAAAGCAGGTGAAAGCGGTGTTGCCTTCGGGCACAAAGAATATTCAGGCTTTGGTTGAGTCTCCAGGCGCCGGCATTACATTTTCCGATATGATCCTTGCCACGCGAAACACTCCGGCTTTTAATGAAAGCTACGGGCTCCGGCAAATCAAAAGCGACCATCTTGTTTGCGACACGCAGTCCCAATCCGCCGGAGTACTATACGTTCCAATCGCCTACCAGGATGGTTGGCAGGTCGTTGTGGACGGCCAGCCGCAGCCACTTATGCTGCTGAATTACGGCTTTATGGGCGTAGAGCTGGCACCCGGCCCGCATACGGTTGAGTTTCGTTACACACCGCCCATGTTCCTGCCCGGGGCCGTGTGCTCTGCAGCAGGCATCGGAATCGTCATTTTATTCTATTTCCTGCGTATTCGCAAAAAGCGCAAAAAAACCGAAGCATAGGATGTATTTATTTGCTTCGCCGTATACAATTCATTTCCGGCAAATGGAGAGAGGCATTCTTTTCAGAATGCCCCCGAGGTTTATATATGGTTATGAAGTTGTCGGTTATAATGGCGCACAGCAGCCCGTTCAGCTTGCCCCTAACAGCTCTTGGATGGTGCAGCCTTGCGCTACCTGCGCACAATAGTAGTTTTTACACGATGCATACTGCTCAAATGTTTCCCGGGCCGTTTCAATATCCCGGTACACCTTCCAGTCTCCACACAGATGGTAGTGCCTGCCCTTTTGGCGGATAAACTGCCATACATCGTATACAGGATACCCCAGAAAAATCCCTATTTCATGCGGAAAGCCCTGGCGCTGCATCCTCTTTTTGAGCGTATCGATCGCGGATTGCACGCCTGCCCCGGGCGGGTACCCGTTCCGCCGCAGAAACCCTGCAGCGCTTTTTTCCTGCAGCCGCTGCGCAAGCAGCTCCCTCTGGTATACCATCAGCAGCATACAGGTAGCGGTTTCGCGGAGCCTTTCTACATGAAGCCCTTTTTCCCGCAGTTGGGCAATGTATTGCTTTAAAACACGGGCGTTGCCATTTGGATTCTTCTTGCAGGAGAGGAGGCTGGCGGGTTTGATTCCCGCTATCGTCGGCGCGCAATATTTTGCCAGCTGCCATTCAAACCCGATGCATTTTCCCATAACGCCGTCACATGCCTCCCATCCAATGTTAGCCTTCGCTAACCGTTGCCTGAAAATAAAAGCGAGCTCCCCCGCAATTTAGTTAGCTTTCGCTAACCACGTTCATGGTATCATACCCTTATTTCGTTGTCAACAATTTTTTAATGCTCCTCTAAATATTTTTTAATGTGGTCAAATGTTTGTATACTGATGATATGCTCGATACGGCAGGCGTCCTGATCGGCAATTTTGGGGTCTACCCCGGTCGTTTTTACCAAAAACTCACGCAAAACCCTATGCCGCTCATAAATGCTCTGCGCTTTTTTCTCTCCTTTGTCGGTCAGTTCTATATAGCCCCCCTGGTCAATTACAATAAAGCCGTCTTCTTTCAAAATACCCATAGCCCTGCTAATGCTGGGTTTTGTATAGTCTAACTCCCGGGCAACATCGATAGAGCGTACCTGCCCGTTTTTCCTCTTTAACAGAAGAATCGTTTCAAGATATGTTTCGCCGGATTCCTGCATGTTTTTCACCTCGATGAATCGCATTTTCGACTATTCTAACATAGTTTTTTTTAATTCTCAACTTTTTGCCGGAATTGTGTTGACATACGGGGTTAGCGATGGTAAACTTATAGTACAAAGTAAGCTTGGACTTACTCTAAAAGGAGTGATCATTATGCCACTGACATTACTGAAAACGGGAAATACGGCTTCTATCCGTAAGATTTCCGGAAAAACTGAAACAAAGCGTTTTTTGAATAATCTCGGTTTTGTCGAAGGCGAGACAGTTACAATCGTTTCCGAGATGGGCGGCAATATGATCATCAATGTAAAAGACGCCCGTGTCGCCCTGGAGAAAACAATTGCCAACAAGATTATCGTATAACATTTTCTAAAAGATAAAACGCCGGATTTTACCGGCGTTTTTTTATGCTTTAAATGAACAAGCCGCTATCAAAAAGCAAATATTCCTGTAACCGACCCCAGCAGCCCGCCAACAATAAAGCCTGCCACCACGGCAACCAGCCCCACTGCTGTTCCAATAATGCCCAGTATCATCGATGCCTGCGCTACCCGATTTTTTTTGTCCTGCAAATACAGCTTGCGCGCAAGCACCCACGAGGCCACCCCCAATACGAACCCAACTATGCTTGCCCAACCAAATGTAGTTGTAAACGTCAACAGCCCAAACACGCTGGACAGGATAGATACGATGAGTACTACCATATTTGTTCACTCCGGATAGCCCGTTTTATTTGCCGCTTCCCATTATACGCAAAGCAGATATACATTGTCAAATCTTCGCATGGCCGCCCGTTACTGCCGATACCACGCTTTCGTAATCAAACATTTCATCCATTTCACACAGCTCGTTCACCATAAATGCGCGTATATAGTCTGCGTCCTTCGAAATCGAATGGATATAATAGCCGTTTTTTAGATAAAACGCCACCGTAGAGCGCATTTTGCTCGCCGTATGCAGCGTAATCGCCCGCACGCCCATCGAGATGCACTCCAACTTGACCTTTTCCAGCAACAATCCGCCAATGCCAAGGTTTTGCGTATCCGGATCCATGGCAAACCGGCTCAGGTACGCGATTGCTTCGGGCAACACCTGGAAGCGTACGCTTCCCACCACTTCGTCATCGATGGATACGATATAGACATGCTTGTGCCGAATGTCTTCGATTACGTCGTCAACTGTTTCGTAAAGAGCCGAAATACTCTCGCGCTTGCGCACCTCTTTTGCATACAGGTCAAAGGCACGCTTGGTAATCTTATGGACTTTTAAAGCGTCTTTTTCTTCCGCTTTTTTCAGTATGATCTTTTCCATAGCTGTTTCTATTTGTATTCATCCAGCGAGAGCACCTTCGGCTTCGCTTCGGATTTTAGCACGGTCAGCAGCGAATGCACCGTATCTACAGACGTCAGGCTAGGCACGCCAAAAGCCACAGATGTGCGCCGCAGCATAAACCCGGCACGCTCCTTCTGTTTTCCGCGCGTTGGCGTATTGATGACCAGCGAATATGCGCTTTTCTTTATCTGGTCCAGCACGCTTTCTTTAGACACTTTTTCGGTTTTTAGGCCGTGTTTTTTGAAATATTCATGCGTTCCCGGCGTCGCGCACACTTTGTATCCGCATTCGTAAAGGTCTTTCGCAACCTCCAGCATCTCTGCCCTGTCGCGCTCCGCAACGCTGAACAAAATAGTTGTGCCCAGTTCGGGCAACCTACCGCCGGATGCAACAAACGCTTTTTTAAGCGCTTTTTCGAAGGTGCGGTCCGTTCCCATAACCTCGCCTGTAGACTTCATTTCCGGCCCCAGGAACGTGTCTACCGTGGAAAGCTTGGAAAACGAGAACACCGGCGCCTTTACCGTCACCATTTTGGCCTCTTTCTGTATGCCCGTTTCGTAGCCCTGCTCCTTCAGCGTCTGCCCCATCATAACGCGCGTTGCCACGCTTACCATATCCACCTCCGTTACTTTGGAAAGGATGGGCACCGTCCTCGATGCGCGCGGGTTGACTTCCAGCACATAAACGTTATCTTTTTCATCCATTACAAACTGTATATTAAACAGGCCTTTGATGTTGAGCTCTCTGCCGATTGCAATTCCGTATTCCGCAATCTTTTGCTTGGCTGCTTTGGAAATCGTCTGCGTCGGGTAAACGGCAAAGCTGTCTCCCGAATGGACGCCTGCGCGTTCCAAGTGCTCCATAATTCCAACGACGAGCACGTCCTCTCCGTCGCACACCGCATCCAGCTCCACTTCCTTTCCGGTAATATACCGGTCGATCAGCACGGGCTTGTCCGGCGAAACATCTACGGCCATCGCCATATATTCTTTCAGTTCTTTATCGTTGTACACGATTTCCATCGCGCGCCCGCCCAGCACATAGGACGGCCGCACCAATACAGGATAGCCAATGTCGTTTGCCGCTTCCAGCGCATGTTCGAGCGAATACGCTGTGTCTCCCTTGGGCAGCGGGATAGCAAGCTTTTCCAACACCTTCAAAAAACGGTCTCGGTCTTCCGCACGGTCGATATCCGCAACCGAAGTTCCCAGCACGGCTTTGCCCGACGTTTCGATGGGCTGTGCGAGGTTGATGGCCGTTTGCCCGCCAAACTGCACAATAACGCCAACAGGCTTCTCTTTGCTGATAATATCCAGCACGCATTCTTTTGTAAGCGGCTCGAAATACAGCTTGTCCGACGTATCGAAGTCTGTGGAAACGGTCTCCGGGTTGGAGTTGATGATAATCGATTCGTACCCCATTTCCTTCAGCGCCTTAACAGAGTGGACGGAGCAATAGTCGAATTCGATCCCCTGCCCGATCCGGATGGGGCCGGAGCCCAAAACAATGACGCTTTTCCGTCCGGATATCTTTACCTCGTCCTCGTTGTCGTAGGAAGAATAATAGTAGGGGGTCACCGCTTCAAATTCGCCGGCGCAGGTGTCTACCTTTTTAAAGGACGGCCGGAGGTTTATGGCGTTACGCATATAGGTAATCTGCGATTCATGCGCGCCGATGAGGTTGCCGATGTATTCGTCCCCAAAGCCCGCTTTTTTTGCTTCCTTCAGCACCCACTGGGGCAGCGTTTCCAGCGTAAATTCTTTGAGCTTTGCAGAAAGGTCGACGATGTTTTTGATTTTATTGATAAAAAACCGGTCTATTTTCGTAATTTCAAACAGCTCGTCTACCGTATAACCCATTTCAAGCGCTTTGGAAAGCACAAATATCCGCTCGTCGTCCGGCACCGCCAGCGATTCCGCAATTTCCTCTTTGGTCCAGTGGTCGATGTTTTTCATGCCCAGGTTGTAATTCATCTTAACATCCAGGCAATCGATCGCTTTAAGGAGCGATTCTTCAATATTCCGCCCAATCGCCATAACCTCGCCGGTTGCCTTCATCTGCGTACCTAGCATACGGTTGGCGCTGCCGAATTTGTCAAACGGCCAGCGCGGCACCTTGGTAACGACATAATCGAGCGACGGCTCGAAGCAGGCATAGGTTTGGCCCGTAACAGAGTTTTTGATTTCGTCCAGGTTGTACCCGACAGCAATTTTAGCAGCCACCCGCGCGATCGGGTAGCCCGTTGCCTTAGACGCCAACGCCGAAGAGCGCGAAACACGCGGATTTACCTCAATAACCACATATTCGTACGAGTCGGGGTTTAGCGCATACTGTATGTTGCAGCCGCCCTTGATATCCAGCGCCCGGATAATCCGGATGGCAGAGCTTCTCAGCATTTGGGATTCCGGGTCCGAAAGTGTCTGGGAAGGCGCGACAACGATGCTGTCTCCCGTGTGGATGCCCACTGGGTCGATGTTTTCCATATTGCAGACAATGATGCAGTTGTCCGCGTTATCACGAATCACCTCGTATTCGATCTCTTTCCAGCCGGCAACGCTCTGTTCCAAAAGTACCTGGTCTATCATACTCATTTTGATGCCGCGCGCCGTAATGTTTTTAAGCTCCGCAAGGTTATGCGCAATACCGCCGCCCGTACCGCCCAGTGTATACGCAGGGCGCACAATGATGGGGAATGCACAGATTTCGGCAAACGCTTCCGCTTCCTCAATGGTTGTAATGATCGTGGAAAGGGGCGTTTTCTGGTCGTTTTGCGCCATCGTATCTTTAAATAGTTCCCGATCCTCCGCAAGCTCGATCGACCGGAGCGAAGTCCCCAAAAGCCTGATATTCAGCTTGTCCAGTATACCGCTTTTAGAAAGTTCTATGGCCATATTAAGACCCGTTTGGCCGCCCAGCGTTGCAATAATCCCCTGCGGGCGTTCTTTTTTCAGGATCTGTGTTACAACTTCCAGCTCAATCGGCTCAATATAGACCTTGTCTGCCGTAGCGGCGTCCGTCATAATCGTCGCGGGGTTGGAGTTGATTAACACGACTTCAAACCCTTCCTCTTTCAACGCCTTGCAGGCCTGCGTACCGCTGTAGTCAAACTCTGCCGCCTGGCCGATTACAATCGGGCCGGAGCCAATCACCAATATTTTTTCAATATCCTTTATCCGTGGCATGTTTCCCCCTTATTCCTGCCTATTCCAATATAGTTCCAAGCGCGTCTGCAAGCGCATCTATGTCTTTTTTCTCTACGATATACGGCGGCAGGAACCGAAGTGTGTTTGCCCCTGCTGTTCCAACCACAAAGCCCTTTTGAAGCAGCTTCTTTTTTATGTCCTGCGCACTTAGGCCGCCGGCAAGTTCGGCGCCGATAAGCAGCCCCATTCCGCGTACGTCGACTATTTTTTTTGCATATTTATTCTTCAGCTCTGCAAGTTTATTCAAAAAGTACTCGCCCGACTCCGCTATGCTTTTCAGCATGGAGTCGGTCATTTCACCCAGCACATACAGCGCCGCAGAGCAGGCCAGATAGTTGCCGCCAAACGTCGTTCCGTGGTCTCCGGGCGAAAACGCCTGCGCCGCTTTTTCTGTCGCAAGGCACGCGCCAATAGGCACGCCGTTCCCCAGCGCTTTGGCCAGCGTCGTTACGTCTGCCTTTACGCCAAACTGCTCCTGCGCGAGAAAGGTACCCGTTCTTCCCATACCTGTTTGTACCTCGTCTATAATGAGCAGGGCATCGTGCTTATCACAGAGTGCGCGCACCTGCTGAACATACTCTTTTTCCAGTACGTTCACGCCGCCCTCTCCCTGTATTACCTCTAGTAATACGCCGCATGTTTCGCCGTTTATAGCGCGGTTTAGCGCGTCCATATCCCCCGCTTCCAGATATTCATAGGTAAATGTACCCGGCTGGAAGGGTTCGTGGAATTTATCCTGCCCCGTCGCCGTCAGCGCCGCTAGCGTACGTCCATGGAAGCTTCCTTTAAGCGACACAAAATTCGCAGATTTGCTTCCTTTATTGTAAGCATACTTTTTTGCAATTTTTATGGCGCACTCGTTCGCCTCCGAGCCGCTGTTCGAAAAAAACACGCGCCCATACCCGGTTTTTTGGCACAGCGTCTGCGCCAGCTTTGCCTGCGGTTCGATATAGAAATAATTGGAAATGTGGATCAGCTTATCGATTTGTTCTTTCAGCGCATTCTTAAATCCTTCGTTGGAATATCCCAACGAATTGACGGCAATGCCTGCCAAAAAATCTGTATATTTATTCCCTTCCGTATCAAACAGGTTGATCCCCTCTCCGCGCGCAAACGCAACGGGCAGGCGCTCCCCGTATACAGGCATAAAATATTCGTTATCCAGCTGTTTGATTTGTTCCAGTTCCAATAAACTTTCCTCCATATTGCTTACTTAGTCGGTCGGCATGCCGTGCGTCCCTCATTATCTCGGCCGTTCGGTATACCTGCTGCGGCTGCCCTATTAGCCCGTTACCATCGTTCCAATGCCCGAATCCGTGAAAATCTCCAGAATAATCGGGTGTGGAATCGTGCCGTTCAAAATATGCGTGCGCTTTACACCATGCTCCAGCGCATCCAGGCAGCCTTTTACCTTGGGCAGCATTCCTCCCACAATTTTGCCATCGTCTATCATATTGAGTATATCCGTTTTGGACGCCACATACAGCAGTGTTTCGGGGTCGTCCGCAACCGTACGGATGCCGTCCGTATCCGTCAGGAAAATCAGCTTTTCGGCATGCAGCGCCGCAGCAATTTCCCCAGCTACCGTATCCGCGTTGATATTATAGCTCTCTCCGTGCGCGCCTACGCCAATGGGCGCAATTACAGGGATATATTCGTCCTGGGAAAGCGTATTCAAAAGCGTTACGTTGATGCCTGTCACCTCTCCGACATTCCCCAGGTCTACACCGTTTTGAGGCTCTTTCTTTTTCGCGCGCACAACATTTCCGTCGATCCCGCACAGGCCAATGGCCGACGCGCCCATACCGTTCAGCTTGGCGACAATATCTTTGTTGATTTTTCCCATCAAAACCATCTGCACGACTTCCATTGTCTTGTCGTCCGTAACGCGCAGGCCGTCCACAAATTTCGGCTCAACATCCAGCGCGCGAAGCGTATTGTTGATGTCGGGGCCGCCGCCATGCACCAGAATGGGGTTCATGCCCACAAACTTCAGCAGCGTAACGTCTTCCATAATCTTTTGCGTCAAATCCTCATTCTGCATGGCCGCTCCGCCGTATTTTATGACGATTGTCTTTTTAAACAGGCGCTGTATATACGGTAGCGCCTCCACAAGCGTATTTGCTTTTTCAATAAATTTTTCCATAGCTTCCTCTTTTATAAATACCAGCCGACATCTGGAAGGCCGGTCTTTTCCTCAAACCCATGCATGATATTAAAATTCTGTATGGCCTGCCCCGCTGCGCCCTTGACCAGGTTATCGATACAGGCTACAACTACTGCGCGCCCCGTACGTTCGGAGGTGTCAAAGCCGATCATACAATTGTTGGACCCCACAACATATTTCAGCTCGGGCAGCTTGCCCGCGCCAAGCACATGCGCAAACGGTTCCTCTCTGTAGGCGTTTTTATAGGCTGCGGCAATCATATCTTCCGATATACCCGGCCTAAGCTGTGCGTACACCGTCGCCAAAATGCCTCGTTTCACAGGCAGCAAGTGCGGCGTAAACAACAGCGTAACTTCCTTTTGGCAAAGCTTAGACAGCTGCTCCTCGATTTCAGACGTATGCCGGTGGTTTGTTACGGAATACGCCTTAAAATTGTCTGCCGTTTCGGAAAAGGCATACGCCAGGCCGTCTTTTCGTCCCGCGCCCGAAACGCCCGATTTTGCGTCGATAACGAGCCCATTTTCGTCAATCAGCCCATTTTTTAAAAGCGGCGCAATTGCCAGAATGCTCGTCGTCGTATAACAGCCCGGGTTGGCCAAAAGCTGTGCATGCTTTATGTCTTCCCTGAAGTATTCCGGCAAGCCGTACACCGCATTTTGTAGTGTGTCCTTCGCCGTATGCGTTACGCCGTACCAGGCTTCGTAGGTATCCGGATCGTCGTAACGGAAATCGCCCGAAAGATCGATGACCCGCAGCCCTCTGCCCAGCAGCTCGGGAACCAGCTCAATCGCCTGGCCATGCGGCAGGCACAAAAACACTGTCTCGCACTCCTGCGCAATCCGCTTAATATCAAGCCCTTGCAATACTGTTTCCCTTGTACCCAAAAAATTAGGGTATACCTCCGCTATATCTTTACCTTGGAACGTCTTAGAAACAGCATACCGCAGGTTTGCTTCGGGATGTTTGGATAATAGCCGCATCAGCTCTTCTCCTGTGTAGCCTGTTGCCCCGATTATGCCAACATTTACCATATCATTTCTCCTCTTATATGCTATGGTTAATAATTATACATTATTATGAATATTTATGCAATAGCAATTTATATGTTTTTTCCTTAGCTATTATATCATTTGTACACAAAAGAAAAAACTATTTTCCGATATTTCTGTAATGGGCTATTATATCGTTTTTTGAAAATAAAAAAGAGAGGCACCATATCGTCGATGCCTCCCCTTCGGAATCCGCCGCCTTTCGGGATGGGAAAAGTATCATTTTTTCAGAAAAGAGGTTGTACTACGGTTCTTTTTTTATACCTGTTCGCGGAAACATCATATAAAGCCCCGAAAAGCAGCACATATGTAAACCATTTGTTTTTCCAGGTTTACTTTTCTCCGATTGGTTAGATTATACATTGAAATTATGAACAGATTACAGCTAAATCTTAAATAAATGCTGAATAAATCCCTTTAACCGTGCGGTTTTTTTGATTATGAATTTTTTATGAACACTGTTCAGATATATCTGGTTTTTCGCTTGGTTCCTGGCTAAATCTCTCCTGTGCATTGTTATTTATTTGCTGCTATGATACAATTTATACCATACTAACCAACCGGAGAATTCCTATGAAGCTATACTTTTACGGAGCAGCGCGCGAAGTCACAGGCAGTTGCTGCATGGTCAATGTCAAAAATAAAAACATCCTGATAGACTGCGGCCTCGAGCAAGGCAGCGACGAAAAAAACAACAATATGCTGCCCTTTCGCGCCGCGGATATCGATGCTGTGCTGGTAACGCATGCGCATATAGACCATTCCGGACGGTTGCCCCTTCTTGTAAAGAACGGTTTCAACGGACCGATTTACGCCACCAGCGCAACCTGCCGGCTGCTAAACATCATGCTGCTGGACAGCGCCCACATACAAGAAACGGAAGCCGGCTGGAAGCGCCGCAAAGAAAAACGGGCCGGGCTGCCCGAAGACGAGCCCCTCTACACCACAGAAGACGCCCGAAATACACTTTCTTTGCTCCATCCGGTGGAGTATAGACAGGAAGTTCCGTTGTTCCCCGACGCCATTGCCGTCTTTACCGATGCAGGGCATCTGCTTGGCTCCGCCAGTATTACGATGCGGCTCAAAGAGGCAGGCATCACACGCACGGTCGTTTTTTCGGGCGATATCGGCAACAAAGACAAGCCCATCATCCGCGACCCGGAATACCTCACCGAGGCAGACTATGTCATTATGGAATCTACCTATGGAAACAAGGCCCACGACCGCATTCGGTACTCCATCGGTTTTTTGGCAGATATCATCGATAAAACGCTTTCCCGCGGCGGAAATGTTGTCATTCCTGCATTTGCAGTCGGGCGCACACAAGAGCTGCTTTACCAGCTTCGCGAAATCAAGGAACAGGCGCTGGTAAAAAGCATGCCGGACTTTACTGTGCATGTAGACAGCCCGCTGGCGCTTGAAGCAACCCAAATCTACAATGGAGACCTCACTGGTTATGCGGACGAAGAAACGCTCGCCATACTAAAAGAAGGCTTCCATCCCTTGCGTTTTCCCGGGCTTAAGCTATGCCGTACGACAGAAGAATCCATTGCCCTAAACGAAGACCCGCGCCCCAAGGTTATTATTTCCGCAAGCGGTATGTGTGATGCCGGACGGATCCGTCATCATTTAAAGCATAATCTCTGGCGGAAGGAATGTTCCATTGTGTTCAGCGGATACCAGGCAAACGGTACGCTGGGGCGTATGCTTTTAGACGGTCTTTCGCATGTCAAGCTGTTTGGCGAGGACGTTGCTGTGCGTGCCGAAATCTATAATTTCCGCGGCCTTTCCTCCCACGCCGACCGGGACGGCCTCATCGAGTGGATCCGTTCGTTCAAAACCGACCTCCAGCGTGTATTCGTTGTGCATGGCGAAGAGCAGATTGCATTGCAGTTTGTTGACGAGCTTTCCGCCCGCCAGTTCAACACGACCGCCCCGCAGTACAAGGCCTCATACGATCTTTTGCAAAATTCCTGTATCGACGAGGGTGTAAAACCGCGCACACTTAAAAAACAGGCTCAGAACCTGAAGAGCGCCTCTTCCACCTATGCCCGCCTGCTTTTGGCCGGCGAAAAAATGATGAACGTTATCCAGCGGAATGAAGGCGGCGCAAATAAGGATCTTGCCAAATTTGCAGACCAACTACTCTCCCTGGCGGAAAAGTGGGATCGGTGAGGCATTTTCAACATCACACTCCCGGGACACCGTTTTATATTATTGAATGGAGGTAATTTTGTGGAAACAAACAAATTACGGGCCGAAGAAATCGTAGAAAAAGCACTTGCATATGGGTTTGAAAAATGCGGTATCATTCGTCTTTCCGATTTGGACGGCTACGAGCAGGCCGTAGAGGAACGAAGCAGAAAATTTCCTTACCGCGACCGCCGGAAGCGCACACTGGAGGAAATAGAGGACCTCTACCCTTGGGCGCAGTCTGTTGTCGTATGCGTATGGCAGTATGGAAAATACGATATTCCACCTAACCTGGAAGGGTATGTGGGAAAGTATTACCAGGTAGACGGACGGCGGAACGAGGAATCCGAACAATTCCGCGCCACGCGAAAGTTCCAGCACTGGCTGAAGCAACAGGGCCTGCGTGTGCATGAAGACCTCGAGCACGGCGTAACGCCATACCGTTGGGCCGCAGCTAAGGCGGGTCTTGGAATCGTACGAAAAAACAATTTTTTCTATACAGAAAGCGGCTCTTGGGTATTGATCGTTACCTGGCTGATTGACCAACCGCTTGAGTTGGTGCAGCAGCCCACACTTAAACCTTGCCCCGAAACATGCGATCTGTGCATACGCGCGTGTCCGACAAAAGCCCTTGCAGAACCATTCGTAACCAACAAAGACGGCTGTATAAGCCATCTGACAAAAGATTACGACTGGGAGCGCATTGATACCGAGCTCCTTGCAAAAACCGGCAATTGGGTTTTTGGATGCGACGTCTGCCAGGATGTGTGCCCTCATAATAAAAACAAATGGCAGGCGGGGCAACCCTTCCCCGGTTTGGACAGGCTTTCGGCACATTTCAGCATAAAGAAAATTGTAACCGCCGACTATAAAACACTGCAAAAAGAAATCCAGGCCATGCTCTGGCATATTGGCGAAGATGAGCTATGGAAATTTAAGATGAACGCGCTCAATATCATGCTGCACAACTACAAACCAGAGTACGCTCCCTATATAGATCTTGCGATGGACGACAAATACAAGCAGGTTCGTGAAATGGCAAAGTTTGTTCGCTCCAAAACTTCGGGAGAATAACCCCTGTTCGTCGGCAACGGTTTTACCTGTTTCGTTGCCTTTTCACTCTTTCCGACAAACAAAAAATCCCCCGCCGGTTGGCGGAGGATTTTTTATATCGCGTTTCACCAAGGCTCACCCGGGCAATCCATATCTCCATTTCTGTTCAAATAACCATTTTCACCTTTTGCATTTGTCCACTCAATATAAATATTCTTTGACGCATCTGCAGCTTGCTTTGCGGCTTCTTCAATTGCCTTGGGTTTTGTCAACCCGTCCAGGTAATCCTCATTCCCTTCTTCCTTATCCCGTATAATTACTTTATAATTCATAACGATGCTCCTTTCCATTGCTCATTTCAACATGTACTATATGAATTATAAACGCAAAAACCGGTCCCAAAACCATTCCGCACCCTTTGGCTGTTTATAGACTGTCCGTATTCCTTCAACGAATAAAGTTTGTTGGCGTCCATGGTTCGGTCTCCGGTACCGGAAACTCTTTTTCGCTGCTGCGAATACACTTTAAGAGCCACGCCATGTTTTTTGCAAGCGTACGCATCGTCTGAAGCCCCTCAACATCCTGCTTTACTTCGTCTACAGACATGCCATGCGTAGAGTTCCAGTACTGCGACCCTACGATTACCATATTTACATTCAGGAAAAACTGGTTTAACCTCTCAAATGCAGCGCTTGCGCCTCCCCTGCGGCAATTTACCACCGAAGCAGCAAGCTTATGCGCAAACGATTTATCGCCGTTGTTCCACGGCGCATAAAACACCCTATCTAAAAGCGCGCACAAAGCACCATTTGGGCCGGAATAATAAACCGGGGAACCAATTACGATGCCATCGGCCGCCAGCAGGCGGTCTATACACTCGTTTGCCATATCGTCCTGGTAGAAGCAATGTCCATCGTCTACACATTTACCACAGCCAATACACCCCATAACCGGCTTTGTTCCAATGTGAAGAAACTCCGTTCCAATTCCCTGCCTGTTCAGTTCACCTGCGACCTCATTCAATGCGGTAAAGGTGCAGCCGTTTTTATGCGGGCTGCCGTTCAACAATAAAATATTCATATCCATAATATCAACCTCCAGTAATGATCATTATACTGTTAATCTTACTATTCTTCAAGGTCGCTTTCCCTTGATCAGACGGCCGCAAAAAAGCCCTCGCCTATACAAAAAGGTTATGGTATTTCATATGCGATTCGTATTTGTCCACCGAATATATCATTGGCTTTTGACCGCCCTCATTGGGTGACGATATATTGTTTTTCATGAACATAGCGCCCTCTCTATGAGGAAAAAATAACCCTGCTTGGCTCGTATGGCAAAGGCGACGGGCAACGGATGCGCGAATGCCCAGCGCAGGCCAAAACCTTTCTTGCCGACAATTATTGCAGCCATAATTGTGCTGGGCCTGCTTTTTTATTCCCGCAGAACTTTTTGCTGTTTTTATGGATTATTTTTGCTGCACAGCGGTATTTTGTTTGTACCGAAATAAAACAGGTGATAATAAAAATACCGAAATAAAAAATGTGTCAAAAAGGAGTATTCTTATGGAACAGTTTGCCCCCTATTTGGCCGTTGTTACCATATGCCTCAACTTCCTCTCAATCATCATATTGGTTTGGGGCGTTGTTGCCAGCGCAAAAGATTTTTTTGTGTCACGCTTTGCTTCCGGCAGCAAACTAGGAAAACTACAACGTATTACAGAAACAAAAAATGCGTTGGGCGCTTATGTATTGTTAAGCTTGGAAATATTGATCGCCGCAGATATCATCGATTCTATCGTAAAGCCTACACTGGACGATATTATCCGCCTTGCAGCAATTGTTGCCATACGCACGGTAATTTCATATTTCCTGAATAAAGAAATACGAAACACTTCTATAGTAGAGACTGAAACGAAGAATGGCTGACCGATTTTATTATATACAGGAGAAAAAATATGCTGGTTTATTTGGACGGAACAAAACTAAGTGACCCTAGTCAACTTCGAAAAGACAGCGATAACGTCTTGTGCCTGGCAGAGAAAAGCGATGAAGAAGCCCTGCTCCCCATGCTGTTTCCAAGTCATAGCAAAGCCGGCAATAAATCGGAAGCCGGTAATTATTTTGAAAGCCATGCCGGATACGACTACGTTGCAATTAAGATTCCCCATGTCACTGGGCTGTCTGCTTCTTCGGGTGCTGTGGAAATCTATTTTTCCGCTGGAAAGCTTGTTTTTCTGTTCAACCAAACAAAAATGATGAATGATTTTATTTCGTCAATAAATGATAATCCAGATCAGATCGATTCGTTAGAAATCGTATTATACCATTTTTTTGTCAGACTGACATCGGCTGATTCCGGAAAACTGGAAGCAATTGAAAAAGAGATTCTTCACATGGAAGATTCCCTTTCAGGTAATACAGAAAAAGACTATTATTCCGCCATTAATAGCCTGCGCAAGAGATTGTTTACGCTAAAGCGTTACTACGAAGCCTTGGTCGATCTGTTGGAGGATCTGGAAGAGAATCGAAATAATATTTTTAGTAAAGATGCGCTTAATTTATTCCATTTTCATGCCAACCGTGTAGACCGGCTATATCACGAGGTTCTTAACCTGCGCGACTATGTCACGCAGGTGCGCGATGCCTACCAATCCCAAACGGACATCACTCTGAACAAAACAATGCGTTTTTTTACTGTAATCGCCACGATTTGTTTGCCGCTTACGCTTGTAGCCGGGTGGTATGGAATGAATATGCGTATGCCGGAATATGATTATGAATATTCCTACCCCATCATTATTGTCATTTCTGCGGCAATTGTAATTATCAGTGTTATCTATTTCAAAAAAAAGAAGTGGTTTTAAAACACTAGTTTGTACACCCTTTTTATAGAGCTTGCTTTTTCTGCTATTTTCGTACAGAATAAAATCCATTGGTGCTCCAGGCATTTCCAGATTTTTTCAAGCCCCTGCCTGCCCCTGTACCCCTTTTCAAAAATCAGTGAGATGCTTTCCGTTCCTTGTCGTATAATAGAGTAACAAACAATCAAAAAGGAGATATAGCCATGAAAGAAGATAAATCCAAAACCGTTTTAACTGAAAAACAGCTGGATCAAGCAACTGGCGGAGCACAACATCATGTGGTTCCAGTGTACGCAGAGGATGCGGATGATCCTATCGCCGTATGCACATACTGCGGCGCAGCTAAAGGCCCACACTATGCGTGCCCCAACTGCGGCAATCCGTATTTCCCGCCCAAAAAAGTCTAATAATCAATTGTCCGCACCGCTTGCCTAATCCAAAAGAAGATACACCCATGAGAAATGATAAAGCCAAAACCCATCTTCAATATTAAGTCAAAATTTAGTCAAGACCACCCCAAAATGGGGTGGCTTGGCCAAGCCCTATAAGGGCTTATTACTGCCAGCGCCTCAATGACGCTGGCTCTCACTTCGTTCAAACCTTTGTGGATTGATTACCTAGCTACCCCTTGAAGGGGTCCCTATATTCCTTCGTCGATATTCGATCCATTATCTGATCATGTTTTTCTTGTTCTCGTATATACTTTGCTATTGTTGCTTCATTCAGTCCCACTGTGCTCACATAATATCCCGTCGCCCAGAAGTGCCGATTCCCAAACTTATACTTCAAGTTTACGTGTCTGTCGAATATCATCATCGCACTTTCCCTTTTAGGTATCCCATGAACGATGATATACTATACTTTGGCGGTATCGATACCAGCATATGGATATGATCCGGCATTAAATGTCCTTCCAGGATGGTGGTATGTTTGCCATAATAATCTATATCTGTTACAATCATCTTCGCTTCGCAGAGGGCATGTCATGATATCATGTCAAGCCTACCAGACATCGTACAATGGTTGACATCACTGACCCAAGCAGCACCCCAATGATTGCTATTTTCGCACCGCGTCGATACCCACGTTCACACGCTGTTAATGACTTTTTCATAATCTCCTCCCATTAAAAAACCACCATCCAATTAGGCTGGCGGTTAAGTTCGTTCTTCTTCTATTCGTAGTACGTCCACATGCTTGTTATCACGACGATTTTAGCGTCCTTATCCACGGAGTATACCAATCTATGCTGCACATTGATTCGGCGGCTGAAATAGCCCTTTAAATCTCTTGATAGCTTTTCAAATGCTGGTGGGCTTTGAAAAGGATTCTGTTTAAGCAATTCAACAAGCTGCCCAGCTTTTTTAAGCAAGCTACCTTGTTTCAACTTTTCGTAATCCTTGAGCGCCTGCCTTGATAATTTCACATCATACATGCGTCTACTCCCAATCGAGATCGTCAGCGCTTACCATTTCTTCCACTGGCTCATTTTCGCTTTCCTTAATTGCCTCAACAAGCCCGGGTACCGAATGTAGATAGAGTGTCTCCTGAATTGAGCGCCAGTCTTCTTCAGATACAAGCACCGCGTTTCCTTCTTTACCTATTATCTGAATTGGATAATGCGATTCATTCGTTTCTTTTACCAGCTTGTACAAATTCTGCCTTGCCTTTGTTATGTTGATCGATTCCATTCTTATCACCTCACGCACATTATAGCGTACGTTTTGGCGTACGTAAAGTGGCAAATATTGCCTCTTACCCCTTGTAGTATTCGTGCAACTCTAAATGATGCGTGATCGTGCCCTCATACGCCGGGTCAACATCCGCCCACAGTGCTATTTCGGCGTGTGTGTTCTCCGACACCATGAAAAAGTTGTTGTTGGCAAGGTTTATCAGGCCCGTAAGGTCTATCTTGCGGTCACCCGATACCCGCCATACGCCCATATCGTTTGACTAGGAAGAAAAAAGCAGCTGCTCCCCTTGCCGACCTTTTCCGCCGCCTCATTAAAGTTGGACTGCATATTCTTGCCAACACCCTGAATCGCTGCTTCGGATTCGCGCAAGCTCTTCATGAGCGGCTTAGAGTTCGCATCTATTTCAACATAAAGTTTTCCGACCTGTCCTACTGCCATTTGCCCTTCTCCTAAAAATTGACATTAAAAAACCACCTTCCCGTAGGTTGGTGGTTGCCGTTACTTATTTATGTACAAATTAAAACCGCCCACCCCCGGACGGTTCGATTTATTTATATATTTCTTTTCGGTGCCCTACTTCTAAAACAAGGATCAGCAGCTTGTCATCCTCTATATTGGCAATAATACGGTATTTGCCTACCCTGTATCGCCACAGCCCTGACATCCCGCCCTTTAACGCTTTACCGTATACTCTCGGGTTTTCGCATCCTACTAAATGCTTTTCTATCCAAGCGATGATTATCTTTGACTGTATCCTATCGAGTTTATGTAAATACTTCCCCGCTTTCATGGAATATTCCACGTTGTATTCGCTCATAAACCCAATTCCTTTTTCATTTCTTCGTGGGTATAGGTTACCGGGTTAGCCAGATATTCTTTGTAAGCATCTTCCCCTATCTTTAAGTCAAGTTCATCCTCTATCTGTTCCAACGTAGCCTTGCGAATCAACTCAGATACGGAAATTCCCATCATTTTTGCATACTCACGTATAAATCTATTTTCCTCTTCGTTAAACCTAACTGATACTGGCATAATATCACTTCCTTTCTACGTAATACATTGTACTACATCAAGGGTGTGATGTCAATAAAAAACCACCCATTGCCGGGTGGCGCCATTGCTTTTTTATTGCTACATAATCGCTGTCACCGAGATCAGCGAAAATACCAAGCTGATAATCGCAAAAATACCAAGCATTGTGACCCAGCCTTTCATTGAATTGGTATCCTCATGCACCTTGTCAAGGATATAATTTGTCAAGTCTTCTTTCTGTGGTAGTTCCCTCTTGTAAGGCTTTTTGTCCGCGGGGCCTATTGCATACCAAAACTTGAAATCGGCTTCCGACATGCTAGCTCTTGCAGATTCAAATTCTTCCTGTGTTATCATTTCCCAGCTTGAATACTTTTGCATCATTTTTTCAATTTTTTTCATAGAACTCACCTCCAAGTGTAATATATACGATTATACTACACCCGGAGGCTGCATTTCGTCAAACCGTCATAATTCGTCAATAAAATACACTTTTTCCTTTTCTTCTGCATTTTGCATTATAAAAAACATATTCAAATCTTGCCTATAAAACACATCCACCGGCATCCCCTTCTTGAACATGCATTGTGCCGTAAAATCTATATTGTTAATTATTTCTTCGGGCGTTGCCGCCCTTCCGCGTTTTTTGCCGCTTGCTCCCCAACGAACGCTTCCGCAATATTGCTATCGATTGTCCGATAAGCGTCCATAATCATATCGAGCGGGCAATTTGCCTCGATCTTTTCAGCGGGCGCGCCCACATATTCCGCAACCACGGCTATATAGTCTCCCATCGGCCCAAAGTCAAGCACGATGTTTTTTTCTTTATTAAACTCTTTGTCATACACATCTCCTTCGTCTATTGTGTTGCCACATGCCAACAATATCACTACTGCACATATGATTGCCGCAATGCATATCGTTTTTTTCATGCCCTCATTCCTCACCTTCAATTTTCCTGAGACACAATCCATTCCTTGCCGTATAATAGAGTAATAATCCATAAGGGAGATACGATCATGAACGAAGATAAAACCAAAAAACCTTTGACTGACGAACAACTCAACGACGCGAGCGGCGGGGTTTGGAGTTCCCAGGGCCATGCCCAATGCAAAGAGTGTGGATGTAAATTCGTTATTTCCTATGAATATGCCGATAGTTCCGGCCGTGTTCATTGCTTTAATTGCGGTTCCACCAATTATTCCTGGTTAACATAACCCATGATTGCAGCCTGCTTCACCCCAGCAAAACTCACGTGTGCGCATGTGCCGCCCTCACAATCCAAAAGGAGATATAACCATGAAAGACGATAAAACCAATCTGTCCAATGAACAACTCGGCAGTGTAAGCGGTGGTAACCGTGGCACCCATATGGTTTGTCCGCGCTGCAAGGCGCAAATCGAAATCCCAATATCTCCCGAGGAATATCAGGGGTGGAAATGGGTACCAGGTGTAAGTGTTAAAGTTCCCTTCAGGTGTTCCAATTGCGGTATGGTTTTTTAGGAGCATCCTTGACGCACTCTTACGCGCCGCCCTCACAAGGCGGCGCTTTTTTATTCTTCGCTTTCCGCAGGCCATTTTCCTAAGTTCCGTGTTTTTGTATCCGCATGATAAATACCCTCAATTCGGCTCGTAAGAAGCGTCAGCGTTTTTTCATTTTCCAACAAAACTTCCCACGCTTCATCATTCACATTTTGGATATGGATTGCGCCACTTATAAAAACCTGTTCGCCCTTTCCGTTCAGGTAATGTATCGTCAGTCCCCGTCCTCGCTTTCTTCATCCAGCCATGCCATAATCGCCGGATCATAATCATCGTCCTCATAGTCCGCATTGTTTAGTGCTGCCGACAGCATAGATGCCATAAGCACCTTGTCGCCTGCCAGTTCTCAAAATTCGTCATGCTTTTCCCTCACCTTCAATTTATCTGAGACACTCCCCATCCCCCGCCGTATAATATAGCAACCAACCAATAAAGGAGATACGATCATGAAAGACGATAAAACCAATTTGACCGAAGAGCAACTTACCGAGGCGAATGGCGGTCGGGGAACTCGTTACGATGAGCCTGTCCATTATGTTTGCAGGGAATGCAATGCCGTTATTCCACGTACGCCCATTCCAAGCTCATGCCCGAAATGCGGCTCCAAAAATCTCGAACGCCGCCTTATGAGCTACTATCTGTAACATCACACATTACCCCGTTTTCCCCGCGCTGCCCTCACAAGGCGGCGCTTTTTTATTTCCCTTCTCCTTCCTCGTGCCACTGCCACGATGTCTTTACGCCATCGCCATCGATGCATGTATCGCACGGCGGTTTTTTAGCACCAAAGTTTTTACCGTTTATACAATGGCGGCATAAGTGCATTGTTAATACATGTAATGCTTAGGCGACTAACAAGAAAACCGCCCATCGAAAAGCAAGTACTATATGCATAGATTCTCATTTAGGAAAACGCGCATACCCAAAAAAGGCTTATCAATGGGTGTTTCGGAAGTTTTTGACATTTTTTATACATATGAAGATGCTGTGCATCGAAAAACAAGTATATTATAATATATATATCACATAATCATTCACGCGCGGCCAGCAATATGTTGCAATCGCCGAATAGTTCTAAGCGCGGGAATGATTATTACCAAACACTTCTGTGTTTGTCAACTGAAAAGTACAGCGTTTGGTCACGAAAATATACAGCACCCTCAATCACCGAAGTTAATTAAGAATTCCGTTGTGGAAGGGGGC
>JBMNTU010000002.1:0-52641 GCA_050945895.1 Christensenellaceae bacterium | reverse complement strand
TCTAATCCTGTTTGCTCCCCACGCTTTCGTGCCTCAGCGTCAGTTACAGTCCAGTAAGTCGCCTTCGCCACTGGTGTTCCTCCTAATATCTACGCATTTCACCGCTACACTAGGAATTCCACTTACCTCTCCTGTACTCAAGCCCACCAGTTTCAAATGCAGCCCCGGAGTTAAGCCCCGGTATTTCACATCTGACTTGGCAGGCCGCCTACGCACCCTTTACGCCCAGTAATTCCGGACAACGCTCGCTCCCTACGTATTACCGCGGCTGCTGGCACGTAGTTAGCCGGAGCTTCCTCCTTGGGTACCGTCATTTTTTTCGTCCCCAAGGACAAAGGTTTACAACCCGAAGGCCTTCTTCCCTCACGCGGCGTTGCTGGGTCAGGCTTTCGCCCATTGCCCAATATTCCCCACTGCTGCCTCCCGTAGGAGTCTGGACCGTGTCTCAGTTCCAGTGTGGCCGATCACCCTCTCAGGTCGGCTACCCATCGCTGGCTTGGTGAGCCGTTACCTCACCAACTACCTAATGGGACGCGAGCCCATCCTTGATCGAATAAATCCTTTTACCTCAGTTCCATGCGAAACCGTGGTCTCATGCGGTATTAGCAGTCGTTTCCGACTGTTGTCCCCCATTCAAGGGCAGGTTGCTCACGCGTTACTCACCCGTCCGCCACTCAGTCTACTCAAAATTCCACCCGAAGGCTTCATACAGAGCATCTTCGTTCGACTTGCATGTGTTAAGCACGCCGCCAGCGTTCGTCCTGAGCCAGGATCAAACTCTTAATTAAAATTTTAACATCCGAAGATGCCTTTAACTAATCATTGATCAGGCTCCGCTTTTCAAGCTTTTCTTTCAGTTCTTTGTTTCCAAATCACTGGCATTTTTTTGGTACTGTATGCTTTTTTCAAGGTTCCCCGCCTAAAAGGCGGCTCATTCATAATACCAAATCCATCCTCCCATGTCAATAACTTTTTTTCTTTTTAAATAGCCTTTTTTGCCACATCTACATATAGTTGTCACCGCCTGCTGCCACCCCACATATCGTTAAATGCAATCGAAGCATACGCATTCCTAAACAAAAGCACCCCGCCCATATAAGCAGAGTGCTCTTGCCATCCGTATCCATTCCTTACATTTTTCAACGCATCTGCAAAATCAATGCCTTTAATATTTTATCTCCGTCCGTTATGAGCAGCATATCTACCGGCGCATCCCCTGCCAGGGCAGGTATTCTTGTCTGGAGCCACCTTACAATTTCCGTATCCTCGGCCGAAACGACCTGTTTCAGCGCTGCCCACACATCGTCCTCCATCAGGTCGATGGGCGACACATACTTCTCAATACCGGCTGTAAAGCTTTCCCATATTTTTTCATCGAAGCCCGCCAAAAGTCCCTTTTGTTCCTTTTTCAAATTTTCTGCTCCCTTTACGTTCCAGAAACGCCCTATATACATTGGTACAACCTACGCCAACGCGTTTTCCAGCATCTGAATGCTCTTGCCCAGCCTTGCCAGCGTCTCATGCCTGCCCAACAGCGCGGCAATTTCTATTGCTCCACCCGGCGTTACTGCCGTGCCCGTAATTGCAATGCGCAATGGAAACAGCAGCTGTCCGTTTTTAATGCCCAGTTTTTCTACCAGCGAAAGCATTGCGTTATGGATATACTCTTCGCTGAACTCTGGAAGGTTTTCTAAAACCGGATAAGCTTCCTTAATATATACAAGTGCACTCTCCGGCGTAACCTTCATTTTCTTGTGGTTGAAAAGCGCGATGTCGTACTCCGGCATTTCGTTCAAAAATGCCAGCTTTTCCGTCAGCTCGCTCAAAACCTCCGTACGCTGCTTTGTGATGCGCGCAATAATGCCCATGTCAAACTTATCCGGGTCAATCGCCTTTTCAATATACGGCAAAGCTACATTAATATATACATCATCCGAAAGCGCGCGTATGTATTCCGCGTTCATCCACTTCAGCTTATCCACATCGAAAATGGCGGGCGATTTGCTGATTCCCGACAAATCGAACGCCTCCGCAAGCTCGGGCAATGTAAATATTTCCTGCGTGCCCTCCGGCGCCCAACCAAGCAGTGCAATATAGTTCAGCACCGCCTGCGGCAGGTATCCTTTTGCTACAAAATCCTCAAACGAAGCGTCGCCGTGGCGCTTGGAAAGCTTCTGGTGCTTGTCCCGCATAACGACGGGCAGGTGGATATACTCCGGAATCTCCCAGCCAAGCGCTGTATACAGCAGATTGTACTTGGGCGTGGACGACAAATACTCTACCCCGCGAATCACATGGCTGATTTCCATCAGATGGTCATCCACCACGTTGGCCAGGTTGTACGTCGGGTACCCGTCCGATTTTAACAGCACATTGTCTTCCATATCGCTGTTGGGTACCGTAATCTCACCATACACCATATCATGGTAGGTCGTCTCTCCCTCTTTGGGGATATTCTGGCGGATCACATATGGTTCCCCCTCATCCATCCTCTTTTGCACTTCCTCTTTCGAAAGCCCCGCGCAGCGCTTGTCATACTTGGGCGTCCTACCATCCTTTTCACACTCCGCGCGCAAATCGTCCAGCCGTTCCTTTGTGCAAAAGCAATAATATGCCGCGCCCTTTTTCACCAGCTCTTCGGCATATTTTTTATAAATATCCTTGCGCTCAGACTGAATATACGGCCCGTACGGTCCGCCCACATCCGGCCCTTCGTCATACACAAGACCCGTATCCTTCAATGTGCGGTAAATGATTTCGCATGCATCGTCCACCAGCCGTTCCCTGTCCGTGTCCTCTATGCGCAGAATAAACTTTCCGTCGTTCTTTTTCGCGTACAAATATGCGTATAGCGCCGTCCTCAGGCCCCCAACATGCAAATACCCCGTGGGGCTGGGCGCAAATCTTGTCCGTACTTCCATTGCAATTTTTTCCTTTCCATTTCTTTCCGTATATCTTACTTAACTGTTTTTCTCAAAAAACCGTCGCGTTTTCAAAATTCGTTTCCAGCACCCCGTTATGTACGAACACCTCCGGACATTCGTCCCAAAACACGTCCATTATGGGTGCATCTACATCTTCATTGATGCCGCTTGAAAATCCCTCCGCAATCAAATAGTCTTGCGCGTTTTCGTCAAAGATCAGGTAGCGTATGTCCGTCACCTCAAACTTCAGCAAGGCCGTCAGTTCCTGCTCGTACATGCTCGGCAGGTATAGCGTGTCTGCCTCGTAATCGTAGACCGCGTTTGCTTCAATCCTTACAAAAACATTTGTGGGCTGTCCAGGCTTTCCTTTTTCATCCGCTTGCACAAACTGCTCACATAAAAAACGGTAGTCCTCTTTCATGCGCTGCGGGTTGGAGTACCACGCATAGTAGTCTTCAAATTCACCCCGGGAATCCAGCCACCCCACCAAAAGAATCTGCCCATCGTCGCTGCGGATAGCCTCCATTTGCGTAAATACCATCCCGGATGGCATCTCCGTTTTCTGGTATATTTCCTCATCAGCCCTCTGCCACGCCAAATCCAACAAAGACGAGCAAGACGCACACCCGCACAACAAAAACACAAGCAGGCAGGTCACTCCGGCCACAATCGCCGCCTTTTTTCCCACTCGCATATCCAATCCCTATTCTGTCGGCGGTTTATAGCTGTCCTTCAGGCTAACAATGCGGTTAAACACAAGGTTTTCCGCCTCCGAATCCACCTCGTCGATATTAAAATACCCCTGCCGAAGAAACTGGAACCGCCCGCCCTTGCCGGCCTTCAATATTTCCGGCTCCACTTTTATGTCATCCAAAACTTCTACCGAATGGTCGTTCGGTCGGTATTGCTCTTCGTTCTCATCCTTCACAAACAGATAGTCATACAGCCGCGCCACAGCAGAAACCGCCGTCTCGCGCTCCACCCAGTGCAGCGTTCCCTTTACTTTCCGGCCGCTGTTCTCGCCGCCCGATTTCGTTGTCTCGTCATAGGTGCAAACCACTTCCACAATATTGCCGTCCGCGTCTTTTACTGCCCGCTCACATTTTATGATATACGCATTTTTCAGCCGCACCTCGCCGCCAACATATAAACGGAAGTATTTCTTGTTTGGCTTCTCTTCCAAAAAATCGTCCTGCTCGATGTATAGGTGCTTAGAAAACGGCACTTCGTGCACTGTTTCGCCGCCCGGCAGGTCTTCCGCCGTCAGCATTTCGGTCTTGCCGTCGGGATAGTTTTCAATGGTCAGCTTAAGCGGGCGCAGCACCGCCATCACGCGTTTTGCCTTGGCGTTCAGGTCCTCGCGGACGCAATGCTCCAGCAGGCGGACGTCCACCTCCGAATTGGCTTTTGCAATGCCGATGCGTTCGCAAAAATCCCGGATGGCCGCAGGCGTATACCCCCTTCGGCGCACCCCGCTTATGGTAGGCATGCGCGGGTCATCCCAGCCGTCCACTACGCCGTCGTCCACCAGCTTTTTCAAATAGCGCTTGCTCATCACCGTGTTGGTCATGTTCAGCCGCGCAAATTCGTACTGGTGCGGCGTACATGCGCAGTCGCAATTCTCCACCGCCCAGTCGTACAGCGGCCGGTGGTCCTCAAATTCCATCGTACACAGCGAGTGGGTAATGCCCTCCACCACATCTTCCCACGGATGTGCAAAGTCATACATCGGATAAATGACCCACCGGTCGCCCGTTCGGTGGTGCGGCGCCTTCAAGATACGGAATATGACCGGGTCGCGCATGTTCAGGTTGGGCGACGCCATGTCAATTTTGGCACGCAGCGTCTTAGACCCATCCGGAAATTCACCCTTTCTCATACGTTCAAACAGATCAAGATTCTCTTCGATTTCGCGCTCCCTGTATGGGCTGTTTTTGCCGGGCGACGTAAGCGTTCCGCGATATTCGTGGATCTGCTCTGCCGAAAGGTCGTCCACATACGCCAACCCTTTATTAATCAGGATAACCGCACGCTCGTACATATACTCAAAATAGTCAGACCCATAGCATTCTTCGTCCCACCGGTACCCCAGCCATTCAACGTCCCTTTTAATGGCGCGGATATATTCATCATCCTCTTTCAGCGGGTTTGTGTCGTCAAACCGCAGGTTGCACCTGCCGCCGTATTTTTCGGCAAGGCCAAAGTTCAGCGCAATCGCCTTCGCATGCCCGATATGCAAATACCCATTCGGCTCGGGCGGAAAGCGCGTTACAATCGACTGTACTTTTCCTTCCGCCAGGTCGCGGTCAATAATTTCTTCAATAAAATTTTTTTCCTCAGCCATGTTTGCTCCTCAAAACTCTTTTTGCTGTCCCCAGCCCGTGTGGTACACAACATTTCCCCCAGAAAGCCTAATACCAAATGTTGTAAAATTCGCGAGCTCATTATACCATAAAACAGACATATTGTCTTTATCGATATCCCCCTATTTTACAAGCATAAAGAAAAAGACGGCCTTGGCCGTCTTTTAAAAAACAATTCTGGTTTATATGCTGCTGCGCGGCTCTTACATAAATGCGCCAACATATGCGCCTGCTACCAGGCCCAGTGCAACGCCGATAATAACAACATAGATGATCCAGATTACCAGCGCAATAATAGAAAGCACCAATCCTGCCGTAGCCATTCCGCTCGGTCCTTCTTTCTTCTTCGAAACATTGGCGAAAATAATACCAACTATGGGAAGGATAAGTCCCAAAATTGGAAGCATCGGAACAAACGTGAACACGATACCCACAATTCCGCATACGAGTGCCACAATAGCAAACGTTTTGGTCTGGTTTTCCATAGAAAAATACCTCCTAGTATTTAATATCTTTATTTTATCATTTATCAGTACATGCCGTCAAATCTTTATTCGCTCCACAAAGGATGTTCTATCTATTTATGGTACGTTTCCCCGTTCATAATCTTAAACGCACGGTATATCTGCTCCAAAAGCACCACCCGGAACAGCCGGTGCGGCATGGTCATGTCCGACAGCGATATGCGCATATCCGCTTTTTTTAATATATCGTCCGCCAGCCCAATCGACCCACCAACCACAAACACGAGCGTGCCCGCGCCGTTTGTCATAATTTCCGAAAGCCTGTCCGCAAACCCTTCCGAGTCATATTTTTGGCCCTTCACATCGCAGGCAATCAAAAAGCCCGGCGGGCATTTTGCCAAAATACGCTCTGCCTCCTTGTTTTTGGCATTCTGTTCGTCCTTTTTGCTTTTGATGTTTGCAAGCGGTTCGTCCGCAACCTCCGCAACCGTCACGTCCGCAAAGCGGGAAAGCAGCTTTTCATAGTCCAGCTGCGCATTGTAAAAATAGTCTTTTTTCAGTTTGCCCGTGCAAATAATAAGAATTTTGATGCCTCGTTACCCCGTTTACATAAGATAGGAGCTAATCCCCAGTATAAAGCGCAGCGCAATCAAAATCGCCGCCATTACAAAAAAGGTCGTCTGTCCGGCCCTGGGCGGCTCCAACTCCATCCTTCCTGCCTGCTTTGGCTGGTTTTCGCTGTTTTCCCGCCGGATCACCCAAATCATAACGCCGGCCAAAATGGCGCTGCCCACGCCAATCAGCAGGTTGTACGCCGCATATACTGCGTTTCCAAAATGCGCCGTCGTCATGTCAAACGCACCGACAACCCACGGCAGGTTGAGTATGAAATAGTCCGGGATCAGCGTAAACGCAAACAGGTTATAAAGCGCATGCATCACAATCGGGCACCAGATCGAGCGTGTTTTCAGGTACAGGTACCCCAGCAAAAGCCCCAGCACCGCCCCGTTTACAACAGACAGCGGGTCGGCATGCACCAATCCGAACAGCACGCCGGAAAAAACAATTGCCGCAAACCCATATTTCCGCTCGTACGCCCCCTGCAGCATGCCGCGAAACAAAATTTCCTCCGTAAACGGCGCCAGAATGCACAAAAAGAAAAACGTCAACGCAAACGGCTGGCTCACCATCTCTTCCACCAGCGTATCTTCGGGAATGGTTCCGCCGGATGTCAAAATGGTCTCCGCTAAAAAGTTCAGCAGAACCGACATAGCAATGTAGGTAAACAGTGTAAGCAAAACCGTGTACGAAATATTTCTGGCTTTTGGCCGCACAAACCGCAGTGCGCGCACCGGGCTGGCGCAGTAAAACGCAATGATCATGATCGGTATGTCCACCGCAATGCGCGTCCATATAGAAACATCCGCCAACGGCATATTGCCGGAGGCAAGAACATAAATAATCTCATACAGGTCGATGAGTATGTACCCAAACATCAACACAAAGAGCGCCAGATTTGCCTGCCATATAGAAAAATGCCCCGCCCTCAACCTATTTTGCTGCATAATACCCCGTTACGCCTTCCTGTTTTGCAATTCCAACCGCCACATGCCTGCCCGCAACAATGCCGTTTTCAAACAAATGCCCGCATACCGTTTCGTACGCCAGCGTGTGGTCGTTGTTGTTTTCCGAAAGATGCCCCAGCAGAATTCCCTTAACGCCCGACACAACAAGCCGCAATGCCGTTTTTGCCGCATCATCGTTTGAAAGATGCCCGTTTTTGGATAATATCCTCCGCTTCAGGTACTGCGGGTAACGTCCGTTTCGCAGCATCTCTATGTCGTGGTTGGATTCTAAAAGCACGATATTGGAATCGCGAACCCTGTCTAACACACGTTCAGTTACCTGCCCAAGGTCCGTCATCACGCTAATTTTCTTGCCGCCCGAATGCACGGTATACGCAAACGGCATGGCGGCGTCATGGTCGATCTCAAACGGCTGGATACACATATCCTCGATATAGAAATCGTCCTCCGTTATGACGCGTATGTTTTTTTGCGAAATCGCCCCCGTTTTGGGCGCCATCTCGCACCATGTGGGCTCGTTCGCATAAATGGGAATATCGTATTTCCGCGAAACAGAGCCGATGCCGGCAATATGGTCGGTATGCTCGTGCGTAACCAGTATCCCCTTTATTTCGCTTATATGGACATCAATTTTAGCCAGTTCCGCCATAATGCGCGCGCAGGAAAAACCAGCGTCTATCAGTATTTTTGCACGCTCTGTTCCAATCAATATGGAATTTCCCTTAGAACCGCTAAAAAGCGGCGCAATCGACAACGCCATCCAACTTCTCCTGTCCGGCTCTATTTTACTCTTTTTATAGCCGCAGGGCAACCTTTCATTTCCGGCTTTGCAGCGCATAAACGGCTTTCAGCAGCAGCTTATCGGGCAATATCTTTGAAAAAAACCGCGCCGCCTTCATCATTCCCCCAGGAACGATCACCCTTTTGCGCCGGAACATTTTCCGGAGGGTATACTCCGCCACATACTCGCTCGTAAGCCCGCTTGTAACGCCAATATCCGCATGCGCCACTTTGCCGAATTCCGTCCGTACCGGCCCAGGGCAAAGCGCGCCGATATATACATTGCTTTTGTCTTCCCTCAGCTCCTGCCAAATTGCTTCCGTCAAGCGAAGTACATATGCCTTTGACGCATAATAGCTCGAAAAAAGCGGCCCGGAAAAAAATGCTGCCGAAGAAGCGACATTTAGTATATAGCCAGAATCCCGCGCTTTGAATTTATTCAAAAACAGCTTGGTCAGTATGTGAACCGCCTTCATATTTGTGTCCATCATCTCCAGTTCACGCGGTAGGTCCGTTTCCAAAAAACCGCCAAACACGCCAAACCCCGCATTGTTTACAAGAATGTCGATCGTTTGCCCCTCCATCCGGTCGTACAGCTCATAGCAGTTTTCCGGACTGGATAAATCCAGCGGCAATGTTTCTACATTTACATTCAGCTCATTTTTTAGTTCGGCCAGGCGGTCTTCCCTGCGGGCTACCAAAACCAGGTCATATCCTCTTTTTGCCAACGCCCGCGCAATGTCCCGCCCAATTCCCGCGCTTGCGCCTGTTACCAGTGCTTTCATTTCCGCCTCCCGGATTTTTTTCCATTAAACTCATTTATTGTAACATATCTTCTCCAAATATACAGGATTTTGTAACCCCGCATGATATACTGATTATTATATTGCTTTTGTGCACAATTCTATGGTAATATTAAGTATATTTTATTGCTTTAAAGCAATTAGGTGATTATTATGGACATGTTCGAAAAATTGAGGGTTCTTGCCGATTCTGCAAAATTCGACGTTGCATGTACCTCCAGCGGTACAGACCGCCCATCCGGAAAGGACGGAATGGGCAGCGCTTCGCTCGGCGGAATTTGCCACAGCTTTGCCGCGGACGGGCGGTGTATTTCCCTGCTTAAGGTTTTAATGACAAACGCCTGCGCGTACGACTGCGCCTACTGCGTAAACCGCCGTTCAAACGACGTGCCCGCGCGGCTTTTTCCCCGCGCGAGCTTGCCGACCTTACCATGCACTTTTACCGGCGCAACTATATTGAGGGGCTTTTCCTCAGCTCGGGCGTGCTGAAGGACCCCGACCACACAACCGAACGAATGATCGAAACGCTGCGCATCCTGCGCGAAGAGTATAAGTTTTACGGCTACATCCATTCCAAGGCCATCCCCGGAACCAGCGATGCGCTGCTATACCAGCTTGGCCTGCTGACCGACCGCATGAGCGTCAACATCGAGCTTCCTTCGCAACAAAGCCTGGCATTGCTTGCCCCAGACAAGTCTAAGCAATCGATCCTCTCTCCGATGGGGCTTATTGCAAACGGCCTTACGGAAAACAAGAAGGAGCTTGTCCGCTATAAGGGCGCGCCCCGGTTTGTTCCCGCAGGGCACAGCACACAGATGATTGTCGGCGCTTCGCCCGAGACCGATTACCAGATTTTGCACCTGTCAGAAGCGCTGTACAAAAAATACGGTTTGAAACGAGTGTTCTATTCCGCATATATGCCCGTTTCAGACAACAGCAACCTGCCTGCGCTGGGCACCAAGCCTCCCCTATTGCGGGAGCACAGGCTGTACCAGGCCGACTGGCTGCTGCGGTTCTATCATTTTTCCGCTGCCGAGCTGTTGGACGAAGCGCATCAGAACTTCAACCCGTATATCGACCCAAAGTGTAACTGGGCCATCAACAATATGGGCATTTTTCCTGTGGAAATCAACAAGGCGCCCATAGAGACGCTGCTGCGCGTGCCCGGCATTGGTGTTCGGAGCGCACAGCGAATCGTGTATGCGCGCCGCGCTTCGGCGCTGACGTTTGACGGGCTGAAAAAACTGGGTATCGTAATGAAGCGCGCCCGCTATTTCATAACCTGCAACGGTAAATTGAGCCGCGGCGTCAGCACCAAACACGAAGATGTGCTGTGTGCGCTGATGTCCAAAAAAGCGCTTGAAATGTATAAGGCAGACGGCTATTATACAGGCCCGACGCAATTGTCTTTTTTCAATTCGCCTGATTTTTTGGAGGAGGAACAGGTAAAATGTCTGCACGGAGAGATGTGACCTACCGATATGACGGCAGCTTTGAAGGATTTTTATGCTGTGTATTTCGTAGCTATCAAATGGGTGAAAATCCGGAGGACATTTTCCCCCCGGGCACAGACCAACTGTCGTTTTTTGACTATGTAGAAATCGTAACGGACGAAGGGTACGCCCAGCGGGTGCTGCGCTCTATCCCCCCCAAAATGGGCAAAGACGCGCTCGATTTTATTAAACGCGCTTTTTTGACTTCCCTTCCAAAAAAGGAGTGGTATATGCTCCGGTTTTTGCAGTTGGGGTATAGGCATGGGCCGCGCGTCATGCGCATGCTTACGGACGATTCGGTAAACGCCCTTTTTAAGGCTGTAAACCACCTGACAAACGAGGCACATCTTTTAACAGGCTTTGTCCGGTTTTCTGTGTGCGGAGGCGCGCTTGTTTCCATTATTGACCCAAAAAACTATGTGCTGCCCATCCTGCGGCCGCATTTTGCGGAGCGGTACCCCAATGAGCGTTTTTTGATTTATGACCGCACGCATAAAATGGCGCTGGTACACGACGGCGGAAAAACCGGCATTGGCCCGCTGGAGGATTTCCATATGCCAAGTCCGGACGCCGAGGAAGAAACGTTTCGCGAGCTGTGGAAGCTGTTTTACGATACCATAGCCGTGCCCGGGCGGGAAAACCCGCGCTGCCGCAGAAGCCATATGCCCGAGCGCTACTGGCACAATATGACGGAATTCAATTGGCACAAAAAGCGGAACCAAAACCATCCGGAAAGCCTGCCCGCCCTTTCGGCCGCGCACCTGCCTTGCAGCCCAATCGGCCCTGCATCCGGGCAAAAGTAGCCTATTTTGCTTTTGGCGGCAACCGGCGGAGGATAAGCCCGCACAGCACGCCCATACAAAAGCCGCTGACCGCCCCCGCTATAATCAGAAAAGGAATGTAGTAGCCGACCTGCGGCGTGTCCGTCAGTAAAAACGCCGCCAGCACCTGCATCATATTGTGGGCAACCCCGCCCACAACGCTTGTTTTGACCATACTGAGAAGCCGTTTTACGCCCCACATCAGCAACAGGCTTACAACCCCGCCAAAAAGCGAAAAAAGCAGCATGGTCATATTTCCGGACAAGGCGGCAGCCAAAAACACCCGGACAATACAGATGAGAAGGGCATACCCGCCGCCCAGCGTATACAGCGCATACAGCGTCACAACATTGGCAAGCCCCAGCTTGAAGCCGGGCAAAAATGGAATAAGCGAGGACACGGCCGTGTCCAGCAGCGACAACGCCAGCGCAAACGCGCATAATACGGCGGAGAATAAAAGCTTTCGCGTGTTTTGTTTATCAGGAGACGGCATCTACATCCCCCTCTCCCGAAATGGTCGCGCTTACGCGGTTGGGCACACAGACAATGCTTGCGCCTTGCTGGCTGATTTTCCCCATTTTTTCGCACTGGTGGTTGGGGCAATCGGTATGGGAAACCCACACCTCTCCGTCTTTTATTTCAAAAACATTCGTATATTCGCCCTGGAGTTCAATCGTTTTATCGCTATTGAGTGGCGCGCTTTCCACGATTTTTCCATCCATTCGAAATTCGACTGTTCCTCCCTGCTTTGCGCCCATAAAAAAAAGCCAGGCCAGCAGCGCAATGGCTACGGTGGCAGCTGTGAACACGATATCGCTTACGGAAAACAGGCGGTTATTCTTCATGGTATGTCGTCCCGCTGCGTATTTCAAACGTATATTTTTCCGCAAACCCGTTTGTCGTACGCACACCACCTCCGGCAGTCAGGAATACTGCGTCTATGCCGTTTTCGTTTGCATAGGCAAGGCCCGCGTCCGGTCCCATAACAAAAAGCGCGGTAGAATAAATATCCGACAGCAGTCCATCTTCCGAAACGACCGTTACAGACAGCAAGCCGTTTTCCGCCGGCCAGCCGGTTTTGGGGTCGATCAGGTGGTGGTAATAGGCACCGTCTGCCGTAAACCCGCGCTCGTACGTTCCGGAGGTAGACAAAAAGGCGTTTTCTATCAGCAGCGTACCCATATACTGCTCCGCTATACCTTTGGGGTCGCGGATGCCAATTTTCCACTTCTCTCCGTTCGGGCGCAGCCCGTGTGCGTAAATGGCCCCTCCCGCATTGATCAACGCAGATTCGACTTCATGCTCTGCCAAATTTTGGGCAATTTGGCCCAGCGCATAGCCTTTTACCGCTCCGCCAAGGTCTATGGAGGTGCCGCCTGCATCCACCTTGTCTTGGTTGATTTTTATATCTTCATAATTTGCCTTTGCCAACAGCTGGCAAATTTGCTCTTCGGGAGGGACGCGCGGCGTATCGGCCCGGAAATTCCACGCATCCATAATGTCCCCCAGCGCCGGGGAGAATGCGCCGCCCGTTTCCTGCGCTGCTAAAACAGCCTGCGTAAGCACATGCAGCGTGTCTTCCGAGACTTCGACGCTTCCGTCCGTATGGTTGACCTTGTATATTTCGCTTCCCTTAACCGTCCGGGACATTCTCTGTTCGATTTCACGCAGGATACTGTTGTTTTCGTTGAGTATTTCTTCGTTTTCCGTATAGACTTCCTGGCGGATTGTTGTGTTCATATAAAAAGACTCTGCCGTTTTGGCAGCGTCCGGATTTTGCGAAGCAACGGAAACACCAGCCACGGCGCATCCGGAAAGAATGGCTGTACAAAGCACAAATAACATCGATAGGGCAGTTTTTTTCATCTGTAAGATATGACGAGCAGCACAACTGCAACAACCACAAACCCCGCAAGGAAAATCAGTCTTTTCTGCCACAGCTTCACCGCTTTTCTCTCCTTCATAATCTTGTTGTTTCTCCGATTATAGCATATTTGGCACATTGATAAAACGGCTATTTTATGGTATAAAAGAATCATGCTTTTAAATGGAAAAAAGATCGGGAGTATGTAACGGAAAATGGATTTCAAAAAAATCTTGTCGGAAAAAATTGCAGCTCCGCTGGAAATGAATGCGGAAGAAGTATTGCAGATGCTCGAAACCCCGCCGGATACCGGAATGGGCGATGTTGCGCTGCCCTGCTTCAAGCTGGCCAAAACACTGAAAAAAGCGCCGCCGAAAATTGCGCAGGAGCTTGCCGAAACGCTGGAAAAGCCGGACTTTATTACGGAAATTAAAGTGCTGGGCGGCTACCTGAATTTCTATTACGATACGCGCGTTTATGTGGAATCGGTTTTAAATACGGTATGCGAAAGCGGCGAGGATTGGGGCCGGCAAGACGCGGGCGCTGGTAAAACAGTTGTTATAGACTACTCATCCATCAATATTGCAAAGCCGTTTCATATCGGCCATTTGTCCAGCACCGCCATTGGCAGCGCGCTTTATAAAATCTACGGTTTTCTTGGATACCAAACGGTTGGCGTAAACCACCTGGGCGACTGGGGCACGCAGTTTGGAAAGCTGATTGCGGCATACAAGCTGTGGGGCAGCGACGAAGATATTGAAGCACGCTCTATAGACGCCATGCTCGACCTGTATGTCCGCTTCCACAAAGAGGCGGAGGAGGACGAAAGCCTCAACGACCTGGGGCGGGCGTGGTTTAAAAAAATTGAAGACGGAGACGCCGAGGCGCTGCGCATTTTCAAATGGTTTTCGGATGTAACGCTTAAAGAAGCGCAGAAGATTTACGCGCTGCTGGACGTAACGTTTGACTCCTATGCGGGCGAAAGCTTTTATAACGATAAAATTCCGGCGATCCTTTCCGAGCTGAAGCAAAAGCAGCTGCTGGTGGAAAGCGAAGGCGCGTATGTCGTGCAGCTGGATGAATTTGACCTGCCCCCGGCGCTCATACTTAAGTCGGACGGTACAACGCTGTATATTACGCGCGACCTGGCGGCTGCGGAATACCGCAAACAAACGTACGACTTTTACCGGTGCCTGTATGTGGTGGCATATCAGCAAAACCTGCATTTTAAGCAGCTTTTTGCAACGCTAGAAAAAATGGGGCACAGCTGGGCGGAGGATATGGAGCATGTGGCGTTTGGCATGGTTTCGCTGGAGGACGGTACGATGTCTACCCGCGGCGGAAAGGTCGTGCTTTTGAAGGATGTTTTGGCGCGCGCCACGGAAAAAACGCTTGCCGTTATCAACGAAAAGACCCCCGACCTCGAAAACAAAGAGCAGGTGGCCAGCGACGTGGGTATTGGCGCGGTCATCTATTCCACGCTGTCTCAAAGCCGCATCAAAGACATTACGTTTTCGTTTGACCGGGTGCTAAATTTTGACGGTGAAACGGGCCCGTATGTGCAATATTGCCATGCGCGCTGCGCATCGCTCCTCTCCAAATGGCAAGAGAACGGTAAACCTGCCGACTTTGGCGCGCTTGACAATGGGGACGCAAAAGCGGTGATAAAAATATTGGAGAGCTTTCCGGATGCGCTGGTATCGGCGGCGGAAAAATGCGAGCCTTTTTATGTGACGCGCGTTACGACTGCCCTTGCGCAGGCATTCAACAAGTATTATTTCGAACACCGCATTATAGACGAAGACATAGAAAAAACCAATGCACGCATCCTGCTGGCAAAGGCGGTTAAAACAACGATTAAGACGGGGCTTTCGCTGCTTGGCATCAAAGCACCGAATAAAATGTAGATAAAAGAGGTTATTGGCAATGATCGATATAAAACTGGTCCGGGAGGACTATGCGGCCGTTGAAGCGGCGCTTAAGCGGCGCGGGCGCGATACGAACGACCTGAAGGAAATCGCGGAGCTGGACAAGAAAAAACGCGCGATGCTCCAGGAGGTGGAACAGCTTAAAGCGGAGCGCAACCGCGTTTCTAAGCAAATCCCCATTATGAAAAAAAACGGCGAGAATACCGACGCGGTGATGGCGGATATGAAATTGACCTCCGAGCAGATCAAGCAATACGACACAGATTTGCAGAAGGTTGACGAACAGCTGGAATCTCATCTTTTGGACATACCCAACCTGCCGGACGCAAGCGTACCCGACGGCGCGGACGAAAACGACAACATTGTGGTGCGCGAATTTATGCCGCCGACCGAGTTCGATTTTGAACCCACGCCGCATTGGGATATTTGCCAGAAGCTTGGCATTATAGACCAGGAGGCGGGCGCAAAGGTTGCGGGGGCGCGCTTTGTGTTCTTTAAGGGCATGGGCGCGCGGCTGGAGCGCGTCATCATGAATTTTATGCTCAACACGCATACGACGGAGCACGGCTATACCGAAATTATGCCGCCGTTTGCCGCCACCGAAAGCGCCATGCGGGGCACAGGCCAGCTTCCCAAGTTTGCGGAAGACATGTACCATATCGAAAACACAGAATTGTATATGATCCCTACGGCGGAGGTTCCGCTTACCAATATGTATGCGCACGAAATATTGGACGCCCAGATGCTGCCCATCTATAACGTGGCATACAGCCCCTGCTTTCGTGCGGAAGCGGGAAGCGCAGGCCGCGATACGCGCGGTTTAATCCGCCTGCACCAGTTCGATAAAGTAGAGATGGTCAAATTTACACGGCCGGAAGACTCCTATAAAGAGCTGGAAAAAATGACGCAGAATGCCGAGCGCATTTTGCAGCTTTTAGGGTTGCCCTACCGGGTCGTTTTGCTTTCGGCGGGCGATATGGGGTTTGCCGCGGCAAAAACATACGACCTGGAGGTGTGGATGCCCAGCTACGGGCGCTATGTGGAAATTTCTTCCTGCTCCAATTGCGAGGATTTTCAGGCGCGCCGCGCCAACATCCGCTTTAGGGACGACGACGGAAAGCCCAGGTTTGTCCACACACTGAATGGCAGCGGGCTGGCCGTGGGCCGGACATTTGCTGCCATCGTGGAAAATTACCAGCAAAAAGACGGCAGCATAAAAATTCCCAGCGTGCTGCAAAATTATATTGGCAGGGAATATATACGCGGCATAAGCGGCTAGCCGCGCGTTTATAATACCAGCACTCAGGCAAAACAGGGAGGAAACAGTTATGGCAATTACCGGCGCTTTTGCAGTTCCACATCCTCCGCTTATCGTTCCCGAGGTAGGCAAGGGTAAGCAGCGTACCATACAGGCCACCGTTGACGCATATGAAGCCGTCATGCAGCAGGCCGCCGAGCTTAAGCCGGATACTGTGGTCATTATTTCTCCGCATTCGGCCATGTATTCGGATTACCTGCATATTTCCCCCGGCAAAAAAGCGCAGGGAGATTTTTCCCAGTTTGGCGCAGCGCAAATAAAGGCGGAGGTTTCTTATGACGCAGAGTTTTCGGGCGCGCTGGCGGATCTTGCGACCAAAAATGATATCCCCGCGGGGTTTTTGGGTGAAAAGGATCCGGCGCTCGACCATGGTTCCTTTATTCCGCTATATTTTTTGCAAAAATATATGTCCCGGGTTCGCGCGGTGCGGCTCTCCTTATCCGGCCTTTCGTACGCATCGCATTACAAATATGGGAAGCTGATTGCGGAAGTATCGCGGTCTCTTAACAGAAATACCGTATTGATTGCCAGCGGAGACCTTTCCCATTACCTGAAGGAAGACGGCCCGTACGGGTTCAGAAAACAGGGCCCGGAGCTGGACAAGGAAATTACTGAGGCTTTGCAGACCGCGGATTTTTACCGTTTTTTGACGATTGACGAATCGTTTGCGGATGCCGCCGGCGAATGCGGCCTCCGGTCGTTTATTATTATGGCGGGCGCGCTGGACGGAATGTCCGTTCATGCGCAGCTTTTAAGCTATGAAGGCCCGTTTGGGGTCGGCTATGCCGTTGCCAGCTTTGTTCCCACTGGAAAAGACCCGGACCGCCGCTTTTTGGAACGCTTTGAGGTTAACCAGCTTAAGGCCATGCAAAAGAAAAAATCGCATGAAGACCCGTATGTGCGGCTGGCGCGCTATGCGCTGGAATATGCCGTGCAAAACCACCAAACGCCGCCGCTGCCCGAAGATGTTCCCCCAGAGCTTTTGGAAAGGCGGGCGGGTGCCTTTGTTTCTATCAAAAAAGAGGGGCGTTTACGCGGCTGTATTGGAACGATTTCTCCCACACAACCCACGGTTGCAGAAGAGATCATCCAAAACGCGGTCAGTTCGGCGGTGCGCGACTATCGGTTTGACCCGGTTGAGCCGCGCGAGCTCGAACAGCTTACCTACAGTGTAGACGTATTGGGCGAGCCGCGCCCCATTTCGAGCATAAGCGAGCTGGACGTAAAACGCTATGGCGTTATAGTGACCGCGGGCATGAAGCGCGGACTGCTGCTTCCCGACCTCGACGGCGTGGATACCCCTGCGCAGCAGGTGGAAATTGCGCTGGAGAAGGCAAACATCCACCCGGATGAGGATTATACGATGGAACGCTTCGAGGTGATCCGCCACGTATGAGTAAAACTATCTGTGCAATCTGCCCGCGCGCATGCAGCCTGGAAGAGGGCGCGATTGGGTTTTGCCGCGCACGGCAGGCATCGGGCGGCAATGTTGTCGATTATAACTATGGAAAAATAACGGCGCTTTCCCTCGACCCTATCGAGAAAAAACCGCTCAATCGGTTTTACCCCGGCAAATCCATCCTTTCGGCGGGCAGTTTTGGGTGCAACCTGCGCTGCCCTTTTTGCCAAAACCACGAAATATCCATGTGCAGCAGCGAAATACACTATAATGAATTTTCACCTGAACAGCTGATTGACAGGGCAAAGGAGCTTGTTCCATTCAACAATATTGGTATCGCACTTACGTACAACGAGCCGCTTGTGGGCTACGAATACGCGTTCGATGTATTTACGCTGGCAGCAAAGGAAAAGCTGAAGACCGTACTTGTAACAAACGGTTATGCAAACCCCGGTCCGTTTTCTCGGTTGCTTGCCGAAACAGACGCCATGAATATTGACCTGAAGGCCTTTAGCGCAGAATTTTACTGCGAGATTGGCGGAGACCTGGAAATTGTGAAAAACAACATCACCCTGGCGGCGCAAGGCTGCCATTTGGAGGTGACGACGCTTATTATTCCCGGAAAAAATGACGACCCTGTCGAGATCCGCGAAATGACGAAGTGGCTTTCTTCGCTTGGCGCCGATATACCTCTCCATCTGTCGCGGTTTTTCCCGCGCTACCGGCTGGCGGATGTTCCGCCAACGCCACCCGAAACCATTTACCATCTGGCGGAAATTGCAAAGGAGCATTTAAACCACGTTTATTTGGGGAATATATAGAAAAAACCGGCCTTTGTGGCCGGTTTTTCGGTATATTATATCTTCGCCCAATCTAGTGGGAAACAAACCCTTCTGCATCGAATACGCTTGCGCCATCGATATGGACCGTATATACACCGCCCGGAAGTTCCTCCACCCGGTGCATTTGCTGCGCATCCGGCTTTGCATGGGCAACCATAGCCGCATCTGCAACGTTTACGCTGCATGCGCACAGCGCTGTTATAATCAGTACAACCAATAATAAAAACAGTATACGCTTGTTCATTCTATATCCTCTCCGGTAACTAAGCAACTCTGGGCTTTGCACGTTTTCCGCTTAAGATATATTATAAACACTTTTTTGAACCATCCATGAACTATTCAAAAAAAATTCAGACAAGTTACAGCTTATCGTTTTGCGTTACCATCAGAACCGCAGCGCCGGGACAACCTCCTGCCGCAGGAGAATCATCAGCAGGACTGCAAACGCCGCACACAGGATGATGGAGGCAACATCGGAAGTACGCAGCTTTAGAACCTTCAGCTTTGTACGCCCCTGCCCGCCCCGGTAACAGCGGGATTCCATTGCAAGCGCCAGCTCGTCCGCGCGCTTGAATGCACCCACAAAAAGGGGAACAAGCAGCGGGATCATGTTTTTTGCCTTTTTTAAAAGGTTTCCGCTGTCAAACTCTGCGCCGCGCGCCGTCTGCGCCTTCATGATGCGGTCTGTTTCGTCGATCAGCGTGGGAATAAAGCGCATGGCAATGCTCATCATCATGGCCATTTCGTGTACTGGCACCTTTACTTTTTTGAGCGGCCCCAGCAGGCTTTCCAGCCCGTCTGTAAGCTGCATGGGCGACGTTGTCAGCGTCAGCAGGCTGGTTGTCATAATAAGCAGCACCAGGCGGATTGCCAGGAAAAATGCTTTAATGATCCCCTCTACCGAAATTTTCAGTATGCCGTACGACCACAACACCTGCTCGCCGTCGTAAAAGAGTATATTGAGCGCAAATGCAAAAATAATGATGAACAAGAGCGGCCGGACGCCGTTGATCATCGTTTTTGCACCGATATGCGCAATCGATGCAACGACCGCAACAAAAACGAACATAACCGCAAACGCCACAAATGAATTGACCACAAAAATAGTAACCAGCAGCAAAAGTGAAATAATCAGCTTGATCCGGGGGTCCAACCGGTGGATGGGCGTGTCTCCCGGAAAGTATTGGCCAAGCGTAATGTTTTTAAGCATCCTGCCTCCCCAAATTCCGGATGATTTGCTCGATGAGCTCATCCATTTTTATGATGCCGCGCGGCATATCGAACCCGCGCTGCTCCAGCATATGGGCTGTTTTTCGCGCGTCACTGACGTCCAGCCCCAACCCCTGTAGCATGCCCATATCCGAAAAAACTTCCTTTGCACTGCCGTCTTTTACGATTTCGCCTTCCGACATGGCGACGATACGGCCCGCATATTCGGCCAGGCCGTCCATGTTGTGGGAAATCATAATGATTGTGATACCGCTGTCGTTGAGTTTTTTTACAAGCTCCATAAACGCTTCGCGCCCCACAGGGTCAAGCCCGGATACCGGTTCGTCCAGAATCAGTATGGACGGGTCGGTTGCCAGCACGCCCGCAATGGCCACCTTGCGCTTCTGCCCGCCCGAAAGGTCGAACGGCGAAAACGGCTTGATTTCGTGCGGGTCAAACCCAACGAGCGAAAGCGCCGTATCCACGTTTTTTTCTATCTCCGTTTCCGTCATCCCGGCTTTTTTAGGGCCGAATGCCACATCCTGCCCCACTGTTTCCTCAAAAAGCTGGTATTCCGGGTATTGGAAAACAACGCCTACCTTGCGGCGAAGCTGCTTGCGGTCGTACCCATCACCGTTGATATCCTGCCCATCCAAAAGCACGCTGCCGCTGTCTGGCTTAACGAGCCCTGCCATCTGCTGGATAAGCGTGGACTTGCCGCAGCCGGTATGGCCGATTATGCCGATAAATTCGCCCTCATTGACGCTCAGGTTGATATTTTTAAGCGCCTGCACAGCAAAGGGGGTTCCCGGCATATAGCTGAAATTTAAATCCTTTACTTCAAGCGGCATAGCTCCTCCACCAGTTCGTCGATTGTGAGGCTGCGCCCCGAAAGCTCTACTCCACGCTCCTTTAGTATTTCGTATACGCGTGTTGCGAATGGCGGCATCAGCCCCGCCTCTTCTATTTTTCCCTTATTTGTGAACACTTCCTCTGGCGTACCTTCCAGCGTTACTTTTCCTTTGTTGAACAGGAACACCCTGTCTGCATGGATGGCTTCTTCCATATAATGCGTGATGAGCACAATCGTTTTTCCATGTTCTTTGCTGAGCGCGTGGATGGTATCCATAACTTCATTGCGCCCGGAAGGGTCGAGCATAGCCGTCGGCTCGTCAAACACGATTAGTTCGGGGTGCATGGCAAGGATGCCTGCGATGGCAACGCGCTGCTTTTGCCCGCCCGAAAGCATGTGCGGCGCGCGTTTTTCAAACCCCAGCATATCGACTGCCGCAAGGCTTTCGTGGATGCGCTCCAGTATTTCCTCGCGCGGCACGCCCAGGTTTTCCGGGCCAAATGCAACATCCTCCTCTACCACAGTGGAAACGATCTGGTTGTCGGGGTTTTGAAACACCATACCTGCCTGGCGGCGGATTTCCCAGGTGTTGGCTTCGTCAAAGGTATCCATCCCCATCACTTTGAGCTCGCCCTCCTGCGGCACCAAAAGCACGTTGATGTTTTTGGCAAATGTGGATTTTCCACTACCATTGTGCCCCAGAATTGCTACAAATTCGCCTTTTTTTATAGTAAGAGAAACGCCCGCCAGCGCCAGGCGGAGGTCGTCTTCCGATTCGTATGCATATTTTACGTTTTGTGCGTAAACAGCGTCCATGTACCTACCTTTATTGTATCCGCAATTCATTTTTTCCGCTTGCTTCGCTGACCGCGCATCAGTCATACGCAGGGTTGCGGGCTATAGCTTTATTATCATGGAAAAAAGGAACTTAAAAATATATAGATATACCTCTAAGTCCCTTTCCTATTCCAATACCTTAGTCCTGTCCGTAGTGTACGGCTTTACACAAGCTCCAGTATAACCACTTCGGCTGCGTCGCCGCGGCGCGGCCCCATTTTAATAATACGGGTGTAGCCGCCGCCCTGCCCAAGGTCTTTGGCGCGCTGCGCATACTTGGGTGCAATTTCGCGGAAAAGCTTTTCCACAACCGGATGCTTTACTTCCTTTGTACGCTGTTTATATTCGTACTTGCTTTCTTTGTCCTGCTTTGCCTCCGGAATTTCGTACAGATATTGCATAATCAGGCGGCGTGCCGCAAGCTTTTTGGGCGCGTCATTTACAACGGTTACCGTTTCGCCGTCTACCGTCTTTTTGACCTCCACCGTATCATCGTACGTCCGGATTGCTTTTGTAATCAATTTTTCAGCAATACGCTGCGTCTCTTTGGCGCGCATATGCGTGGTTTTTATTTTGCCGTGCATGATCAGCGAAGTCACAAGCCCACGAAGCATTGCGTTTCTCTGGTCGGATGCCCTGCCTAATTTTCTCATAGCCACTTATCTTTCCTCCCTGCCTATCTCTCAGTCATCTTTTTTCAGCCCGAGCCCAAGTGCCGCAAGCTTCTGCTCCACTTCCTCAAGGGACTTTTTACCGAGGTTACGGACCTTCATCATTTCTTCCTCGTTGCACTTGATGAGCTCTTCGACCGTATTGATGCCTGCACGTTTCAAACAATTGTAAGAACGCACGGATAAATCGAGTTCCTCTATTGTAATTTCAAGTATCTTTTCTTTCTTGTCCTCTTCCTTTTCAACCATGATTTCGACGTCGTTGACGTGCTCTGTTAAGTTGATGAACTGGGAGAGGTATTCGCTCATGATTTTTGCAGCCAGCGATACCGCTTCGTCTGCGTTCATACTGCCGTTTGTTGTAACGTCCAGCGTCAGCTTGTCGAAATCCGTGACCTGGCCGACACGCGTATTGTCTACGTTAAAGTTTACCTTCGTCGCAGGCGTGAAAAGCGAATCGATCGGGATAACGCCAATGGGCATGTTGGGCGTTTTGTTCTTATCTGCAAGCACATATCCCCTGCCGCGCTCCAGCGTAATTTCCATAAAAAGCGTTGCGTTTTTATCGAGCGTCGCAATTTTGAGGTCGGGGTTGATAATCTCGACTTCGCTGTCGTGCTCGATGTCCGCCGCCGTCACTTCCTTGGGCCCGGTTGCGTTGATCGTAACCTTTTTGGGCTCGTCTGTATGCATTTTTGCACACAACCCCTTCAGGTTCAGGACAATATTCGTAACATCCTCACGTACGCCTTCGATTGTGGAAAACTCGTGTAGTACGCCGTCTATTTTTACGCTTGTTACGGCAACGCCCGGAAGGCATGACAGTAGAATCCTGCGGAGCGAATTTCCAAGCGTCGTACCAAAACCGCGTTCCAGTGGCTCCATTACAAATGTCGCCTGTTTTTTATCTTCGCTCATGCTGGTGCATTCAAGATTCGGCCGTTCTATTTCAAGCATTTAATAACCTCCTAAATATAAGGCAAAGGTACTCTGACCGCGCTTATCTCGAGTAAAGCTCTACGATCAGGTGCTCTTCGATGGTCAGGTCGATATCGTCCCTATCCGGAAGCGCTACTACCTTACCGGTCAGTTCCGATGCGTCAAACTCCAGCCATTTGGGCGCGCCCTTGGCCCCCTGCTCCCGAAGCACCTTGAAGTGATCGCTGGCAGACGAGCGCTGCGCTACTGTAATTACATCTCCGCTTTCTACGATGTAGGACGGAATATCTACCTTGTGGCCGTTTACAAGCACATGACCGTGCATAACGATCTGGCGCGCGTGTGCGCGCGAGGTGCCAAAGCCAAGGCGGAAGCATACGTTGTCCAGCCTGCGCTCGAGTAGCTGCAGCAGGTTTTCGCCCGTGATGCCCTTCATTTTTGCAGCCCGTACGAAATATTTCCTGAACTGGCTTTCAAGAACGCCATAGGCGCGTTTTACTTTCTGTTTTTCACGAAGCTGTGTACCATATTCCGAAACCTTTCCGCGCCGCGCCGTGCCGTGCTGGCCGGGGGGCGTGGGGCGCATTGTATATGCGCATTTCTGAGAATAACACTTATCTCCTTTAAGGAAAAGCTTTGCGCCTTCCCTGCGGCATAAGCGGCAAACAGGTCCTGTATATCTAGCCATAAGTTATTACCTCCTTATACCCTTCTGAGTTTGGGCGGACGGCATCCGTTGTGCGGAATAGGCGTCACGTCCTTTATCAGCGTAACCTCGAGGCCGGCTACCTGAAGGGCACGAATTGCCGCTTCCCTGCCGGATCCCGGGCCTTTTACATATACTTCCACTGTTTTAAGTCCATGCTCCATTGCCGCGCGCGCAGCTGTTTCTGCCGCAATCTGCGCAGCAAAAGGCGTGCTCTTCCTCGAGCCGCGGAAGCCCTGTGCCCCGGAGCTCGACTGGGAAAGCGCGTTGCCCTGCATATCGCTCATCGTAACAATTGTATTGTTAAAGGAAGAACGGATATGCGCCTGGCCTTTTTCTATGTTCTTTTTTTCTCTGCGTCTTCTGGACGTTCTTTTTTTAGGTGCAGCCACTTATTCTATCCTCCTTTACTTTTTCTTACCCGCAACCGTACGTTTGGGGCCTTTTCTTGTGCGCGCATTCTGCTTGGTGCTTTGTCCGCGTACAGGCAAGCCCTTACGGTGGCGAATACCACGGTAGCAGCCGATTTCCATCAACCGCTTGATGTTCATTGAAACCTCTCGGCGAAGGTCTCCTTCGATTTTGAGGTTCTTATCGACATATTCCCTGATTTTATTGACGTCGCCCTCGTCGAGGTCGCGCACACGGATATCAGGGTTCACATTTGTTTCAGCTAAAATTTTCTGGGACGTCTTGAGGCCAATGCCGTAAATATACGTCAGGCCAATTTCGATCCGCTTGTCTCTGGGTAAATCTACGCCAGCAATACGTGCCATATTTCTTCCTCCGTGAGAATCTTAATCCTACTTACTGTTCCATAAAAATAATAATCTATATCATGGCGGAAGCCGCCCGCTTCGCAGACCTGCACCAGACTGTGCAGACCCAGCCGCGCAAAACGAACGCCGACCAGCCCTGTTTCCTGGGGTTAGCCCTGTTTTTGTTTATGTTTTGTATTCTGGCAAATCACCATAACTTTTCCATGTCGTTTGATGATTTTGCATTTTTCACAAATCGGTTTTACCGACGGCCTTACTTTCATGTTCACTGCCTCCTTATACATATGCCTTGCCCTTTTTTCGGGCCGCTGCAAATATTTATTATATCACAGCAGATTTCCTCTGGCAAGATGATTCTTTTGGCTTATTTCAGCCTTTTCCCCGCCAGGTAATCCGCCCCCGCGTAAGGTCGTACGGCGAAAGCTCTACCGTTACCTTATCTCCGGGCAGAATGCGGATATAGTGCATGCGAAGCTTACCGGAAATATGCGCCAATACCTTATGTCCATTTTCAAGTTCCACTTCAAATGTCGCATTCGGGTAAGTATCCGTAACAATGCCTTCTACTTCGATCACGTCGCTTTTAGACAAGAATTACTCCTCCTCTTTTTGTGTCACATATCCTGTGTTGATGATGGCGCTTTTGAGCTCCGCATCAAACACCTTCTGGCCGTTTAAAAATTTATCGCGTATTAGCTCCAGTACGATCGGTTTTAATATCAGATGCTTTCGCTTCTTCTTTTTCGGTTTGCCGATCTTCCTTACGCCGCCATCCGCAATCAGCACATATTCCTCGTCATCCAACAGGCCGATAATGACAAAATATTTGCCTTGGTCTCTGCCGGACCTCGAATAGCATACCCTGCCTATTTCAACAGGTAGCTCCATCACGCCGTCTTCCTTTCTTATGGCATTGTCAGTATCCGCGGGCCTTCTTCCGTTACATGCACCGTGTTTTCGTAGTGCGCCGAAAGCTTTCGGTCGCGCGTCCGCACAAGCCAGCCATCCGACTCGAACACAACGTCTCCCCCGCCGGTGTTGACCATCGGTTCGATTGCCAAAACCATGCCTGCCCGCAGTCGCGGATTTGCGCCGCGGAAGGAAAAATTCGGTATATCGGGCGGCTCGTGCAGCTTTTTTCCAATGCCGTGGCCCACCAGCTCACGCACCACAGAGTAGCCGTTTCCTATTGCCGCTTTTTCGATATTGGAGCTGATGTCGTTAAGCCTGTTGCCCACGCGCGCCTGCTCCATTCCTGCATAAAAGCATTCCTTTGTTATGCGGATCAATTCTTCCGCCTGGTCCGATATTGTTCCTACCGGAAATGTGCGCGCCATGTCTGAATGATAGCCTTTGTAGTACGCGCCCATATCTATGCTGATAATATCCCCGTCCTGAAGCATTTTGCTTTTGGACGGAATGCCATGCACGACTTCCTCGTTGACAGAGCAGCAAATATTGCCGGGGAAGCCCCGGTAATCCTTGAAGGAGGGCACCGCTCCTTTAGAAGCGATGAATTCGGCTGCTATGATGTCTAGCTGCATTGTCGTAACGCCCGGCTTGATATGCGCCCGTATTTCCAGCATACACTGCGCCGCAATCCGCCCGGCTTCGCGCATAAGCTCTATCTCATGCGCGCTCTTGATTTGAATCATTTTTTATTTTCCAAAATACTGCATATCAGCTCTGCTTCCTCTTCGATTGGGAGCATTGCGTCTACATCCGTAACCAGCCCGCGCTTGCTGTAATAATCGATCAGCGGCGCAGTCTGCTCCTCGTATACCCGATAGCGCTCACGCACTGTTTCTTCGTTATCGTCCTGCCGGAGCATCAGCTGCCCCTCCGCACATTTTTCGCAGGAGTTATCGGTATACGTTTTGGTACTGTAGATTGCACCGCACTGGTCGCACACGCGACGCGAAACAACGCGGTCGACTATTGCTTCCACTGATATCACAAGGTTGACGCACGCGTCGATTTCCATAATTGCATCCAGCTCTTCGGCCTGTTTGACCGTGCGCGGAAACCCATCAAGCAACACACCGCGTTTGGCGTCGTCCTTTTTTGCGCGCTCCTTCATCATATCGATGATGACTTCATCGGGCACCAACGCGCCCCGCTCTATATAGCTTTTGGCAAGGTCCCCGAGCTCTGTCTGCCCTTTGATTTCCGCCCGAAGCATATCTCCCGTGGAAATATGTGCCAGCCCCATGCGCTTTGAAACGCGTTCGGCCATTGTACCTTTACCCGAGCCCGGAGGCCCCAAGAAAATTACATTCATTGTTCCGATCCCCTTCTCCGGACGCAGCCCGCCGCCTAAGCAGACGCCTGCTGCACGGTCAGTTCAAGAATCCCTTGTAATGGCGCATCATCATTTGCGCCTCCAGTTGCTTTGTCGTTTCGAGTGCAACCGAAACCATGATTAGTATGCTTGTTGCGCCGAATATTCCCATTGCCGGCGTAATGATTTGCAGTAGCACGGGAACCGTCGCGACCAACGCCAGGAAAATAGCGCCAAACAGCGTAATCCTCGAAAGGATTTTGGCGAGATGATCTGAGGTTGGTTTGCCCGGCCGGATGCCGGGTATAAACCCGCCGTTCTGTTGCAGATTTTTGGAAACATCCACCGGATTAAACGCAATTTGCGAATAAAAATACGAAAAGAAGAAAATCAGCAATGCGTAGATAATCATATAGGCAATGGTGCCCGGCGCGAGGTATTGGTTATACCAAATATAGAAATCGCTGTTTCCCCCATCGCTGAAAAGCTGCGCCAGCATTCCGGGGAACATGATGATCGTCATTGCAAAAATAAGCGGCATAACACCCGACTGGTTGACCTTCATCGGTATGTGTGTAGACTGCCCGCCGTACATCTTCCGGCCTACCACGCGTTTTGCGTATTGCACGGGGATGCGGCGCTCGCCAAGGTCTACGAACGTAATGCCCAGTACAATGACAAACACTAAGCCGATCAGCAGCATAAACATCCAGAAATCCAGCACGCCGGCCGAAAGCTCGCGGCCGATTTCCATGACCATCTGGGGTACGCTGGATATGATGCTCACAAAGATAAGCAGCGAAATACCGTTGCCAATCCCTTTTTCGGTAATGCGTTCACCAATCCACATAATAAGCGCCGTACCTGCCGTCAGGCAAACAATAACCGTCAGGTAATTGAACCAATGATCCTCCTGAAGCGCGCCCGAACCCATGGAAAGCAGGATGGCAATTGCCTGGACAAGGCCCAGGATAACGCCTACAAACCGGGTGATGGACGAAATCTTTTTCCGACCGTCATCTCCCTCTTTTGCCAGCCGTTCCAGTTTGGGAATTGCAACGGTAAGGAGGTTCATAATAATGGACGCGTTGATATACGGAGTAATACCCAACGCAAATATTGTCATGTTCTGGAGCGCGCCACCCGAAAACAGGTTCATCATCCCCAGCATATCTGTCCCCTCTACCTGGGACGCAATAAAATCCAGATTTACGCCCGGAATCGGAATCCACGCGCCGATGCGGTAAATGAGGAGCATCAGCAGTGTGAATAATATTTTATTCCGAATTTCCGGTATTTTCCATGCATTCGCAAGGGTTTTAAACATTATACCACCTCAATGCTCCCGCCAGCAGATGTGATTTTTTCTTCGGCGGTCTTGGTAAATTTCTTTGCTTTTACCGTAAGCTTTTTGGAAAGGTTTCCATTTCCCAAAACCTTCAGTCCGTCATTTGCCTTCTTTACGATCCCCTTATCCAGCAATGCCTGGATATCGACCGTTGCGCCGTCCTCAAAAGCATCCAGCGCACAAACGTTTACGGCTGCATACTCTTTTGCAAATATATTGGTAAATCCCCTTTTGGGAAGACGCCTCGAAAGCGGCATCTGTCCACCTTCAAATCCGGGACGGACACCACCGCCCGAACGGGATTTCTGCCCTTTTTGCCCTCTTGCGGAGGTTTTGCCCGTTCCGGAGCCTGTGCCCCGTCCTATTCTTTTGCGCTCTTTTTTTGCGCCATAAGAAGGGCTCAATTCATTCAGCTTCATCGATTCATGTCCCCCTTATTTCACTTCTTCTGCTGTTACAAGGTGCTTTACCTTAAACACCATCCCGCGGATGGGGCCGTTATCTGGCCGCACGACTTCCTGGCCCATTTTACGAAGACCCAACGCCTTTAAGGTGTCTTTCTGGTCTTGCGCATAGCCAATGGGGCTTTTTACAAGTTTGATTTTTAAATTCATTTATACCGCCTCCCTTACAAGAGCTGGTCTACGGGAATTCCCCGAAGACGCGCCACCTGTTCGGCGCTTTTGAGGCCGCGCAGGCCCTCTAGCGTTGCCTTTGCGGCGTTGATCGGATTGTTTGAACCCTGCGATTTTGTCCGGATGTCCTTTACGCCTGCAAGCTCCAAAACCGCACGGGCCGGGCCGCCTGCGATAACGCCGGTACCTTCGCCGGCCGGCATAAGCAGCACTTTGCCCCGTCCGAATTTTCCGATTATTTCATGCGGTATGCTGGTGCCCCTCATAGGAACGGTGATCATATTTCGTTTGGCCGTTTGCACAGCCTTCCTGATTGCTTCAGGGATTTCCACCGCTTTTCCCATGCCTACACCGACATGCCCGTTTTCGTCTCCCACTACGACAAGCGCCGAAAACCGGAAGTTACGACCGCCCTTAACAACCTTTGCTACACGGTTGATGGCAACCAGCTTTTCTTTCAGATCCAGTGCGCCTGCGTCTATGGTTTGTTCATTCTGCACTTTTCGTACCTCCCGCTTATATCTTGAGGCCTGTGGCGCGCGCGCCTTCGGCAACCTGGGCAACCCTGCCCGTATAGAGATATCCTCCCCGGTCAAAGACCGCTTCGGAAATCCCCGCGTCCTTCGCCCGCTTTCCTGCAAGCTCGCCTACAAGTTTTGCCGCTTCCGATTTGGTTATTTCCTGTGCCTTCGCCTTTATTTCCTTATCCAGCGTGGAGGCGGAAGCAAGCGTTACGCCAGCAACATCGTCAATAAACTGTACATAGATATTGTTGAGGCTCCTATATACGTTCATCCGAGGACGCTCTTTTGTGCCGTTTATCTTGTTGCGTATACGCTGATGCCTTTTTTGCCTTACAGCGTTTCTGTCTTGTTTAATGATCATAAAGCGCTCCTCCCTTCTTACATGCCTGTCTTGCCGACTTTGCGGCGGATATATTCGCCTTCGTATTTGATGCCCTTGCCTTTATACGGCTCCGGCTTCCTGTACTTGCGGATGTTTGCGGCGACCTGGCCAACAACCTGCTTGTTGTAGCCTTTTACCAAAATGGTGTTTTGGTCGGGCACTTCAAACGTAATCCCCTCGGGCGCTTCCATCTCCACAGGATGGGAGTACCCGAGCGCCAGCACCAGCTTTTTGCCTTGCAGCTGCGCCCTGTATCCGACGCCTACGATCTCCAGCTTTTTAGAAAACCCTTCCGAAACGCCGGTGACCATGTTTTGCAGCAACGAACGCGTCAGCCCATGCAATGCACGAACCTCTTTTTGTTCGCTTGTGCGCGTAATTATAATCGTATCGCCTTGCTGCTCAATGTTGATCCGGCTGTCGAACGACTCTTTCAATTCGCCATTCTTCCCCTTAACGGCGACATTGCTTCCGTCGATTTTCACATCGACTCCGGCAGGCACGGCAATGGGTAATTTACCTATTCTAGACATTCTGACCCCTCCTTACCAGACGTAGGCCATCACTTCGCCGCCCACGGCCTCTTTCCTGGCCTGCGCGTCTGTGACGACACCCTTCGATGTAGAAATAATGGCAATTCCCAGCCCGTTTAAAACCTTGGGGATTTGGTCGTGGCGCGCATATACGCGCAGCCCCGGTTTGGAAATCTTCTTCAGTCCGGAAATGACTTTTTCGCCATTCGGGCCATATTTCAGTTTGATACGAATGAGCCCCTGCGGCCCTTCGTCAATAAACTCGCAGCTTCTGATAAAGCCTTCCTCAAGCAATATCTGCCCGATCGCTCTTTTCATATTGGAAGCAGGTATGTCCACTGTTTCATGCTTTGCCGTAAGGGCATTTCTGATACGTGTCAGCATATCTGCAACAGAATCTGTAACCGGCATTTTGAATCCTCCTTTACCTAATTACCAGCTTGCTTTTCTAACACCGGGAATCTGTCCACGGTAGGCAAGCTCACGAAAGCAAATACGGCATACTCCGTATTTTCTCAAAACTGCATGGGGACGGCCGCAAATACGGCAGCGCGTATAATTCCTGGTGGAAAATTTAGAACCCCTCTGCTGTTTTAAAATCATGCTTTTCTTCGCCATTAGATCCTCCTTAATTACTGTGCAAAGGGCATGCCCATTAAATCGAGCAGTTCCCTTGCCTCTTCGTCGGTATGCGCGGTTGTTACAATGGCTACGTCCATACCGCGGATCTGGTCTACGCTATCATAATCGACTTCGGGAAAAACAAGCTGTTCCTTAAAGCCCAGCGCATAGTTCCCCCTGCCGTCGAACGAATTCTTGGAAAGCCCCCTGAAGTCGCGCACGCGCGGAATAACGATGCCGATCATCTTGTCTAGGAATTCATACATCCTGTTGCCGCGGATCGTTACTTTTGCGCCTACCTTCATGCCTTCACGCACTTTAAAGTTTGCTACGGATTTCTTTGCCGCTATGGCAACCGGCTTCTGGCCGGAAATCGTCGCTAGGTCGTTCATTCCGGATTCAAGCGCCTTGGGGTTATCTTTGGCTTCGCCCATACCCATGTTGATGACAATTTTCTCGACCCTGGGTACCTGGTTGATGTTCTTGTATCCGAATTTTTCCATCATTGCCGGAATTACTTCCGCCTTGTAAGTGTCTTTTAACCTTGGCATTTAAAAACCTCCCTTCAGCTTACAGCTCAGCGCCGCATTTTTTGCAAACGCGTGCCTTTTCGCCGTTTTCGATTTTATAGCCTACCCGAGTCGCTTTGTTGCATTTTCCGCATTTAACCATTACGTTTGAAAGGTCAAACGCGCCCTCCTGTTTAATGATCCCGCCGGGTGTAGACTGGTTCCGGGGCTTCCTATGCTTTGTCAGCATATTGACGCCTTCCAAAACCACCTTCTTTTTTGCGGGAATCACCGTCAATACTTTTCCCTGCTTGCCTTTTTCCTTGCCGGAAATGACTACAGCGGTATCGCCTTTTTTGATTTTGATATGATTTGCCATTTTCAACTGCCTCCCGCTTACAGAACTTCGGGAGCCAGAGATACGATCTTCATATAATCGCGGTCCCTCAGTTCCCTAGCCACAGGCCCAAAGATACGCGTTCCCCGGGGCTGTTTGTTTGCGTCTATGATGACCGCCGCGTTTTCATCAAACTTGATGAACGACCCGTCTTTTCTGCGAACGCCGCTTTTAGAGCGTACAATCACCGCTTTTATAATGTCCTTTTTCTTGACAACGCCGCCCGGCGTAGCTGTTTTTACGGACGCAATGATTGTATCGCCAATATTGGCGGTTTTTTTGACGGAGCCACCCATTACACGAATGCACTGAATGACCTTCGCGCCGGAATTATCTGCAACCTTTAATTTTGTTTCTGGTTGAATCATCCCTTTATTCCTCCTACCGTTATTTCGCTTTCTCTACGACTTCGACTAATCTCCATCTCTTGTCTTTCGAAAGCGGACGAGTTTCCATCACCTTTACCGTATCGCCGATGCCGCATTCGTTGTTTTCGTCATGCGCCTTCAGCTTATTGGTAAAAGTCATCGTCTTTCCATACAAGGGATGCTTTTTCCTTCTTTTTATCGCAACCACAATGGTTTTATCCATTTTATCGCTAACGACCATGCCAATCCTGGTCTTGCGGTATCCTCTTGCTTGTTCACTCATTTAAGCGTTCCTCCTTCTATTTACTCAGCGGCCCGCTCAGCCTTGAGTTCCATTTCCCGAAGTACCGTCTTCACCCTTGCAATATCCTTCTTGACATTACGGATGCTGGAAGGATTGTTGAGCTGCCCTGTCGCCAGCTGGAACCGCAGGTTGAAAAATTCCGATTTCAGGTCGCCTAGCTTTGCCTGCAGTTCATCTTTTGTGAGTTCACGAATTTCTTTAGTTTTCACTCTGCTCACCACCTGCCTCAAGATTTTCCCTGATCATGAACTTGCTCTTGATCGGGAGCTTATGTGCCGCGAGCTTAAGCGCCTCTCTGGCTACTTCCTCGGAAACGCCTGCTACTTCAAACATCACACGACCGGGCTTAACAACGGCCACCCAGTATTCCGGAGAACCTTTACCGCTTCCCATACGGGTTTCGGCCGGCTTTTCGGTCACGGGCTTGTGCGGGAAAATTTTGATCCACACCTGTCCGCCCCTTTTCATATGCCTCGTCATTGCAATACGCGCCGCTTCAATCTGGTTGGATGTGATCCAACCGGGCTCGCTTGCCACCAGGCCATAATCTCCATATGATATAAAGTTGCCACGCTGCGCTTTGCCTTTCATGCGCCCGCGAAACACCCTTCTTCTCTTAACCCTTTTTGGCATTAACATTTTTCTTGCCTCCTTCCGCAGGCGGCACCGCCCTGTCTTTCAACGGATCTCCCAAAATCTCGCCTTTGTAGATCCATACTTTTACGCCAATTTTGCCGTATGTCGTGTTTGCTTCGGCAAAACCATAGTCGATGTCTGCACGAATGGTTTGCAGCGGAATGCTGCCTTCGTGGTATTCTTCGCTCCGCGCGATTTCCGCGCCGCCAAGACGACCGCCGCACATAATTTTAACACCCTTTGCGCCCGCCTTCATCGTGCGGCCAATCGATTGTTTCATCGCACGACGGAACGAAATACGCCGCTCAAGCTGCTGTGCTACGCCCTCCGCAACAAGCTGCGCGTCGGTGTCCACCCGTTTTACTTCTATGATATTGACAACGACCGCCTTGCCCGTCAGCTTCAGAAGGTCTGACTTCAATATTTCTACGCCTGTACCGCCCTTGCCGATTACAATACCCGGTTTTCCGGTGAAAATGTTAACGGATACCTTGTTTGCCGCGCGCTCGATTTCAATTTTCGAAATGCCGGCAGCATACAATTTCTTTTTCAAAAACTTACGGATTTTGTCGTCTTCCACGATATAGTCCGCAAATTTATTTTTCTTTGCGATCCATCTGGCATCCCAGTCTTTGATGACTCCAACCCTGAAACCATGGGGATGTACTTTCTGACCCATCATCTACCTCCTTATTTCACCTGATCCAAAATGATTGTAATGTGGCTGGTGCGCTTCCTGATCCGTGTTGCGCGGCCCTGCGCCCTGGGGCGGTACCGTTTTAGCGTCGGCCCCTGGTCTGCAAACACTTCCGCCACAAACAACGTATCTGCGGCAAGGTTCATGTTATTTTCCGCATTTGCAATCGCCGAATCGAGCAGCTTTGCAACAGGCTCTGTCGCGCCGTTGGGTTTTCCCATCAGAACCGCTTTTGCATCGGCGACGCCCAGCCCGCGGATGAGGTCTATAACCGCCTTTACCTTGCGGGAGGAGATTCGTACATATTTTGCAACAGCCTTGGGCCGTGTATCTTTATTTTCCTGCCGTTTGGCCGCTTTTTCTCTTATGCGTGTAGCCATTTTTTCCCTCCTTTTAAGGTTACCTGGACGATTTTTCGCCCGCGTGCCCGCGGTATGTCCGCGTGGGAGAGAATTCCCCCAGCTTATGTCCAACCATATCCTCTGTTACATATACCGGTACAAACTTCCTGCCGTCGTGCACGCCGATCGTATGCCCCACCATGTCTGGGAAAATCGTCGATGCGCGCGACCATGTTTTGAGTACCCGCTTTTCGTTTTTGTCATTCATTTCCTGAATCCGTTTCAGGAGCTTTTCATTTATAAAGGGTCCTTTTTTTACTGACCTACTCATTTATTCCATACACTCCTTTACTTCGCGTTCCTGCGCCTTACAATCAGCTTATCGGACGGGTTCTTCTTCTTACGCGTCTTATAACCGAGCGTTGGTTTACCCCAAGGAGTAACAGGGCCCGGACGCCCAATGGGCGACTTTCCTTCACCACCGCCGTGCGGATGGTCGTTCGGGTTCATAACCGAACCGCGCACCGTGGGACGCACGCCCATGTGGCGCTTTCTGCCCGCTTTACCAATGTTGATGTTTTCGTTGTCTAGGTTTCCTACCTGGCCAATCGTAGCTTTTGCATTTACCGGAATGATGCGCACTTCCCCAGAGGGCAAGCGCACCTGTGCGTTCTTTCCTTCCTTTGCCATCAGCTGCGCCGCATTGCCTGCGCTGCGCACAAGCTGCGCGCCTTTGCCCGGCTTCATCTCTATATTATGGATCATCGTACCCACCGGGATGTCGCTGAGCATCAGCGCGTTGCCCGGTTTGATGTCGGCCTCAGGGCCAGACATGATGATATCGCCCACTGTGATCCCGTTCGGGGCAAGGATATATCTTTTCTCTCCATCTTTGTAGTGCAGCAGCGCAATGTTTGCCGTACGGTTGGGGTCGTACTCGATCGTCGCGATTTTAGCCGGAATACCGTCCTTGTCGCGCTTGAAGTCGATGATCCTGTATTTACGCTTTGCACCACCGCCGATATGGCGTACGGTGATCCTGCCGTGCACATTCCTTCCGCCGGACTTTTTGAGCGTCCGAAGAAGGGATTTTTCCGGCTTGTTTGTTGTAATTTCCTCATATCCCAGAACCGACATGAACCGCCTGCCGGGGGATGTCGGGTTGTATTTGATTACTGACATAACGTTTCCTCCTGCCCCTACTGTGCCATGTTTTCGAAGAATTCAATTGCCTTGGAATCTTCGGTCAATGTCACATACGCTTTTTTGACTTCGGGCCTTCTGCCTTCCGTGCGTCCCTGGCGTTTCATTTTGCCCTGCTTTCTGGATGTCGTTACAGATTTTACCGTCACGCCGAAAATTTCTTCTACGGCCGCTTTAATCTGCGTTTTATTTGCGTCCACCTGCACCTGGAACGTATATTTCTTGATCGGTATCAGCTCGTAGCTTTTCTCCGAGAGTACCGGCCGAATGATCAGATCATGGATATCTTTCATTATGCATATACCTCCTCGATGGCCTTGGCCGCTTCCTGCGTGATGATAAATTTGTCGTATTTCAGTATATCGTACACCGAAAGCGTCGTTGCAAGAGACGTTTTTACGCCCTGGATATTGGCCGCAGAGCGCACAACATCTTCGTTTTTGACGTCTGTTACAATAAGCGCTTTTTCTGCCTTCAGGTTTTGTAGGATCGATACCATCTCTTTTGTTTTGGGTGCTTTCATCTCCAGCTTTTCGAGTACGATGATGTCTTCATCAGCCACTTTGCTGGAAAGCGCCGAAATAATTGCAAGGCGTTTCACCTTTTTGTTTACTTTTTTGGAATAATCCCGCGGCTTGGGCGCAAACACTACGCCGCCGCCTTCGTTTCCGGGACGCCGGGACGAACCCTGGCGCGCACGACCCGTTCCCTTTTGACGGAACGGCTTCATGCCACCGCCGCGCACTTCTGCACGCGTCAGCGCCGATTGTGTGCCCTGCCTTTTATTCGCAAGGTGCGCCACAACCACGTCATGCATGATCGATTCATTTATTTTGCCGCCGAACACTTCGTCGCTCAAGGTTATTTTGCCGCCCTTTGTGCCGTCGGTCTTATACATCGTTACACTTGGCATTTTCTTACCTCCTCGTCCTTTTTCTGCCGCGCCTAAGCTTTCACGCTATGCCGGATCGTTACAAGCCCGCCCGCAGCACCGGGAATCGCACCCTTTACAAGGATCAGGTCTTTATCCATATCCACGCGTACCACTTCCAGGTTTTGGATGGTCACTTTGTCGTGCCCGCCGCGCCCGGGAAGCCGTTTGCCCTTCATGACCTTCGCCGGGCTTGCGCACGCGCCCATCGAACCGGGGCGCCTGTGGTAGCGCGAGCCGTGGCTCATAGGCCCGCGGTGCTGGCCCCAACGCGCAATAACGCCCTGGAAGCCTTTTCCCTTGGAAATGCCCGAAACGTCGATCTTTTCGCCCACTTCAAAAATATCCGCTTTAATCTCTGCGCCCACTTCCAGCTCGGACGCATCCTCCGACCGGAATTCGCGCATGTATTTCGTGGGGGCTACCCCCGCTTTTTTGAACTGCCCCATTGTCGGCTTGTTGACGCGTTTTTCCTTCACTTCGCCAAAACCAACCTGAATGGCGTTATATCCGTCTTTATCTACAGTCTTCTTTTGCACGACCACGCAGGGACCGGCTTTTACAACTGTTACGGGAACAACTCTTCCATCTTCCGAAAAGACTTGCGTCATCCCGACTTTCTTACCAAGTATTGCTTTCATACTCTTAAACCTCCTTCGCCTGCGTATTTTAGAGCTTTATTTCGATGTCTACGCCCGCCGGCAGGTCGAGACGCATCAGCGCGTCCGTCGTCTTTGCGGTGGCTTCCAAAATATCGATTAACCGTTTGTGTGTTTTGATTTCAAACTGCTCGCGGGAATCCTTGTACTTATGTACTGCCCGCAAAACCGTGATGACCTCTTTGCGCGTAGGCAACGGAACCGGGCCGGAAATTTTAGCGCCCGTGCGCTTTGCCGTGTCCACAATACGCTGCGCAGACTGGTCGATCAGGTTGTGGTCATACGCCTTCAGTTTGATTCTGATTCTCTGACTTGCCATTTATTATGTACTCCTCCTTATTGGGCACATACACATAGCCGTGTGTGTCCTATTGTTTTTCTAAGCAGAAATTCCATTTCTGCTTAACCTGTTTGGAGCCGCCCAAAAGGGCGCTTACTATGCGGAAACTATCCGTTGGCACCGGTAACCTCCCGCATTATACCCAAATATGCGCACATAGCGCAACGTGATAAATTATACATGACCCAAAACCGTATTTCAAGCCTTTTTTTTATTTTTTTGGGCTGGTGTGAAAAATTGTGCCCGCTGCCCGCTTGGGCCACAAGATATTGTAATCTCGATTTTTGTTTTGCTCCATGCTATACTGCTTTTATGAATAATACAAACTTGGATTTCAGATGGCTCACCCATTTTATGTTTCCTTTTTTTGGCATTACTTCTCTGTGCATGGGAATCCACTATCTGAAAACCATCAAAAAAATCAAACAATCGGGCAGTATTTACACCGCAACGGTCATCCGTCATCCAAAAGCCGCCAAACGAACCACCCACGAACTGCCCCGCTTTTTGTGGTTCTCCATTACTATAGACGGGCAGGAAAGGGAAGTCGCTTCCTATACGCTCCGTTCATTTAGATACAAAGAGGGCCAGGTACACACCGTGTACTATTCGGATGCGTTTCCCGAAACAGTTGTCGCCGAAAATTCCTCACTCGGGTATTTTTATCTGCCCATCGTAGTCGGCGCTGTTTTTCTGGCTGTTTCCGCCATTCGTATTTTTGCTTCTATATTATAATTATAAATTTATTGCTCCAACCAGTTATCCTCATATACAACTAAAAAGGCTCCGAACACAAGAATGCATCCGGAACCTTCTTTATTATAATGATATTTCTACAGCGACATCTGCGCCCGCGCAATCACATCGTCCTGCACGGCTTTGGCAAGCGGTGTGAAAAGCGCGCTATAGCCCGAAACACGCACCATCAGGTCTTGGTAATTTTCGGGGTGCTGCTGCGCCTCGATATACGTTTCGTTGTCTACCACGTTGAACTGGATATGCTCGCCCTTTTGCTTAAACAGCGATTTCATAAGCCCAATGGCACGCTGCCGCCCCTGCTCGGTAGTGAGCACGTTGGGCATCAGCCGCATATTCAAAATTGCGCCCTTTTGCACCCAAATTGTGGGCATTTTTGCCACCGAGTTAATAACAGCCGTCGGGCCGTTTTTCTCCGCTCCGTTAGACGGCGAAATACCGTTGTTCACCGCTTCGGCTTTCTTTCTTCCATTGGGCGTCGCTCCTACATACGACCCAAACGCAATGTTGCCCGAAACAGGCGTTTGGCTATAGCTGAAGCACGCAGGAATAGGGCCTTTGCCATATTTAGAGCTTTTGCACTCGTACCGGTAGGTGCGGCCAATCAGGTCTTCCACATTAAAGCACCACGCATCCGCACGATCATCGTCGTTGCCAAACTTAGGCGTCTTGTTTTGCAAAATTGCCAGAATTTCCGGACCGGCCGGCGAGGTCGATTCGTCCTCAAAATTCGTTTTAAGCGCGTGGTACAGCTGCTCCAGCGTCAACAGCTTTTCTGTAAAGCAGACATGCTCGATGGCAGCAAAGCAGTCTCCCGCCGTAATGGAACCGGCCGTCGGCCCGCCGTCCGCCGCATACACACTGCCGCCCTCTACCATGTCCATGCCGCGCTCGATGCAGTCCGAAACAAGCGAGGATCGAAACGCGTTGAGGTCCATCTCGCAGTGCAGGTAGTCGTTGACGTGCTCTGTAATAACCTGCAGCCGGATGATGTTTTTCATCTGCCGCACAAACTCTTCCCAAATGGCTTCCATACGCCCAAGCTCCACCATGTTGCCCGCGCCCGGCAAAATTTCGATTCCCGTTTCGGGGTCGGTGCCGTTATGCAGCGCAAGCTCCACCACCTTGCATACGTTCAGCCACGGGCCCTTTGCGGCAAAGTCCCACTTGCCGCCGATGGACGCTTCAATGCAGCCATTGGGCACCCAATTGTGCAGGTCTTCCTCCGCAACGCCCATGTTGCGTAACGTAGCCATAAACGCAAGGTCGTTGTAGAATGCGGGCTGCCCACCCTTGTGCTCCTGCAACGCGATAAGCGCCTCGTGTAAAAACCTGTCGTCCGTGCCCTCAAACCACTTGATGGAAACGGATGGCGTAAACAGCTTCAGGTCGGCGCACGCCTCCACAATAATATACGAAAGCTCGTTGGTTGCATCCCTTCCGTCGGCAGTCTGCCCGCCCACCGCAAGGTTGATAAACATCTGGTAGCCAAGGAAAAACGAAGTGTCATCCCACGATTTAAGCTTATTGAGCTCGTTGCATTTGATGAACATCGCTTCCACAAGCTCCAGCGCATCATCGCGCGTCATCTTTCCGCTTTCAATATCCTTCTTATAATAAGGATAGATGTACTGGTCGAACCGCCCAAACGAAATGCTGTGCCCGTTTGTTTCAATGTGCTGCACCATCAGCACAAACCAAACCGCCTGCACCGCCTCATGAAAGCTTTGCGCCGGGTTTGCGGGCACGTTGCGGCACACGCGCGCCATGTTTAAAAGCTCCTGCTGCCGTTTGCCCTCTGCCTTAAAGCTCAGTTCCTCGCAGCGGTCCGCATAGCGGTTGGCAAATGCGATAACGCCCTCGTTCGCCTGGATAATGGCGTTCAAATAGCAATATTTGCGGTAGGTATCCGGCTGGGTAAGGTCTATGCGCGAAAGCCGCTCCTTTGCTTTGGCAATTACACCGTTCAGTCCTTCTTTTAATACCAGCTCAAAATCAACAACAGTATTACCGATACCGCCGGAAGAGACCCATGTATCGTCGATTGCGCCAATATCCCACGCATCGTTGCATTCTTTTGGTAAAATTTTACGGAACGTCTCGTAAAGCGACTTGCCCTCCCAGTAGTCGAGCACCTTCAATAGCTCCTCTTTTGCTTCATCCGTATACCAGAACCGGTCGCCCGGCCGCTCGTAAAAGTGGTACGGGTCGCCGTTAAACTCCTTGCGGATCCAGTCCACCGAATATTCCGGAAATACCGGCGACGCCTTGGGCGTAGACGCCGTATTTCCCACAATCAGCTCGCCGTCCTGCACATAGATGGTCATATTTTCCATCACATGGCAAAAAGCCCGCGCCCGCCGCAGCGCATTCGGCTCCGCCTCCGTTCCTTTCATCGCTTCGGTAAAATACTTTGCCCGCTCGTGGCAAATCATCGGTTTTTCGTCAAACAACTTTTTCCTTAGCTTTTCGATCCTTGTATTCATAACACATAACTCCTTTCCCGCATGGGCTCCATCCTTATATCTATTCGAGATTTACATTTACTTCCTGTTTACATGCTGCTACCGTATCCCCTTTTACCAATCGGACGGGAAGAATAATGTCGCCGTCTGTTTCTTCTTTCCCATCTATCTGCAAAAGAAGCTTGTCCAGCGCATTTTTCGCAATTCCCTCCACATCCTGCTTAATCGTTGTCAGTGTTTTTCCAAACGGTACGGAAAGCAGCCCGTCAAAGCCGACCACCGAAAGCTCTTCAGGGATGGAAACATTCTTTTCCTCCGCCCCGCGGATGATTCCCTCGGCTATCAGGTCGTTGGAGCAAAGCAGCGCCGTCGGCCGCTCCACAAGCCCCATATAATAGTCCACCGCATCGCGGCCGAATACCGTATTCATTTCGCCCGACCGAAACGTCAGTTTCTCGTCCACTTCTGCCCCGTTTTTTTTCATTGCGTCGACATAACCCCTGTAGCGCTCTTCCGACGTGCTTACATCCTGCAACCCGCAAAACCCAATCCTTTTGTGCCCCAGCGAAAGCAAATACTCCGTCGCCATTACGCCGCCTGCATGGTTGTCCGACGTTACCCGCGGAATACCCTGCCCGTCCACTTCAAATTTACGGTCGATGGAAACGCAGGGCACGCGCCGTGCAACGTCGCTTACCCGCGTATGCAGCTTGCCTTCCGTAAACAGAATGCCCGAAATGCGTATGCCCATCAGGTATTGCAAATACTTTTCCTCTCGTTCGATGGACTGGTGCGAATCGCAGATAATGAGCATATAGTCATGGTCGAACGCAAGCGTATTGACATACTGGATGATATGCGCAAAATACGGGTTTACAATGTCGTAGGTAAACAGCGCAATCGTCTTGGTCTTTTTGGAAATAAGCTGCTTGGCAAGCTCGTTGGGTACATATCCATATTCTTTGATGACCTTGTCTATCTTCTCCTGCGTTTTTTTGCTAACGCGGCCCGGGTGGTTCATCGCGCGCGAAACCGTGGCGATGGAAATGCCGCACAGCTCAGCAATCTGCCGGATATTCAGTTGCTTGCCCGGATCCTTTTTCATCCTTTTCCCACCAGTCTTTTATACCGCAAATACTTTTCGACGTCGCACGCCGCCTGCGGTTCAAACTCTTTCGTATGCACCGATGCCGATATCACGCTCCGGACGTCTGCAAGCGTGTTGATCTCCTCCACATGGTACACAAGCTGCACGCCCATATTCCCCATGCTGGTCGCTTCGTATGGCCCCGCGACCACTTTCTTTTGCAGTGCATTTGCCGCAAGCTGGTTGAGGAAGCTGTTCTTCGCCCCTCCCCCCACAATATGCACTGCCGGATAGTTTTTTCCCGTCGCCGTTTCCAGCTGTTCGACCGTGTATTTATAAGCCATCGCCATCGACTCGTATACCGCGCGGATCAGCTCTCCGTCCGTACAGCTTCCATCCTGGCCCGACTCCGCCAATACTTCGCGAATGCCCCGGAGCATGCTCTGCGGGTTGTACAGCCTTGGGTCGTCCAAATCGAGCACCAGGCTGTCGTTTTCCGCCGCCTTTGCCATTTCAACGATTTCGTCCCACTGATAGACGCAGCCGTCCCGCGCATTCATTTCCCTGCGTATGCGTTGGATAACAAACATGCCCGCTGCGTTCTTAAGCAGCGTAACCGTGCCAAACACGCCCCCTTCGTTGGAAAGCTGCATATCATATACTTCCTGCGTGATGATCGGCTCGCTTTCCTCCGTTCCAATCAACCCCCATGTGCCCGAGCTGATAAACGCAAAATCCCCCGCCGCAGGAACGCCGGCTGCCGCGCAAGCCGTATCGTGCGAGGGTACACATATAAACGGAAACGGGGTTATTTCCATTGCTTTTGCAATCTCTTCGCGCAGCATGCCAATTTTTTCGCCATGGCCAATCAACGCGGGAAGCAGCGCCTTTTCAATTTCCCGCTTGTTGAGCACCGCGTCCGAATATTCCCTCGTTTTCATGCTATAGTATTGGGTTGTAGAAGCAATCGTACGCTCTCCGCGCATCTCGCCCGTAAAGAAATAGCTTAAAAGGTCGGGCATAAGCAGGCACTTTTTCGCACAAGAAAACAGCGCCGGCGATTCTGCCCGAAGCCCCATCATCTGGTAAACCGTGTTCATCTGGTGGTCGCGGATGCCCGTTTCATAATACATAAAATCTTTTTCCTGCTGAGTCAGCGTTTCGAGCGCCCGTTGCCCCAGGCTGTTCCGGTAAGAAAGCGGGTTGGATAAAAGCCGCCCGTCCTCGCCGATTATTCCAAAGTCAATCCCCCAGGTTGCAATGCCAGCGCTGCTGATATTTCCGCATTTTCCAGCCGCTATGCGCATTCCGTCCGAAAGCCCTTGAAACATCCGCAACACATCCCAGTACAGCCGCCCTGTCAGCTCTACCTCGTGGTGCTCCGTCTGGCCGATGACCTCCGTTTCAATTTTTGTGCCGTCAAACCGTCCAAGAATCGTCCGGAAAGAAGAATTCCCACAGTCAAACGCAATCAGGTTCAATTCCTTCATTGTTTCACCTCTTATACAGCTATCCTGCGCTTATTCGTCCCTGGCTAGCTTTCGGCCAGGCTGTCGTCGTCCGCACCAATCGCCACCGGAAGGCCCATTTGCCTGCCCAGCTCCCGAAACGGCAAAAGGTCCTTTTTTGCCAGCGGAAGCACGGAGGAAAGTGCATACTCGCGAGACAGACTTTGGTATTTGTGCGTTCCCAGCCGGTGATACGGCAAAAGCTCCACCCGCTTCAGCCCGCTTCCCAGCCCTTGCATAAACCCGAATATGTCCGTCATTTCCGCCTCCGTATCGTTAAACCCCGGTACACACGGCACGCGCAAAACCACATTTTTGTGATGATTACAAAGATATTCGATGTTTTGGAGGATTGTCCCGTTGCCCGCACCGGTAAATGCACGATGCTTTGCGTCGTCCGTATGCTTCAGGTCACAAAACACCAGGTCCAGCAGCCCTAGCGCCTCCTTGTTTTCCCAAAACGGAATAATGCCGCATGTTTCTACTGCCGTGTGCAGTCCTTCTTTTTTAGACAATTGCAGCAGAGACTGCAAAAATGCCGGCTGTACGAACGGTTCGCCGCCCGAAAACGTTACGCCTCCGCCCGATTCGTCATAAAACAGCTTGTCTTTCATTACTTCGCTTATAACTTCCGCCGCCGTCATTTTCTTGCCCGAAAGTTTGCGCGCGTCATAGCTGCATGTTTTTGCACACTGCCCACACTGCACACACAGCGCTTCGTCTACGGTAAGCCCATATTTTTCCGATGCCTGCACCGCCCCTTGCGGGCAGCCCTCGATGCAGCGGCCGCATCCGCGGCACTTGTCCGCATAAAAGAAAACGTCGGGCGTTGCTTTCTGCGATTCCGGGTTGGCACACCACACACATCCAAGCGGGCACCCCTTCAAAAATACAAGCGTCCGTATGCCCGGCCCATCTTCGATGGCGTAGCGTTCAATATCAAATACCATTCCGGCCCCTTGCCCTGCCGGTTTACCGTTGTCCGTACTCATTGTTGAAAAATGCGTGCATCATATCCACATGCTCCGGGCTGACAATATTCGGTTGGCCGATCGTTTTCGCCATATAGTAGATTTGCGCGGCTTTTTCAAGCACGGCGCTCACTTTAAACGCTTTTTCCATATCCTCCGCAACACAAACCGCCCCGTGGTTGATCAAAAGCGTCGCTGCGCGGTCGGCCCCCAGCCCCTCCACAACGGAATCGGCCAGCTCCATGGTTCCAGGCAGCTCGTACCGCGCCGGAATCACCTTGTGCCCCAACACCTGTGCAAATTCCTCCGTAATGGCTGGAATTTCCATTTTTAAAGCGCCCAGCACAGTCGAATATAGCGGGTGCGTGTGTATCATCGCGTTTACGTCGCTCCTCTTTTGAAAAACGCGAATGTGCATCCACAGCTCGATCGTCGGCTTGCGCGCGCCCTCTATATGGTTTCCTTCAATGTCGTATACAACAATATCGTCCTTTGTGCACGTATCGTATTCCATTCCGGAGGGCGTCACATAAATATAGTTTGTTTCCGGGTCGCGTGCGCTGATGTTTCCCCATGTGGAAACAGTCAGGCTTTGCGTCGCCATGCGCCTGCCAGAGTCCAGAATTAGCTGTTTATAATCCATTTTTATACAGCTCCTTTTCATCTTATTTTGTTATCGCTATTTTTGCCGGTGCCTGATTCAAATAGGAAATGACCGAAAATATGGTAACATGTTACATCTTTATTGTAATACACTTTTTATTGTTTGTCAACTCTTGTTTTCCGTATATAGAAATATTTACGAAAAAAAACCGGCCTCCATTTTTGCCAGATGAAGACCGGTTTTTTATCGTGTACCTATTCCGCTTATGGAATCACCAGGACTTCAATTCCCTCTCCGCGCCGCATAACGTCAATTGCTTCCACAGTCTGGTCGAGCGGGAAGGTGTGCGTCACCAAAAACTCCAGGTCCAGCTTTCCGCTGGCAAGCAGCTCCACCGCTTTGGGAAATGTAGCGTTCGCCAGCCACGAGCCCATCACCTTCGCTTCCTTATAGGTAATCTCACTCTGTTTGACCTCCGGGCGCGCTTTGGCGTTGTTGCCAAACAGCACGACTGTTCCGCTTTTACATACTACATCAATTCCCGCTGTCATCTGCGAGCCCACCACGTCGAACGCAACATTCGCGCCCATACCGTCTGTTTTTTCGAACACAAATGCCTGTGCGTCCTCATTTGTCGGGTCGACCGCATAATCGGCCCCGCACCGCAGTGCATATTCGCGCCGGGTAGCGTTTGGTTCGATGGAAATAATCGGCGAAGCCCCCGCCAACTTCATCATCTGTATGTAGAGCAGCCCAATTGGCCCCGCCCCAATTACGACGACGCTGTCTTCCGGGCGCACGCACGCTTTTTGCACGCCGTTCACGGCGCATGCAAGCGGTTCTGCAAATGCCGCGATTTCTTTTTTCATATCCGCCGGTATTTTAAATGCGCATTTTTCCGAAACACGGACATATTCGGCAAACCCGCCGTTTATTTCAATACCAAGCATAATCAGGTTTTCACACTGGTTCGGCATGTTCAGCCGGCAATATTTGCAAATGCCGCAAAATTCATTGGGGTTCACTACAATGCGGTCTCCCGCGCGGAAGTTTTTCACTCCGTCGCCAACCTCAACAATTTCCCCCACCAGCTCATGCCCCAGCACGGTATTCGGCGTAGCTTCGTATCCGGGCGGTACATTCAGCATATGTACGTCTGTTCCACACACAGAGCAAGCTTCCACACGAACGATGATGTCGTCCGCTTTTCTGATTCCGGGCTTTTCAATCTCCTGGATGGTCATTACGCCTTCTCGTTCATAAACTGCTGCTTTCATTTTCTTTCGGTAGCCCTTTCTAAGAAATTTCATGGCGGCATGCCTATAGCCCAGCCTGTCGGCCGCATCCGCCAGTTCCACTGTTTTATCTTGCCGTATATCCTCCATCGACAGGCAGGTTTACGCCTGTTATAAAGCGCGCCTCGTCAGATGCCAGAAACAGCACTGCATTTGCAACGTCATCCGGTTCGCCAACATGCCCAATCGGGTGTTTTGCCACCATTTGATCGATATACGCCTGCTCTCCGCCCTCTACTTCCCTTGCCTTCGCAAGAGTCAATTCCGTAAGGATGGTTCCCGGGCAAACAGAATTCACCCGTATGCCCGACGTACCATAGCAAACAGCATCTTCGCGCGTCATGTTGGTCACCGCGCCTTTCGCCGCAACATACGGCGCGGATTCATCGGCGCCCACCAGGCCATAGATAGAAGAAAAGTTGACAATGGCGCCGGACTTATTTGCTTTCATATACGGAACGGCATGCTTTGTGCAAAAAAATACGCCCTTGACGTCCACAGCAAACACGGCATCCCATTCGCCCTCTTCCACTTCATGCGTCCACTTGTTTACGCCGTTGATACCAGCGCAATTTACAAGTATGTCGATTTTCGAAAACAATTCCACTGCTTTTTTAAATCCCGCGGCAACGCTGCTTTCTTTAGAAACATCTATTTCAACCGCTTCCGCCTGTCCGCCGGATTTTTGAATTTCCGCAGCCGTTTTTTGTGCGCCGGCCAAATCCCTGTCTGCCACAACTATCTTTGCACCTTCCCGCGCAAACCGCATAGCCGTAGCCTTGCCCATTCCCATGGCCGAACCTGTAATAACTGCAACTTTATCCTTAAGCCTCATGCCCGATCCTCCGTCTAAGTGTTGTTGCTTTGTGTAAAGAGCAATCCTTCCTGCCCTACACCATCTCTAAGCATCTCCATCAGAATGTCAGCATGACTTTAAACGCTTCCTGCGGGTTGTTGATTGCCGTATCCATTGCTTCGTCCAGCTTTTCGAACGGTACGCGGTGTGTTGTCAACGCCGCAAAATCATACGTATCTTTGATTGCACTCATAAACCGGATTGTGCGCTGTGCCCAGTCCTTCGTTCCGCCTGCGCCTTTTATCTTCAATGTCTTCCAGATTACCTTGCCGATTTCAATAGGAATCTTTCGCCCAATGCTGTGTCCCACAAGGTTCACACGGCAGCTGTGCCCCGCCAGGTCGAAAATAGACTGTATTGCCCCGTCCGTTCCCGAGCATTCCGCCCATACGCTGGGCCCGTGGCCATCCGTCGCCTCCAGCAGTTTTTTCTCAAAGTCCGGGTCGTTGGGGTCAAGCGCCACATCAGCGCCATATTTGAGCGCGCGTTCACGGCGCTGTGCAATGGGGTCGGAAATGATCGTCTTTGCGCCTGCCGTTTTTGCAACCATGCACGCAGAAATGCCCACCGGCCCCACACCGGTAATCAGGCAGTAATCCGACGCGTCTATATAACCGCCATTGCCCCATATGCCAAAATAGCCAATGGAAAATGTCTCTACCCATGCGCCCATCTCAATCGGCCAATCCTTGGGAATTGCGTGCGTATATTGCTCTTCTATAATAAGGTATGTTCCCATCCCTCCCGGCGAATCCGGACGGAATCCTGCTTCCCGCATGTTCAGGCAGGCAGATGGCATCAGCCCTTCCTTGCAGTTTGCACATACGCCGCATGCCATTACGCAGTCGCCCGTCACATGGTCGCCCACCTTCAGGCCGGTTACGCCGGGGCCTGCTTCAATCACCTCTCCGCCCCATTCGTGCCCGGGCGTGTACGGCGCAATGTCGTACCGGCCTTCGTCCGATTCCCCTTCATAGCAATGGACGTCCGACCCGCATATACCGCATGCACCCACTTTTACAAGCACCTGGTTTCCCTTGAGGGCAGGCAATTCCACATCCTGTATTTTCAGATCGTGCGGCTTGCTCATAAATGCAATTCTTGCTTTCATCGTATTCTTTCCTTTCTATACAATCGTTCAATTATTTATTTGGAGAGGGCCGCCTCCAGAAGGTCGGCCCTCTCCTGCAGAGGTAGTAAGATTTCTTATTCAAATTCTTTTACATAATCCTCATAATCCGCAACATTGTCGCCGGTGATAAGGTCGGAGCCCGTATCCGTCTTAAGCGGAACTTCGCCGCCGCCCAAGATGGTAACAACCGCTTCAACACCCATTTCGCCCATTGCCGCCGGGTATTGTGCTACTGTTCCAAGAAGGTCTCCGGATTTTACAAGATTGATCGCTTCTGCCTGTGCATCATAGCCGATGATCTTAATCTGGTCTGTCAGGTTGGCTTCCTGCACCGCGCGCAGCGCGCCGATTGCCATGCTGTCATTGCTGCAGAAGAAAAGCGCCAGGTCGGGGTTAGAGCTAATGATGTTCTGTGCTGCCGTGTAGCCTTCCTCTACTTCCCAGTTTGCCGTCTGTGTCGCTACGATATCCAGATAGTCGCCCGCAGTTTCAATAAAGCCGTTTTTCCTGTCGTTTGTGTTCTGCTGGCCTTCAATACCGGTCAATACGGCAACCTGCGTTCCTTCGTCATAGTTCTCCATTACATATTCAGCCGCTTTTTTCGCGCCTTCATAGTTGTCCGTACCAAAGAACGGTACCGCCTCAAGGCCCGCGCTTTCCAACAGCTCCATGTTCATGATCGCATCCAGATTGATAAGCGGAACCCCCGCCTCCTGGCACTTCTGTACGCCTGTAATCATACCGTCAGCCGCCGTCGGCGCAATCATGATCGCATCGATACCGCTTGTAAGCATCGTTTCAATAAACTGCAGTTGCTCTTCTGCGCTTGCATGTGTCTGCGCGCCCTGCGTTACCAGCTCATGCCCAAGCTCCGCGCACTTTCTCTCCGCGCCCTTCATCATCATAATGTAAAACTCGTTGTTCATAGACATCGGAATAAAGCCAATCGTGTAGCTTTCTCCCGCAGCCGTGTCGCCAGCGTCTTCGCTGGGCGCTTCAGACGGCTGTTCAGGAGCCGCAGCCGATGTTTCGGCCGGCGCTTCAGACGACTGCTCGGGAGCAGCAGCGCTCTCTTCCGCCGCCGGTGTGCCGCATGCACACACAGCAAACGTCAAGCAAAGCACGATCGTTACAAGAACCAACATTTTTTTCTTCATTTTTCTAGATCCTCCATTTTCTTTATTCATTACCGTATCGGTAAATTTGAATTCGGTCATCCTGCATTATTCCGCCTTGCGGTCCTTCGCCTTGTCCATAAAGACTGCGACCACAATAACCAGCCCCGTTGCAATCTGCTGGAAATACGAAGAAACGTTAAGCATTTGCAGGCCGCATTTGAGTATGCCCAAAATCAACGCACCCACAAGCGTGTTGATTACCTTTCCCTGTCCGCCGGAAAGCGAAATTCCGCCGATAACAACCGCCGCAATAGCGTCCAGCTCATAGCCGTCGCCCGCCGTAGGCGAAGCATAGCTCAGCCGGGACAGCAGCATAATTCCGCCGATTGCGCCAAACAAAGCCGCAAGCACATAGACCATCATTTCGATCCGCTTGGTTTTAATGCCCGAAAGGTGCGCTGCGTTGCGGTTGCCGCCCACAGCATACACATGGCGTCCAAACTTTGTTTTATTGGCGACAATAACCATAATGAAATACGCGATAATCACATAGATGATAAAGATGGGAATAACGCCGAACACATTCGTGTTGGCAAAGCCAGCCAGCTCCAGCGGAAATCCGGCAATGGGCATTCCCTCTACAACCGCCAGCGTCATGCCACGGCCAATACTAAGCATTCCCAGCGTCATAATAAAGGGCGGAACCTTTCCATAGCTGATAACAATACCGTTTGCCAGCCCCAGCGCCGTACCGCACACCACGCCAATCAGCAGCGATCCAACCACCGGCATGCCCGCCTGCATACACAAGCCGCTGATAATACCCGTAAACCCAACGATCGAACCTACCGAAAGGTCGATACCGCCTGTTAAAATTACAAAGGATGCGCCAATTGCAATGATTGCAATAACGGACGACTGCACAATGATGTTGGATATGTTTTGCCACGATACAAAATTCTTGCCAGACGCCGCACACAAAATAGCGAATATGACAAAAATCAGTACGGCGCCGATATATATTGCAACAGAATGGACATTGATATTTCTCTTTTTGGCTACAGCAGTCTTATTGTTCATAATGGTTTCCTCCATGTAAAGCAACGTCTAAAATATCTTTTTGCGAAAGCACTTCGTCGTTATCCATAATGGCGCACAGCTGCCCCTCGCGCATAACTCCAACCCTATCGCACATTTTCAGCACCTCCACCAGGTCGGAAGAGATCATGATGATCGAGTTTCCCTGTGCGACGATGTCATACATAATATTGTATATTTCATCGCGCGCGCCAACATCTATCCCCCTGGTTGGCTCGTCAAATATATAAATCTTTGCATTGGTCAGCAGCCATTTTGCAATAACGACCTTTTGCTGGTTTCCACCCGAAAGGTTTCTTACAAGCTGTTTGATGGATGTCGTTTTTACGCGCAGCTTTTCCGAATATTCCTCGGCGCTGCTTTGCAGCTTTTTAGTGTCGATCAGCCCGCTCTTAACAAACTGACTGATGCTCGGAAGCGTAATATTGTCCGCAACCGTATGTACCAAAATCAACCCTTCGTCTTTGCGGTCTTCGCTCAAATACACCACGCCGCGCCGTATGACCTCGGTAATGTCGTGCTCCGGAAGCTCTACGCTGCCGTTTTCAATGGAAACGCTTCCCGAAGACCTTTTGTACGCGCCCATAATGCACTTTGCAAGCTCCGTCCTTCCCGAGCCAACCAGCCCGGCCAGCCCGAATATCTCGCCTTTTTTTACATCAAAGCTAATATCCTTAAGAAAATTCTTATAGCCAATGTTCCGCGCGCTGAGCATATTGTAGCCCTCTACCTTATGCTCGTTTTTGATTTTGGTAAAGTCCACCTGCCTGCCCACCATCAGCTCGGTCAGCTCGCCGGAATCGGTCTTATCCAGTTCCAGCACCTTTACAAATTCGCCGTCGCGCATAACGGTGCACCGGTCTCCAATTTCAAACAGCTCCTGCATCCTGTGCGAAATATAGATGATGCCAATGTTTTTCTTTTTCAGGTCGCGTACGATTTCAAACAGCCGTTCCGTTTCCTCGTCCGTTATGGCTGCGGTAGGCTCGTCCAGCACAAGTATCTTTACGTTGGTCGAAATGGCCTTGGCAATTTCTACCATCTGTCTTTGCGCCACACTCAGCTCAGAAACAAGCGTCTTGGGGCTTACATTCAGGCCAATCATGTCCATGTACTTACGCGACTCTTCGATTGCCCGTTTTTCATCCGTAAAGCCCCGCCTCATAAATTCCTTGCCCAGGAAAATATTCTCATAGATCGGCACATACGGGTTCAGGTTAAATTCCTGATAAATAACGCTGATCCCCTTGTGGATCGCCTGTTCGGGCGAGTGGATGACGTAGGGCTGCCCTTCAAGAAAAATCTCGCCCTCCTCCATCCGGTAGGCACCCGAAAGGATTTTGATCAGCGTAGACTTTCCCGCCCCGTTCTCGCCAAGCAGCACATGTACTTCCCCGGGCCGGACGCCTAAATCCACATTGTTCAAAACCTGGACGCCGTTAAAGCTCTTCGAGATGTTTTTCATCTCCAGAATGTTATCCATTATTGCCTCTTACCCTCCTCTGCATATCGTTTTTTCCGACCGGCAGGCGTGCTTGTGTAATATGTTTCATATTCCGATCGTGAAAATGTTTATCATTCTATTCAATCCGTGCGGTTTTTTGCAAAATTCCTGCTATATCCGCTACTTTCTTGACTTTTGCTTATAGAGCAAGTATATTTGTAATAACATTACAAAACCGAAGGAGACACTATGAACAAAAAGTACCTAAACATGAAAGATGTCGCAGAACTTGCAGGCGTCTCCACGGCAACCGTTTCCCGTGTTTTAAACTCCCCTTCCCTCACCTCGGAGGAAATCCGTAAAAAAGTCATGGATGTTATCGATAAATACGGATACGTCCCCAGTCAGTCTGCGCGCAAGCTGTTTTCCGATGCGGCCAATTCAATCGTCTTGTTTATTTTCGATATGACGATCCCGTTCTACACCTACCTGATTCGCGACCTCAACAAGCTTGCTTTCGAAAAAAACTATACGCTTACAATTTGCGAAATCGGGGACGACTACGATGCCGAGCTCAAATACTATAAATACTGCAAAAGTATACGCGCTTCAGGAATCATCTATACAACCGGTTCTACCCGCAAATCGTTTGGCTTTGACGCAAACAGCAACAGCCCCATTCCCATCGTTCTTTTAGACCGCGAACCCTTCGAAGACCGCGCCTGCTTCGAGGTCCGTTCAGACAACCGCAAGGGCATGTCCCTTTTAGTAGATTACCTTCATAAGCTGGGCCACCGGAATATCGGCTTTATTACCGGCCCCATGACGTTCTATTCCTCCACCGAGCGCTTCAACGGCTTTATGTCCGCAATGGATAAGCTGGGGCTCGACATCCCAAAGGAACATGTTGTATACGGAGATTTCAGCACTGCCAGCGGCATCAAAGCTTTCGACTATTTCTACTCTATGGCCGAGGCGCCAACGGCTATCGTCTGTTCAAACGACCAGATCGCGCGCGG
>JBMNTU010000001.1:0-57201 GCA_050945895.1 Christensenellaceae bacterium | reverse complement strand
TCAGTGATATGATGTTGTCATAGATACGAAAAACAAATGTCATTATATCTTTTGTAAAAGGCTCTTGCTTGCCAACGTTTACTTGACACTAACAAACATAAACTTTTGCTGTTACATTGTATGGATTTATGCTATAATTACTGTAAATGAAAATCTGTGAGTGGCGGGGGACTGATCATGGAAGAGATTAAAAAGCAAGAAATTATTGAGCCGGGCACAAATGAAATGGAAATTGTGGAATTTACGATTTCCGGAGACGTGTTTGGTATTAACGTGGCCAAGATATTGGAGATTATGATGGTCACGAAAATCAAACCGATGCCGCATTCCCATCCTGCGGTGGAGGGCGTTTTTAAGCCGAGGGACACCGTGCTTACCGTTATTAACCTGCCGCAGTACCTGGGGCTTGCAGAACCGCCCGAGCACGACGCGGAAAAGGATCTGTTGATTGTTACACACTTCAACCAGATGCAGCTGGCGTTTCGTGTGCACACGGTGGAGGGGATCCGTAAGATTACATGGGCGGACATTGAAAAACCTGACAAGACGGTTAGCGGTGGTATGGAGGGAATCATTACGGGATTGGCTTCGTTTGAGAACCGGTTGATTACCATACTTGATTTTGAGAAGATTGTTACGGAAATTGCGCCGGAAACAGGCATACAGCTTGATGAGGTAGAGGAATACGCCGGTGACAAGTACAAAAATTACCCGATCTTGATTGCGGAGGATTCCCGCTTTTTGACGGGAATGCTGTTGGAATCGCTGCACCGGGCTGGGTTTGACAACATACGGACGTTTGACAACGGCCAGGAAGCGTGGAATTTTCTGGAGAGCATCAAGGATGACGAAGTGGCGATTGATAATGACGTGCGGCTTGTTATTACAGATATTGAAATGCCGCAGATGGACGGCTACAGGCTGATTAAGTTGATCCGTGAGGAGCGCAACTTAAAGCACCTGCCGGTCATTATATTCTCGTCTATATTGTCGGACGAAATGATTTTGAGGGGAAACAACTGCGGCGCAGACGCACAGCTTTCTAAGCCGGAGATTGCCAAGTTGGTTTCCATTGTGCACCAGCTTTTTGGAAAGCATCATGGAGAGCTTCAGGCGGAAGCGCAGTAGGACGTTTTTGTTACAAATTGTTCAGTTGACAAATATCGGCTGGTACAGTAACATATTTAGTATATTTTGACCGTATACGCAGGGATGCTGGTTTTTTATGGGAATGGACAGTAGCGAGGCAGGGAGGCTGAGGACGAGAGGCTCTCTGGTGAGCGAAGGAGCAGCAGCATGAATATTTTTAGTGGGGTAGACCTTCTGGCGCGCGGCGTCAATGCATCCTGGAAACGGAACAAGATCATCCAAAATAATATCGCAAATGTTGATACGCCAGATTTTAAAGCGTCCGAGATTCAGTTCGAACGATTTTTTGAGGATGCAATCCGAAATGGTGCGGATGACTTTGGCTTAAAACGCACCCGCCGGACACATATGGTTATTGGGTCTGAGTTTGATAGCGTGGACGGGATGGTTACAACATCGCAGACGACGGAGCGCATGGACGGAAACAATGTGGACATTGATAAGGAAACAACCGATTTTGCGAAAAACGTCATTTACTATAACACGCTGACTCAAAAAGTGAATGGGCAATTTTCTCAGCTTCGCATGGCCATAAGAGGTCAGTAGCGGAATAAAAGGGGGATAAAATGGCATTTTTAAGTTCGATGGATATTACTTCGTCTGCGCTTACGGCGCAGCGGCTTCGGATGGATGTTGTGGCGGAAAACGTAGCAAACATACAAACAACGCGCACTGCCGAGGGTGAGCCCTACAGAAGGCGTTACGTGATTTTTCAGGCAAAAGAGCACATGTCCTTTACGGACAGCCTCAACCATTCGATTGCGGGCACGGCCGGAACAGGTGTACGGGTTACGGAAATTTTGGAAGACCAGTCGCCGTTTACGCTGGACTATAACCCAAGCCATCCGGATGCGGATGAATTTGGGTATGTGCAAATGCCCAATGTGGAGCTGTCGCGCGAGATGGTGGACATGATGAGCTCTACACGGTCGTATGAAGCCAATATTACAGTGTTGAATTCTGTGAAGAGCATGGCCATGAAAGCGCTTGAAATTGGAAAATAGATAAGACTGGGAAGGGATAGGGACGAATGAATACAGTAAGTGGAATTGGCAGTACGCCTGGTTTTGCCGGCGGGCTTACAAAAAATAGCAGTGTTGGCGGCGCGGAGGGCGAGTCCTTCAAAAATATGCTGACGGATGCGATTCGGGATGCGGACGATTTGTATGCCGTAACGGTTGAAGACACGGAGGCGCTTTTGACGGGCGACGTTGATAATATCGCGCAGGTGATGATTAACAGCACAAAATCTGAACTGGCGCTGAATATGGTTATTGAAGTACGCAATAAAGTAATCGATGCATATAATAATATCATGAATATGCAGGTATAAGAGGATGATTGGCCAATGGTAGACGAACAGCTAGCCGCACCGGTGGATGCGAGGAATATTATTGTTGTCATCGTTTACTTGGTTATTATTGTACTGGCGCTGTATTTTTTGACAAAGTATATTACGCAGCGCAGGCTAAAAAAAGGTGTGTCCACCAAAAACGCGCCTAAAAGCAAACCTGAAGGCGACGTTCTTCTCTAAGGATGGGGAAGAACGTTTGCTGGCGATTGTGGACAGGGTTGCGGTGGACCGTGACAAGACACTTATGGTGGTTGAATTTCAGGGGAAGTATTACCTGATGAGCACGACCGGCCAGGAGATACGCCTGCTCGATAAGGTGCCTGCTCCCGAAACTGTAGTAGAGCATATGGAAGATATTGATGAGGCGGAGGATTCGAATGGTAACCCTGCCGCCTCTTGTGATGTTGAGGCAGCTGAGCCGGATAGCTTTTGGAGGCGCTTTGCAGATAATTTTAAAATGCAGGCCAAGGAGCGGGGAGACGGTTTTCGCAAAAGGTTTTTTAAGCGGGAGTGGAAAAAAAGCGAGCCCGGAACGTTTGAAAGCGAACTGGGAAAAAGGATACAGCAAGAGGAGGACGCCGAAGGAGAAAACGGTGGCCGGAAGGAAGGATGAAGCGGCCTTTTGGGTAGGGGACGCTTGTGGGGGCAGCAGTAGTATTGAAAAGCAAGAGGGTTGGCAAATCTAAATCGACAAAGAGAAAATTTGCTAAAATAGCTGTTTTTATTTTGGTTTTAGTACTTTGCGTAGCAGTGCTGGGCGGTTGTGCGGATGCAGAGGGTGACGCGATCGGCGATGATGACGCCGGGCCTTTGGCCCAGCTCTTAGGAAGCCGCTCGCAAAGCTTGCAGCTGGTTGGCCTGCTTACGATTTTAAGTATTGCGCCGGCAATTTTGATGATGATGACGGGCTTTGTGCGCATTATCCTTGTGCTTTCGTTTACCAGAAATGCAATGGGGTTGCAGCAAATGCCGCCCAATCAGGTACTGGTAGCGCTGGCTATTTTCCTGACGTTTTTTGCAATGTCGCCGGTTTTGACGACGGTGAAGGAAGAGGCGATTGACCCGTATATTGCGGAGGAAATAACGTTTGATGAGGCAATGGATGCAGCGGAGGCGCCCATTCGGGAGTTTATGCTGCGCCAGACATACAAAGCCGACCTTGAGATGTTTATGAGTTTTTCCGAGATGGAGCCTGTAGAAACGCTGGATGAGATTCCGATTATGACGATTATTCCCGCATTTATTACAAGTGAGCTTAAGCGGGGGTTCCAAATCGGGTTCTTTATTTATATTCCGTTTATCGTTATTGATATGGTGGTTGCGTCTACGTTGATGGCAATGGGTATGATGATGCTTCCACCTATCGTTATTTCGCTGCCGTTTAAGGTATTGCTGTTTATATTGGTAGACGGATGGACGCTGACGATGCAAACGCTGCTGACGAGCTTCGGATAGCTGCGCTGTAGCGGGTAATGCGTGATAGCAAAGGGATTTTCTCGCGTGTATTACGCATGATAATACACGCAAAACCAAGGAGTTGATGGGCCATTATTGAGCAAGCAACAGTTATATCTGTTATGCAGGATGCGATTGGTACGGTACTGGTCGTATCTTTGCCGCCGATTGGCATCGGCCTGATTATTGGCGTGGTAATTTCTATATTCCAGGCGGCGACACAGGTGAACGAGCAGACGCTGACATTTGTTCCCAAAATTGTCGGCATACTTTTGGCGTTGTTGATTTTTGGCGGAATGATGCTCTCTAACCTGACGGAATTTGCCCAGCGCATGTACGATTATGCGCTGATGATTGCGACGTAGCTATGGATACGCTCATTACTGCGCTTGTTTATAACTGGGATTACTTTTTGCTTTTGTTCCTGCGGGTATCGGGGCTGATATTTTCTTCCCCGATTTTTGGACGGCGGAACATACCGAATACCGTAAAGATCGGTTATTGCGCATGTATTGCATTGCTGTTTTATACGGGAATACCCGAGCTTGCGCCCATTAGCTACGGCGACGATATTTTTATTTATATCCTGCTGTGTGTAAAGGAACTGCTGTTTGGGGTGGTGTTTGGATATGTGCTCAACCTGTTTTTTACGCTGACGTTTACGGCAGGGCAGATGATCGATATGCAGATGGGCTTTGGTATGGTTAACGTGTTTGACGTCCAGAGCAATCTCTCCATACCGATGACGGGAAACTTTTATAATATCATCATGCTGGTGGTGTTCTTTATGGTGGACGGGCACCACAAGCTGGTACAGATCATGTACGCTTCCGTTATAAAGATGCCCATTGGAAGCGTGACGTTTAACCCGGCCATTGGGCTGGTGGCGGCCGAGCTTTTTGTGGAGGCGTTTGTATTGGCTGCTATTGTGGCGATGCCTATTATTGGCTCTGGTCTTTTGGGTGAGGCATGCTTGGGCATTTTGATGCGCGTTGTGCCGCAGATGAATGCTTTTTCCATTGGTATGCCGATGAAGGTGATTTTAGGGTTTATTGTTATGTTTGCGGTCATGCCCATCTATGTACCGTTTACGACATATATATTTGACCAGATGTATGTGGGGTTCGACAGGATGTTCGCCACGATGACAGGGTAGGTGATGTGGCTTGGCAGATGATAGCAGCGCTGGCGAAAGAACTGAGGAGGCCACCCCTAAAAAACGCAAAGATGCGAGGGAGCGTGGCCAAGTATTAAAAAGCAATGAGCTTGTTATGGTTGGCTCTATGCTGATTATGTTTGCCGCACTTAGGGGGCTTATGCCCATGATTGCGGAAAACCTGTTTAGCTTTGCGGGAGAATATCTTTCGGGAACGCATATGACAATGGAGCAGATGGAGATTGGAAGCTTTCTGCCCATTGCAAACAACATGGCTGTCGGGCTTTTGACGATTTTGCTGCCTATATTGGCGGTGGCGCTCGTTGCAGCTGTATTAATAAATGTAATACAGACGGGGTTTTTGTTCAGCACAAAGGCGATGGAGCCCAAAATGAGCCGCCTGAACCCAGTGGAGGGGTTTAAACGTATTTTTTCGATGCGGGGCGTGTTTGAGCTTTTGAAGTCGCTTTTGAAGGTTGCCGTTATTGGGCTTGTTGTTTATCAGGAAATAACGAACAACCTGGAGGTGTTTCCGACGCTGATGAATGTCGGCGTGCATGCGGCGGTGCTGCAGATTGCGGATATGATTGTGAACGCGGCCTTCAAGGTGCTTGCTTTTCTGGCGATTATTGCGGCGGTGGATTATATGTTCCAGCGCAGAAAATATGAAAAAGACCTGATGATGAGCAAGTATGAAGTGAAGATGGAAATGAAGCAGCAGGAGGGCGACCCGCAGATTAAGGGAAAAATTAAGCAGAAGCAGCGCGAGATGGCGATGATGCGCATGATGAGCTCTGTACCCGACGCGGACGTCGTCATTACCAACCCGACAGAGTATGCGGTGGCGCTAAGGTATGACGAAGCGGTAGCCGACGCGCCCAGGGTGGTAGCGAAGGGAAAAAACCTGATTGCTGCCAAGATAAAGGAGATTGCGCAGGAGCACAATGTAGAAATCATGGAGGACAAACCGCTGGCACGTTCGCTTTATGCATATTGCGAGATTGGGGACTTTATACCGGTGGAGCTGTATCAGGCGGTTGCGGAGATTTTGGCGCAGGTTTACCGGCGCAAGCGGGCAGACCGTTATAACCGGTGATAAATTACTTGAAGAACTGTCCGTTGTCTATTAAAATGGTATAAATGGTGTTGTGAGGTAATTGATGAAGATAAAGGACGCCTGGATTGCATTAGTTGTATTTGCAGTAGTCATGCTGATTATCCTGCCCATACCATCCAGTGTGCTGGATGTGTTTTTGGTGATCAACATTTCGGCGTCTTTGCTTGTTTTGCTGATGACACTTTATGTAAGGGAGGCGCTTGATTTTTCGTCGTTCCCTTCGTTGCTGCTGATTATGACGTTGTTCCGGCTGGGGTTGAACGTGGCGTCCACGAGGCTGATTTTGGGCAATGGCGGCCAGGCGGGCGAGGTCATCAACGCATTCGGGAGCTTTGCGACGGGCAACAACCTGATTGTTGGTATTATCATATTCTTGATTATTGTCGTCATACAGTTTGTGGTTATTACGAAGGGCGCAGAGCGTGTGGCCGAAGTTTCGGCACGCTTTACACTGGATGCGATGCCCGGTAAGCAGATGGCGATTGACGCGGATTTGAACTCTGGCCTGATCGATGAACAGCAGGCCAAGGAGCGGCGTGAGAAAATTACGCGGGAAGCGGATTTTTACGGCGCGATGGACGGTTCTACCAAGTTTGTGAAGGGCGATGCGATCGTAGGTATCATCATTACGGTCATTAACATTGTCGGCGGACTGATCATTGGCATGATGATGAACGAAGAAGCAATGCCGATGACGGATATTTTGCAGATTTATACGATTGCGACGATTGGTGACGGGTTGGTGAGCCAGATTCCTGCGCTGATGGTGTCTATTGCGACGGGTATTATTGTAACGCGTTCGTCCTCCAAGGAAAACCTGGGGCGCGACCTGGCAGAGCAGTTTTCCCGGCAGCCGACGATTTTTTATATACTGGGCGGCATGCTGGTGGTGATTGCAATGATTCCCGGCTTCCCCAAGGTGCCGGTGTTTATCATTGCGGGCATTATGATTTTTGCCGGATATGCGATGAACAAGGCGGCAAAAAAGCCCGAGGAGATACAGATACCGCAGGACCAGGTGGAAGAAGCGGCAAAGGAGAAGCGCAAGCCGGAGAACGTTACCTCACTTTTGCAGGTGGAGCTGATTGGCATAGAACTGGGCTATGGCCTGGTACCGCTTGTTGACGCCAGCCAGGGCGGGGACCTTTTGGAGCGCGTTGTTATGATCCGCCGGCAGTGTGCGCTGGACCAGGGCATTATTGTGCCGGTTATTCGTATACGCGACAATATACAGCTGGGCACGAATGAATATGTTATTAAGATAAAGGGCGTGGAAGTGGCAAAAGGCGAGGTTATGCTTGACCACATTATGGCGCTTTCCACAAACGATGTTAAAGGCAAGCTAACGGGAATTGAAACGCTGGAGCCAACGTTTGGGCTGCCGGCTGTGTGGATACCGGAGGCAGACCGCGAACGCGCGGAAATGATGGGCTACACGACGGTGGATGCGCCGTCTGTTATTGCGACGCACCTGACCGAAACCATCAAACGACACAGCTTCGAGCTGCTGACGCGCCAGCAGGTACGGACACTGCTGGACAACCTGAAAACGTCGCAGCCTGCGCTTGTGGAAGAAGTGGTGCCCAAGTTGTTTTCGCTGGGCGAGGTGCAAAAGGTGCTGGGCAACCTGCTGCGGGAAAATATTTCTATCCGCGATATGGGGACGATTTTGGAAACGATGGCCGACCATGGGGGTGCGGTGCGCGATTTGGAGCTGATGACCGAATATGTGAGGAAGAGCTTGTACCGTTCTATTTCCAAGCGCTTTATTCCGACGGACAAGGCGCGCGTCATTACGCTGGACCCTGCGCTGGAGCAGCTGATTGCCGAAAAGACCAAGACGACGGAGCAGGGGACTTATGTAGCGTTGACGCAGGAGGAGATACAGCAGATTTTCCTGAGCCTGCGTTCGGCGATCGAGCGCATGAACCAGCTTGGGATTACGCCCATCGTGTTGACTTCGCCGCTTGTGCGCAGGCAGTTTAAGAGCGTTACCAGCCAGATGGTTCCGGATTTGGTGGTTCTGTCGTATAATGAACTGGAAGAGTCGGTGGAGGTATTCTCGGATGGCGTTGTTGGATTGAGCAAGGCCAGCTAGGGGTAGAATAGAGTAAGGGATTTGAGAAAGGATAAAGTGCATGAGGCTAAAAAAATTCCATGCTGACAATATGCAGGAAGCCCTTCGCGTAATAAAAGAAGAGCTTGGGCCGGACGCGGTTATCTTAAGCAGCAAGCAGGTTCGCTCCAGAAGCGGATTTTTTGGATTATTCTCCAAAAAAATACTGGAAGTGATGGCGGGATACGAAGAAAAACCGGTGGTGACGGAGAAAAAGGTTGTGAAAGAGGTTGTTGCCCAACCGAAAAAAGACGACAAGCATGAAAAAGCGTTGGAAAAGCTTGTGGAGGAGTTGCAGGATAACCAGAAAAGCAATGACCAGAAAATTGAAAGTATTGATGAGAGCATTGGCGAGCTGAGAAACTTGATTAGTGAAGTGGGCAGCAAGATCGATACATACAGCAGCGTGAAGGTGAAACCGGATGTGCCCTTTACGGGTAAGATATTGGAGCTTTATACAAAGCTGACGGAAAACGATGTGGAAACAGAGCTTGCCAAGGAGCTTTGCGGCAAGGCCGAGGAGATTGCGAACAGCCGGAGCGCCGGAGTGGAAGAGGTGATGGCGCAGCTGATGCAGGATACGATTGGAAAAACAAACCCCATCCGGAGCACAAAATTCAAGCAAAAGGTTGTTATGCTGGTTGGGCCGACGGGCGTTGGCAAAACGACCACGCTGGTTAAGCTGGCCTCGCAGTTGGTGGTAGAGCAGAAGCTTTCGGTTGGCATTATCAACACAGATGTATTCCGGGTTGCGGCGCAGGACCAGCTGAAGGCATATTGCGATATACTGAATACGGAAATGCTGACGATTTATAATTCGGAGGAGATTGTTGACGCGTTGGACGCATTTAAGACGAAGGACGTGGTCTTTTTGGATACGGCGGGAAAGGTGTCGGACGATGAGGCATACCGGAATGAGATTATTGAGCTGATGCGGTATGGGGAGATTGAGGATGTGTACCTGACGCTGGCTGCGTCTACGGCGGGCCGGGTGACGGCGCAGATACTGGAAAACTACTCGTTTTTGAAAACGCATAGTATTATTGTAACAAAGGTGGATGAAGTAAAAACAAGAGGAATGATTTTGAACATTGCTGAGATGGCAAACCGTCCGCTCTCGTATATAACAACAGGGCAGGGCGTGCCGGATGATATTGCAGAAATAAACCCGCGGGAAATCGTGGATTCGATTCTGGAGAATTGATGTATGAGTGACCAGGCGCAGAAACTGCGCGAAATGATTTATGCAATGAACACACAGTCGGCGGGGGAATCTGAAACATCCGGCGGTGAGAATAAAGCGTCTGTGTTTTGCATTACCAGCGGGAAAGGCGGCGTCGGAAAGACGAGTTTTACTGTGAACTTTGCTATAGCGCTTTCGAGGTGCGGCAAAAAGGTGGCGATTATTGATGCAGATTTTGGTTTTTCCAATGTCAATATTATGCTGGGTGTGAATTCGCAATACAACCTGAGCCATGTGATTAGCGGGGAGATGCGCCTAAGCGAGGTTATGGAAGAGTGTTTTCCGGGCGTTTGGTATATTGCCGGCGGGTCGGGCGTCCAAGACCTTTTACAGATGAGCGAGATAAAGCTGGAGCATATGATTAGCCAGCTTTCGGCGCTGGAAAACACGATGGACTATATATTGTTTGATACGGGCGGAGGAATGAACAATAGTATCCTTCGGCTGATTGATGCCAGTGACGAAACGATTTTGGTGATTACATCTGAACCGACGTCTATACTGGACGGATACGTGGTGCTTAAAACGGCATCTACATTAAAAAATATGCCAAAGATTCGAACGTTGATTAACAAAGCGCGCTCGGAGAGCGAAGCGGTTAGCACACATGCGAGCTTTTCGACGGTAGCGCTTAAGTATTTGCAGTATAAAGTAGATATGCTTGGCTATATTGTTATGGACGATAAAATGACAGAGTCGATCAGTAATTTTATGCCGCATATTGTAAAATATCCAATGAGCATGGCATCCAAGCAGATACAGCTTTTGGCAAACAAAGTTACGGATAGCAATGCAGGACAGGACAAAAGGGCAAAGGGATTGAAAGGCTTTTTCAGCCGGTTCTTGAGGGGAGGACAGTAGACGACCTATGGGAAGGAACGACATGGAACCAGTAGTGAATATTGAATTGGGCGAACTGCTTGAGATCGAACAAACAGGCAGGCCGTCCGTGAAAACCCGCGTGGAAAACATTGATGGGGATACGATTTGGACAATGGATTTTTTGCGGGAGGTATTTTGGGACAAGGACTGGAAGAACCAGGCATACAGCGCAAGGTTTATTCGCAGGGAACGGTGTTTTGCTTTTTTGGTATCGATTGAAGGCGTAGATAAGATCGACAACCTGCGGATGACCAGGCTGACCCGTATATCGCCGATTGAAGAGGTGCAGCGCCGCGCAGCGTATAGGCTACAGTATCTGTACGATGTTTATATTCGAAATCTAACGGAGGGCGGCGACGATGCGCCCTATATAAAATGCCAGGGGCTGGATATTTCGGAAGGCGGAATTGGCATCAACGCGGAGATCAAATGGAAGGTCGGCGACAAAGTCGAGTGTAAATTTGACCTTGACGGAGACGAGTATTTGTTTATTGCGCACATTGTACGGCGGCTGGATTCGTTTGTTGCGGGGCAATACATTTACCGGATCGGCCTTAAATTTACAGATGAGGACGAGAAACAGCTGAGGCGAATACGGCGGTTTATATTTAACCAGCAAATTGCGCGCCCGGAATGACCGTCGGCAGAAAAACGGGATACTAGCGGGACAGTACTTTGAAGGGGGGGAATGTTTTGACACAGACAGAAATGGACAACATGGCAGCCAGCGCCGATAAGCTGTGGGAAAAATATTTTGACGACCCTTCGGTGGAGAACAAAAACGAATTGCTTCTTCACTATATGTATCTTGTACGCAAGGTGGTGCTGCGTATGATGCCGGTTTACCAGTCTAAAAATGACTACGACGACTTGCTGAGCAGCGGCGTGATTGGCCTAATGGATGCCATCAATAAATTCGACCAGTTCCGAAATGTCAAGTTTGAGACATATGCATATAAGCGAATCCGGGGGGAAATACTGGATTTTATGCGGAAGCAGGACTGGATATCGTCTTCTATGCGGCAGCGCATTAAGAAGGTGACGGGTGAAATTGAAGCGGCAGTGATGAGGACAGGCCGGGAGCCGGAAGATGCAGACGTTGCAAAAGCGCTGGGGCTGACGGAGCAGCAGGTTAAAGAAGCGCGGGATAACGCGTATATTTATAACATCATGTATTTTGAGAACGTGATTGCGTCCAACTCGAAGGATGAGTCCGTTAAGCTGATTGATACGGTGCAGGATGATAATGAGCAGGCTATGCCCGAAAGCAGCCTGGAAAAAAAGGAAATGCTGGAAATGCTTACGCAGGCGCTGTCTGGGTTGCCGGAGAATGAACGGATGGTATTGCAGCTGTATTACAAGGACGAGCTGCTTCTGCGGGAAATTGCACAGATACTGGAAGTGAGCGAGTCGCGCGTTTCGCAGATACATTCGAAGGCTCTGAAGCGGATTCGAACGCAGCTGGGCCGGCAAATGAAAGAGGATTGACCCTGTTTAGGAATATATAAAATAAAAAAATCTGTGCGGGTTGGGGTGCGCGGGTTGACGGAAAAGGCGGCGGTACAGGAAAGCGTATGGCGATGCGTTTATGGAGCGCCGGTTGTTGACGCCGCGTTTTTGACAGAGACCTGTTGCAGGTGTTTTGAGGGGGAGTGTTTGAATGGCAGATGGAAGGATTAAACTTGATTACCGGGAGGACGGCGTTTATTTGACATTGATACCGCCGGACGGAGACGGTAAACCGATGGATATGGCGCAGGCTGTGGGGTATTTGAAGCGCAAAAACATTGCAGGGGCGGACGCCTCGAAAATTGGGGCGCTGATTTCTGCCGGACAGGCGCAAACGGAAAAGATTGCCGAGGCGCAGGAGGAATGCATTGTAAACGAAGAAATGGAAGTGACGGTTTCGGCAGACGGGCAGGAGGCCTGGCTGCGGCTGTTTCCTGCGGACGAGGACGGGGAACGGTTGACGGAGGATGAAATACGCCGGGAACTTGAGGATAAGTATAAAGTTACGTTTGGATTGATCGATGATAATATTAAGAGGATTGTCTCGGATCGGTTGTATTATACGGACGAGCTGGTTGCCAAAGGACAGCCGCCGGTAGATGGGGAAGACGCTAAGCTGACTTACCATATAGAGACAGAGCAGATGGATTATTTGGCGCTGGCGGCGGAAAACGAAAACGATAAGATTGACTGGCGGAATATCAGCAAATTTGAAAAGGCGGAGCAAGACCAGGTGCTGGTCACAAAAACGCCGGCGACAGAGCCGGTGGATGGAATATCTGTAAAAGGCGCTAAAATTGGCGCCAAAAAAGGAAGGGATGCAATTTTGCCTGCGGGTAAGAATACATACCTTTCGGAGGATAAACTCTCGCTTTTGTCGAAAATTGCAGGGAGACTGGAATTTGCACAGGGAAAAATCGTAGTTTCGCCGGTGCTGCGTATTCCCGGCGATGTGGATATGTCGGTGGGAAATGTGCGTTTTGACGGCGATATTGAAATTATGGGGAATGTTAATTCCGGTTTTTTGGTTGAAGCAGGCGGAAATATTGTCGTACACGGCCTGGTGGAAAATGCGATGCTTGACGCGAAGGGCAACATTACCGTAAAGAGCGGCATACGCGGGGCAGACAAGAGCAAAGTGAGCGCAGGGGGGGACATTATAGCAAACTTCATTGAGCGCACCAATGTGGAAGCAGGCGGAAACATTACTGCAGAATACCTGATACAGGGCAATGTGGCCTGTGAAGGGTATGTGGACGTTTCGCTCAACCGCGGGGCAATTATGGGCGGCGTTGTGGGCGCTGGCAAATATGTTGTGGCAAAGGTTATTGGAACAGACGCGAATATTACGACAACGATTGAGATTGGCGTTTCGCCGCAAAAAAGGAACCGAATGAAAGAACTGCAGGCGAACGTGGAACAGCTTGGTGCTGTGCGGCAAAGGCTGGAGCTGGCGCTGGCGGCGGCGGAAAAAAACAAGACGGACGCAAACGCCAAAGCGCGCCTGGAGGTAAGCATGCAGATTGGAAGCCTGACTGCACAAATCAATGAATTGAATGCGGAAGGCGAGGAGATCGGGCAGGCCATCCAGGATGCAAAGGGCGGGCATGTGCATGTGCTGGACAAGATTTACCGGGGAACAAAAATCGTTATTGGAAACAGCGCATACATGCTCCGGCAGGACGACCAGTATGTGACGTACTCGAGGCATGGGAAGGATATTGCATCGGAAGCATGCTTTTATGCTCCGCCGGAAAAACGGCGGAGAAGCTAGTGTTCCGGCTTGTGTAAGCTGGGCGGCCGTGTGTGGAAACAGGAACGGGCAACGGAAAAACAGATGTGAACGGGACTGGCGACGTTGTTTGGGCAAAGCGAGGGCAGATTAGGAAGACGGAAAATAAATGGAAAGGAGAACCGAAGATGATACGCGGAATTGACAGCCAGATTATGATACAACGGTCGGCAGAGTTCTCGAGGCAGGCTGCTGACCAGGTGGCGAACGCCGAGCGCACGAAGGAGTTTGCCGCAGCGCTGGAAAAGGAGCGCGCACTAACAGAAATGCAAAATGTGACTGAGCTGGAGCATGCCGAAAACCGCCGGGTGGACGACAAGCAAAAGGACCCGAAGGATCAGGAATCTTCGGAGTTTTCCAAGGGGAATGAGGCGCAGGACGGCGACGCCGGTGCGCAGGCCGACGACGGCTTACGGGTAGCCAGCGACAAAAGGTTGGGCGGCGAAATCGACATAAACGTATAAAAGGTGGAACCATGGGAGTTGAGTATTATATATTTGCGTTGTTTGTTTTTGGACTGGCGGTTATGCTGGTCTTTCTGATTTTACATGGAAAAAAGAAAAGAAAGAACGACGGGGAAAAGGAACTGGAGGAAAAAGAAAAAAAGATTATGATGCTCTACTTTGAGGTGGAGGATATGATCGACAGCTTTAAAGAATATGTGGAGGCGCACATGGACAAGCTGGACAGCGACATCCGGCGCGTTGAAACGGACCTGAACGCCGTGTCGCTCATTCGGGAAAGCATTTCTGTTTCCGAAAAAAGGCTGGCGGAAAATGCGGCGGACACGGCTGATGTGGGCGAACAGCTTTCTATGGGAATACGGATTGAACCCGCAGACCGCCTGCCCGGTGCGGCGGAAGGGGCCGACCAAAAAAAACAGGCGGCGATTAAAATGTTTGAAGATGGATGCGGCATTGACCAGATCGTGCGGGACACGGGGCTTTCTAAGGGCGAAGTAGCTTTTATGCTTAAGTTGAACACCAATCATTTACCACACTAAATGAATAAAAAGCGTTAAAGTTTTCTGAGTAACTGCCGATATATAAAATAATTAAACGTGATGGAGTAGAATTATGCTGAGAAGTTTGTACAGTGCCGGAACGGGGATGATGACGCAGCGGGCGAAAATGAACGTCGTTATCAACAATATAACAAATGTGGACACAGCAGGCTATAAGAAAGACGTCGTTGTGACACGGTCGTTTGAAGACATGCTGCTCGACAGGCTGAACGACCCGTCCATTTTAAACCAGCGGCGCGTAGGGCCGCTTGCGCCGGGTGTGCATGTTGACGAAAAGGTTACGGATTTTAAGCAGGGTCCGATAGAGATTACTGATGTTGATACGGATATGGCCATTACGGGGGACGGATTTTTTGTTGTAAGGACGCCGCAGGGCAATGTGCAGTACACACGGGCAGGCAACTTTATCACAGACCCGGCAGGCAACCTGCTGACGCAGGAGGGCTATGCAGTCTTGGGGCAGGGCGGTGCGCCCATCAATGTTGGAACGGGCGGATTTACGGTGAGGCAGAACGGTGCGATTTTCGGTGCGGAAGGGCAGCAGCTGGGAATGCTTCAGATCGTACAGTTTACCGATAACGGCATACTAAGAAAGGCAGGCGACAACTGCTATGTGCCGTACAACGGCGAACAACCGCAGGCAGCGCAGAATTATGCCATCGAGCAGGGAATGCTGGAAGGCTCTAACCTGGATACGGCAAGAGAGGTCGCCGAGATGATGCTGACGCAGCGCGTATACGAAAGCAGCCAACGGATGCTTCAAATGGTGGATGAATCGCTAGAGAAGACTGTAAACCAGATTGCACAATTTTAAGGAGATTGAAACGGTATGATGCAGGGAGGATACACTGCGGCCCTGGGAATCCGGTCGCAGCAGACAAGGCTTGATACAATCGCAAATAACCTTGCGAATATAAATACAAACGGCTTTAAGGCAAGCCGTGTGGATTTTAAGGACGCGCTGTACGAAACGATGCAGCGGGTCGTGCAGCCACAGGACACGCTGAATATGCAGCGTGGGCATGGCGTGCTTGTTTCGGGAATCAACCGTGTATTTACGCAGGGGCAGATTTATGAAACTGGCGTAGAGACGGATCTTTATATCCAGGGGGATGGTTTTTTCGCTGTACAATCGCACGACGGGCAAACCTATTACACACGAGACGGAAACTTCCAAAAAAGCCTGGAGGGAGCGAATACCTACCTGGTGACTTCGCAGGGCTATTATGTGCTGGACACGAATGGGCAGCGCGTTACCGTGGACAACGAGGCAGGGTTCAATGTTTCGTCTAACGGACAAATTGCGAGGGATGACGGAACGGTTTACGGAACGCTGCGCATCGTGCAGTTCCCGAATGAGCGAGGGCTGGAAGCGCATAGCGAAAACCTGTTCCGGGTAACGGAAAACTCTGGAGAGCCAACGCAAATCGGCGAGGAGACAAAGATCATTCAGGGCGCGTACGAGGGATCGAATGTGGAACTGGCGCAGGAAATGGCCAGAATGGTTCGGGCGAGCCGGGCTTACCAGCTTTCGGCGCGGGCGCTTTCGGTAGCGGACAGTATGGATGACACGGCCATTCGGTCGAGAAGATAAAAACAATTGACGATGGGTATGAGGAGCGGAAGATAGAATGGCATTGAACTTTAAGCAATGTAAAGAGTGCGGGGGCGTTTTCCAGTCATCTGGAAAGGACGTTTGCCCCAGATGTGTAAAAGAGCTGGATGAAAAGTTTAAAAAGATAAAGCAATATCTTTACAAACATCCGGATGCAGGGGTAGTAGAGGTGTCGGAGGAAACGGAAATCGAGGAACGCGTTATACTGGATTTCCTAAAGGAAGGAAGGCTGGAGCTAAAAACGCCGGATGGGTCAATCTCTTGTGAGAAATGCGGAGCCCCCATATCGAGCGGGCGGCTATGCAAGAAATGCTCGGACAGCCTGGCAAACACCCTGAACAGTGTGTTGCCAAAAAAACAGCCGGAAGTAGCAACGAAGGACAAAAGCAAACTTCACATAGAAATCAGAAGGAAATAAGGAGGTGCCTGAGATGAAGATTAATGCAACGACCCCCATCGGTGTGGTGGAGCAGTACAAAGCTGTACGGCGGAATATAGAAGTGGCGGAGACGCAAAGTGTACAGCAGCCCGATAAAATTGAATTCTCCAGCGACGCTTCTTTGTTTGCAGAAACGCTGCGCGCGGCTAAAAATTCCCTGAACGAGAGGTTGGCAGGGGCCGACATTGATGTTGAGGGGATAAAGGTAAAAATTGCGAGCGGCTCTTATTCGATCAGCTCGGAGGAGCTTGCAAAGAGCATTGCCGTGCTGTTGGATGAATAGGACAGGATGGAATGATTATTAGAACGATTGAAATACTGGAAAAATTGAGGGCGCTTCATGAAGAAATTTATGCGCTTTCTGAGGTGAAACGCGAACATATCATTGCGGGGGATGCACAGGCGCTTTCGGAGGACGTGAAAAAAGAGTGGGAGCTTCTCCGGCAGGCTGCGGAACTGGAAGACCAAAGAAGCAGGATAACAACGGATTTTGCACGGGCCAACGGGCTGGACGAAAAAAGCGTGACGATTTATGACGTAGCGCAGGCGGCAGGGGAAGAGCAAAAAGCACAACTGGAAAAAACTGCCGGCGAGCTGCGGGACATTTTATACAAGCAAAAACAAATCAATGAAGAAAACCGAGGACTGATTGAGCTGCATTTGGAATATACGGATTTTATGACCAATACGTTTTTGAAGGATCCGCAAATCAGCAATATTTACGGCAACTCCGGAGCGGAAATAGACCCTGACAACGGCAAGGGGATCATTGATAACAAAGTATAATAAGGTGGGTAACGAATGAGATCGACATTTTACGGATTAGAAATAGCGAAGACGGGGCTTTTTACAAGCTCTAACCAACTGGACCTTACGGGGCATAATATATCAAACGTAAACACCGTAGGGTATACGCGCCAGCGGTTCTCGACGGCAGCGTTGCCGCCGCTTGCTGAAAATACATACATCAATGTGGACAGGCGCAGCGTTTCGGGGCGCGGTGTGGAAACGATTTGCATCGAACAGATTCGCAACCCGTTTTTGGATTACCAGTACCGCAAGGAGAATGCAACCGCGACAGGCTGGAATATGCGCGAGCAATACTTTGAATACATGGAAGCACTTTTTAACGACGAGTTGGAGAAGATTGACACAAACTCGGGCATGACCAGCATATTCAAGACGTTTTACAATGCGCTGTATGCGCTGACGGAATCGCCTGCAGACCAGAATGTACGCACAAATGTGCGGGAAAACGCGCTTAAGCTGACGGAATCCATGAACTATTATTATGACCGGCTGATGGCGCAGCAGGACACGCTGAATGAAACGATTCGTGTGTCTGTAAATGAAATAAACGAGATCATGGTACAGATTGCGGACCTGAACGAACAGATATTCGGTTACGAGCTGAACGGGGCGCGCGCCAACGACCTGCGGGATACGCGGAACGTGCTTTTGGATACGCTGTCTGGTATTGCAGATATAGAATTTTCGGAAGACTCGAATGGGCAACTGCGGGTGAAGCTGGACGGCCGGACGATGATACATCATACCAGATACAACCCGCTGGCGGTGAATGACGATGTACCAAACCCGGTGGACCCGACGGATGCGGGTATTAACCTGTATGGAATCTATTGGGCGGACGCCGACGGAAACCCGACAAGCGAGGCGGTTACGGTTCGCAGCGGGGCGATCCACGGATATTTGAGCGTGCGCGATGGTGCGGACTCTGAAAATGTCGGAATTCCGTATGTTATTGAGCAATTGAATGCGCTTTGTGCGAAGGTTGCGCGGGAGTTTAACGAAGTGCACCGGCAGGGCTACACCATCCCCAAAGATATAAACGATACGAGTGTAAACGGGGTGGATTTCTTTGATGAATCGGTACCGGTTACGGCAAAAAACTTTAAACTGAGCGCAGCGATTATGGCCAGTGTATGGAATATTGCCGCTTCGGAAGACCCGGTTGGCTATGGCGAAAACGAACAGATGGGCAACAATAAAAATGCGCTGCTGCTGACCGACCTGATTCATAAAACGGACGAGAGCGGTAAACCGGTCAATTTGGACGCGGGCTATAAAGAGCTTTTGACGCTTATTTCCACCGAGCTTGGACAGATCCATACGAAAGCGAAGACGCAAAGCACGATGCTGGGGCATATAGACCAGCAGCGTATATCGATCAGCGGAGTTTCGCTGGACGAAGAGATGACCAACCTGATACGCTTCAACCATGCATATTCGGCGGCGTCGCGTATGATTACGGCAATCGATGAGGAATTGGATACGCTGATCAACAAGATGGGCCTTGTTGGCAGGTCATAATTTTGGGAGGGGCATGAACGAATGAGAATTACAAACTCCATGATGATAAACAATACGCTCAGAGATTTGAACACCAATATGAACACTTTGAGCAAATATAGCAGCCAGCTTGCGTCTAACCGCAAGATCGTACGGCTGTCGGATGACCCGATCGGCGTTATCAACAGCCTGAGTGCGCGGCAGCAGCTTCGGAATTTGCAGCAGTACAGGAATAATATCGTTTCTTCGGAGAAGTGGGTACAGCAGTCGGAGACGGCGCTTACGGATATGTTGGGCGTAATCCATAAAATCAAAGAAGAGGTTATTAACGCCGGGGGTGTAAAAAACCCGGAGGACAAGCATAATATTGCGGTATTGGTTAAGGAATTGAAGGAGCACTTGATTGAGACGTGCAATTCTTCGCTGGAGACCAAATATATTTTTGCCGGCTTCAACTCTACAAAAAAACCGTTTACGGTGGACGAGAACGGGAATATGCTATATAACGGCATAAACCTTGCAGACGTTGAGGCAAAGCACAATGCGTTCGATTTGTCTAACCCGGATATTTTGAATATCCAGTGGGATGGAGATATTTACCCGATTGAAAAATACACGATCGACTTCGTTGGCCCGGACACGCTTCGGTTTTCCAATGCGGACGGATCGGTGGTGAAGGATGTTACGCTGCAGGCTCCGGTTGCGGGAGAGAATACCATTTTGATGGAAAATATCGGGCTGGGGACAATTACCTATACCGTTGCAGACCCGCCGCCGAGCATTCAGGATATTGCGGAAGCGATTATTGGCGCCCCGGTGCCGGCATCGGGCAGTGTCGAATCCAATATGTATGAGCTGATGACGGATATTGTAACCAAAAATACGTTGAATGCAACGCCCGACCCAAACGTTGCAGGACTGACCTGGGACGGCCCGATTACCAACATGGGAAAATTCTATGTGCAGGCGGACGGAAACAATATCGTTATACGAGATTCGAACGGATACAAGATAACGGAGGAGACGATTACAGATGCGACAGGCCCGCAGACGCTGGATTTGACGGCGTATGGCTTGGGCACGATTACCTGGACAAACAGCGCCGGTACGCCGGCCGACCAACAGGCCGCGGCAGAGGCGGTTGCATCTGCATTGCAGGATATAGGCTATGTGACGACGGTGTTGGGCGACGAAATGGCGCAAGATTTTAAACTGGAGATAGGCTATCAGCTGACCTTTGATGTGGCTTTCACAGGAATTGACGTTGTGGGGCTGGGCAGCGATAATATGTTTAAAATATTGGACGAGCTGATTGTCGATTTGGAAAACGGGGAAGACAACGATGTGTTGACGACTTACCTCGGCAAGCTGACAAAGGTGCAGGACAGGCTGCTTGATTGCATTGTGGAATCGGGTGCGCGCACCAACCGTCTGGAGACGATGGACAACCGGTATTCGCTTGACTTGATTAATGCGGAAGCGATCCGCACCAATGTAGAAGACATTGATCAGGCTTACACGATCATGCAGTATAAATTCAGCGAAGCGATTTACCAGCAGGCGCTGGCAGCAGGAGCAAGGGTTATTCAACCATCATTGATGGACTTTTTGAGATAATAGGTATATAATAAAAAAAAGAAAAAAATGAGCTCGTGAAAAATTGGCCGCTATATTGGTTAGAGGTGTTGTGGAATGAAAACACTAAGCATTCAGACGACCCGTCCGACGCTTGATATTACGTCGACAAGGGCGCAATTGAATATAACCAATAAGATACGACGGTTTACCTCCAAGAGGACGCCTCCCCAAATGACAGTGCAACGTCAGGCGCCCAGCTTTAAGGTGGACTGGAGTACTGTTTGGGCGCAATCCGGCAGGCGGTCGCCTGAAAAACTGCAGCAGCATATGAGGCAGGTTAGTCGGCAAAAAGTAGACCAGGCGATCCAGCGGACGGTAAAAAACGGAGACTACCTTGGCAAGCTGAACAGTTATATCGACTCTAAGCGTGACCCGATCGGCGAGCTTGCATTTGATAACATGCTTTCGGATATGCCGGAGTTAAATGTGGCATCTATGCCGGAATCCATGCCGGACATTGTTTGGGATCCGGGCGGGATTAAAATTGAGTGGACGACCGGAGAGATTACCATCGACTGGGACGATGATTATATGCCGGATGTAACAGTTTCTCCGCATTCTGTGGAGATTAAGCTGAGCGGCCGCAGCGAGGTTAAGATTACGGTGAACCCGGACAGGGTAGAGCAAACCCGAAACGATGGACGCAAGATAAACGAAAAAATTTAGGCGTTTATATTGAATAGAAGAGAGGGCAAAAGATTTTGGAAATAAACTCGGTGCGGTTTGGAATCGTGCAGATCAACGAACAGAGTATTATTAACTTCCCCGAAGGGCTTCCGGGATTTAAGGAGCTTACAAAATTTGCCATAATACGGTGTGACCAAACGGAGCCGATCCAGTGGCTGCAAAGCATTGATGATGAAGATGTTTCTATTCCTATCATCAATCCGTTTATCATTAAGCCGGATTATGAGATAGAAGTGAACGACGACGAATTGGACCTGATTGATACGCACACGGAAGAAGACCTGATTGTGCTGAATGTAATGGTCTTGCCGGACGACCTGTCGAAAATGACGGTCAACCTGATGGCGCCGCTTTTGATCAATATCAAAAAAATGATTGGTATGCAGGTTATGATGGACTACAAGCCGCTTTCCATTCAACACCCCGTATTTGAAGCGCTAACGGAGTATTACAAAAACGCGGAGGAGGTGGCGGAGCATGCTGGTTCTGACGCGCAAAGCGAATGAGGCGATTTTGATTGGCGACGATATTACGGTTACCGTTTTAAATGTTGAATCGGATAGGGTCAGGATTGGGATAGACGCTCCGAAAAGCATGCGAATTTACCGCTACGAAACCTTGAAAAAGGTTGTGCTGGAAAACCAGAAGGCGGCCAGTGTGAACGTAAACCTAGTAGAACTCTCGCAATTAAAGCAAGAGATGGAAAAAGAGGCAGAAAAGGACTGAACTGGGCAAAGTAATATGAAGCTGTATTTTTGATAATACAGCTTTTTTTAATAAAAAAAACGTATTTGTTTGTTTTGCGTGATTACAGCAGATAATCCTGTTTACAAAATAGGTAGAACGGTTTATTGCAAAACGCGGGTTTCAATATAACCGATACACTTCGTGAAAAGGCACAGCCAAAAGCTTTAGCCTTCTAACAGCCGGACATTCCAAGCCCTGTACACGAATTATGAGTTAGGATAAATGAGTGAAAGGGGGAGCAAATGAAATGAACATTCGTAAATAAAGTATAAAATATTGTTGATTTATAAGCCTGTATAGGATATAATTATGTGCGAGAGGAAAGCTCTGTAACAAACATGTAACGTTTGTCTGGCAGATTGCTGAACTGACAAGTACACTTCAAGAATATGAAATGTGTATACCCGCGTGCAAAGTGCAATCGTTAAGCGCTGGGTAGAGTTGTGTCTGCTTCGTGCAGACCTTTCGTTTCATAAGGAAAGTGGATAAAAAGGGTGTGAATTCTATGGATATCAATGCTTCGGACCTTGACCTGTTAAAGGAAATAGGCAATATTGGCGCTGGAAATGCTGCCTCCGCTTTGTCGGAAATGACAGATACGGAAGTGCATATCGAAGTGCCCGATTGCCGTATGATTGGCTTTGCGGAAATAGCAGATATGCTTGGCGGGCCCGACCATGTGATTCTTGGCATTTTGGTGCAGTTGAGCCAGGAGTTTGAAGGCTTTATTCTGCTGGCGCAGGATCTGAAAGACGTCCAAACTTCGCTTAAAGTGCTTATGAAGCAGGATATCGAAATTACGGAAGATACGGACATATCTGAATTCGAGCCGATGCGAGAGATATGTAACATTTTGGTAGGCGCATATATTTCTGCGATTGCCTCCCTTACACACCTCAGTATTGTACCTTCTGTTCCCGAACTAACAGTGGATATGGCAATGGCCATTATGAACGTGCCCGCTCTGGTGTATGGAGAGATGGGCGATTCCGTTTTGATGCTGGATACAAAATTTGGAGGCGCGGCGGAATCGATTCACGGGCATTTCTTTCTTATGCCCACGATGGAGTCCCTGGAAAAATTGAAGAGGGCGCTGGGCTTATAAGATGAAAAATGTTATCATTGGTATGGCGGAACTCGGCGTCGTCAAGCAACCCGAAACAATTGTAACTTTGGGACTTGGCTCTTGCGTGGGGATCGTGCTTTATGATAAAGTAAATAAGATTGGTGGTATGGTGCACGTTGTGTTGCCAGACTCGACCAAGGCGACGGAGGTCAACCGCGCGAAATTTGCGGACACCGGCCCGGAAGAGCTTTTGAACAAGATGATTGCGCAGGGAGCTTCGAGGCCGCATATTGTGGCCAAGCTGGCGGGCGGCGCGCATATGTTTGGAAACATCAATACCACGAATGACACACTGAAGGTCGGGCAGAGAAATGCCTTTGTGAGCAAAATGGCCGTTTTGAAACTCAGGATCCCCATTATTGCGGAAGACCTGGGGGGAACATACGGAAGGACGATTACGCTTCGGACGGAAGACGGATCCCTCGAAATTAAAACGGTAGGCAAAGGCGTAAAGGTAATATAAATGATCACGAAAAATATCAAAGAATTTTGGGAGGATGTTATATGAAAACCGTATTGGTTGTGGACGACGCGGCTTTTATGAGGCTGACGCTGAAAAATATGCTTACGAAGAATGGGTTCGAAGTTGTCGGCGAGGCGGAGAATGGTGTACAGGCAGTGCAAAAATGCACCGAGCTGCAACCAGATATCGTTACACTGGATATTACGATGCCTGAGATGTCGGGGATCGATGCTTTGAAGGAAATCGTAAAAGTCAGCCCTGGCTCAAATGTTGTAATGGTTTCTGCACTTGGACAGGAAACAATGGTAAAGGAATCTGTTGTTTTGGGAGCGAAGGGTTTTGTGGTAAAGCCATTTAAAGAAGAAATCATTATCGCTGCACTGAGCAAATTCAAGTAATGCCAATTTGCTTTGGTATCGTTTTGGCAGACGCACCTGTTTTGGGTGTGGCAACAGTTAAGAGGTGATGTTCATGGACGAATCCATGCAGGAAATATATGTGCTTGAAAACACGCAATTGCTGGAGCAGCTGGAAGGGTTGCTTTTAGGCGGTGAAAAAAACGCCTCATTGTCCGACGAACAGGTCAATGAAACATTTCGCGTTATGCATACCATAAAAGGCTCGTCTGCTATGATGGGGTTTGACAGCATAACAAAGCTTGCGCATGCCATAGAAGACCTGTTTTCTTATATTAGGGATAATGGCGCGCCTGATTCGGCATGGGCGCGGATTTTTGATATTGTTCTTGAAGCAATCGACTTTTTTATGGAAGAGATTCGTAAGGTGGAGCAGGGAGACCAGCCTGATGGAAACGCCGACGAACTTGTAGTGGAACTGCGCACGATGTACGATACGCTTTCCTCCGGCGGCGAAGTTTCGGCTGAGGCAGCGCCTGCAGGCGACGGGGAACAGCAGGCGGGCAGCGAAGCGGCGGCAAGCGAAAGCGGTGAAGCGGACGCTAAGGTTTTGGAAATTGGGGAAAAGCTGGAGCGAAATGAGGATGACAAGGTTTATCAGGTGAAGCTTTTCTTTGATGACGACTGCCAGATGGAAACGATTCGCGCATATGGCGTGGTATCTTCTATTGCGGAGTGCTGTGCGGATTGCATGACGCTTCCCGAAGACCTGGATGAAAACCATGATGAGGAGATTGTAAAAGACGGCCTTACGATTGTATTCTCGGCAACGGAGGGAAATGCCGAAGTTGTGCGGCAAAGAATTGACGAAACGATGTTTATGAAGTCGTTCGAAATGAGCGAGTTGGATGTGAAGGCGCCTGAAAAACCGGCTGAAGATGTTGCGGAAGCGGACGAAGAAAAGCCAGAAGCTCAAGAAGAACCGCCGGCAGATGTGGTAGATGAGCCTGCGGCAGCACCCGTTGCGCAAACTCCCGCACCGCCTGCGGCCAAACAGGAAGCTGCAGCGGCGGCGCAAGGAACGGAAAAGACATCTACAAGACAAAGCTTTATTAGCGTGAACGTCAACAAGATCGACAAGCTGATGAACTTGGTTGGTGAAATTGTGACAACTGAGGCGATGGTGACTAAAAACCCGGATATTGTCGATTTGAAGCTGGAAAATTTTGAAATGCAGGCCAGACGGCTGCGGAAGCTGACCAACGAGCTGCAGGATGTTGTAATGAGCGTGCGGATGGTTCCGATTGCCGCGACATTTCATAAAATGCAGCGTATTGTGCGCGATATTGCAAAAAAGACAGGAAAAGAAGCGGACTTGATTATTATCGGTGAAGATACGGAAGTGGATAAGAGCGTAATCGATAATCTTTCCGATCCGCTGATGCATATGATCCGTAATGCGATGGATCACGGCCTTGAAACACCGGACGAACGCGAAGCGGCAGGCAAGCCCAGAAGAGGCCAGGTGACGCTGGAAGCCCGGAATTCGGGCGGCGACGTTATTGTGCGCGTGAAGGACAACGGAAAAGGGATGGATCGGGACAGGATCGTTGAAAAGGCGATTGCAAATGGCCTGACATCTAAAGCCCCTGATGAAATATCTGACCAGGAGGCGTATGGTTTTACGTTGATGCCTGGGTTCTCTACGCGTGAGCAGGCAACAGAGTTTTCCGGCCGCGGCGTAGGAATGGACGTTGTCAGCAAAAACATGAAGAAAATTGGCGGCAGGGTCGTCGTAGACAGTGAACCGGGGCAGGGTACCGTTATTACGATGCACATACCGCTTACGCTTGCGATTATGGACGGAATGAAGGTAATGGTAGGAGACTCCATGTATATTATTCCGACGCTTTCCATCCGGGAGTCGCTGGAACCGCGGCTGCACGAGATTATTGTGGAGCCGGGCGGCAACGAGCTGATTATTATTCGCGGCGAATGCTACCCGATCATCCGTTTGCATGAGTTTTTTGGCATGCCGACAGAGGTCACAAACTTTAACGATGGCATCATGATTCTGGTGGAAAGTGAGCTTGGTTCTGCGTGCCTGTTTGTAGATAAGCTTCTGGGTGAGCAGCAAGCTGTTATAAAGGCGCTGCCGCTGTTTATTACAAAGTCGATGGGAAGTGTAAGAGGTGTCGGCGGATGCTGTATTATGGGCGATGGTACAGTTGCGCTAATTTTAGATATCAACAATATATTGGTGTAGCTGCGCTTTTTGTGCAGCGTGTTGCGCCAAAATAATTGGAAGCATCCGGCGCCCGGTGCGTCCGGTAAATGCGCCCGGATCTGAAAGGAACTGTTGGGTATGAGTGAAGAACAAACCAAACAAGCAAAAGAGCTCGAACAAAGCGGAAAGTATTTGGCGTTTTATGTGGCCGAGCAACTTTACTGTATACATATAGACCGGGTCACAGAGATCATTGGTGTTTCGCACATGACGGTCGTGCCCTCGGCTCCGCATTACGTGAAGGGGATTATAAACGTCCGAGGCATTGCAATTCCGCTGATCGATGTAAACCTTCGCCTGGGCTATCCTGAAAAGGAATACACAGAGCGCACATGTATTATTGTGGTTTCGCTGGAAGATGAGTGTGTTGGCTTTATTGTGGATGCGGTTGACGATGTGATCGATATTTTAATGAGCCAGATAAATCCGCTGCCCGAAGTGAATGCAAAGAGTTCGGAAAAATTTTTGGAAGGCATGGCGGTATTGAAGGAAAAAACCATTCTTGTGATGTCGAGCGACGAAGTAATTGGCGTTGGCGATTTTATTGACGAGGATGATGAATAAGATTTTCTGTACATGATACCGGAAATGAAAGCCCGCAGGTATTTTGCGGCTAATTTTCGGATAGGCTGGCTTGCTGGCCGTTGGAAAGCCCGTAAGGGATTTTCGGCTTTATAAGGATAGGTTTGGGGACAAGATGTCCAATTCGTTGTGAATACTGAACAGGACGTTGTTGCATTGTGGTGCCCGGGTGCCGGGGAAATGCAGGATAAAGCCGGGGGGAGTTGTCCATGCGAAATGCTATGCGATAGCGTCTAAAATGCAGCAAAAGTTGAAGGGGGCATTTTTTGAATAACGCGTTTACAGACTTCTTGAAAAGAATGTCTGAAGGATGGAAAAAAGCGCAGCGGTCACAGCGCATTCTCATAATAGCGGTAATCGCGCTGACAATTGTAGCAATTGCGGTAGTGGCGACGATGGCCAACCAGGTGGAGTACGCCGTTTTGTATTCCAACCTAAGCGAAGCGGATGCCGGAGTGGTCTACGAAGAACTCGAATCTCAGGGTGTGGACGTAAAGGCACGGGCAAACGGTACGATTATGGTACCCAAAGACCAGGTCAACCAGCTTCGATACACGTTGACGGCGGAGGGGATTCCGTCTACAGCGGCAGGAATCGACTACAGCATCTATGAAAGCGCATCTTCTTTCGGCTCGACAGACGCCGATAAGGCGATGTATTCTAAAATACAGCTGGAACAAAACCTCTCATCATCCATCAACCAGATGAGCAAAATCAAAAACAGCGTTGTGCTCCTGAATGTAGCGGAGCAGAGCGCGTTTGTGCTTTCCGATAAAAATGGAAGCCAGTCTTCGGCGTCGGTCATGGTAACGGTGCAGCCGGGCGCTACGCTGACAAGCAGCGACGCGGATGCGATTCGTTCGCTTGTGGCGACCAGCGTTCCCTACCTGCCGCAAGAGAACATTACAATTGTCGACTCTACGATGCAGATGTATGGATCGGGAACAGCTGAAGGCGGAACTGGAACAGTCAATACGCAAATCGACCTGCAAAACAGGGTGTCGGAGGAGCTCCGGCAACAGATCATAAACCTGTTGTCGCCGGTGTTTGGGCCGGAGAAGCTGTCTGCAAGCGTAAATGTAATATTGAATTTTGATAAGGCGTATACGGAATCCATCACGCTTTCCCCTCCCACCGAGGATGCGGAAAACATGGGCATTATCGTCAGCATGAAAACGATGGAGGAGCGTATTTTAGGAGGAATGGGCGCAGAGGGAGAGCCGGGGCTCGATACGAACGGCGGTGCGCCTGTCTACCAGGAGATCGACGAACTGGCGGGGGATTCCGTTTATTACCAGGTAACGGAAGAGCTGAATGCGGAAGTAAATGAGCTGCGCGAGCAAATCGAAAAAGCGCAGGGAACGATCAGTGAGCTTTCCTGTTCGCTGATTATAGACGGCGGCGAAGAAATGGAAGAGATGCTGCCGCAGGTACGTACGCTTATTGCAACTGCAATTGGTGTTGCAGAAGAGCGCATATCTGTTTCGGCCATGCCGTTTGAGCAGAATTCGCTTATGCAGCAGGCGCTGGACGAGCAGATTGCAGCAGCAGAGGAAGCAGAACGGAATGAGTTGATCAAGTTCTTCGTCATGCTGGGCGCGATTGTGGGCGGTATTGTTGTCATCATATTCATGATTACCAATACGGCAAAGCGGCGCAAGGAAATGGAACTGGCGGCGCAGCAGGCTGCCATTGCGGCCGAGGAAGAAAAGAACCGCGTGGATGTAATGGTGGACGACGAAATATCGATCGAAGAACTGATGAATGAAAACAAAGACAATACACTGAACCAAATTCAGTCGCTGGTCAAGAAAAACCCGGATACAGTTGCGCAGATATTGCGAAACTGGTTGATGGACGAAGGGAGGTAGCACGCTATGGCGGAAGGCAAGCTGATGTCTAAGGAAAAAGCGGCTATCCTCATGGTTGCGCTGGGGAAGGATTATTCCTCGGAAATATACAAGCACCTGACAGAAGAGGAAATCGAGCAATTGACGCTTAGCATTACCAGTCTCCGTACGTTTGATAAGGAGACGCGGGACGAGGTGCTGGCAGAGTTCTATGATATTTGTGTTGCGCAGAAATATATTTCTGAGGGAGGTATAGAATATGCGCGGGAAATTTTGATTGACGCGATGGGCGAAGACAAGGCGAACGAGATGATTGGAAAGCTCTCGTCGTCGCTGCAGATTCGTCCGTTCGATTTTGTCCGGCGGTCCGACCCGATGCAGATATCTAATTTCATACAAAACGAGCACCCGCAGACGATTGCGCTCATCCTTTCTTACCTGGAACCGGACAAGTCGGCGCAGATACTGGCCGAACTGCCGGAGGATACGCAGGCAAAGGTGGTGCAGCGCATTGCCAGCATGAGCTCTGTTTCGCTGGAGTACATCCGGGAGGCCGAGCATATCTTGGAGCGTAAGCTTTCGAGCATCGGGCAGGAAGAAAATACGGCGGTAGGCGGCGTGGATGCAATTGTGGATATCCTGAACTCCATCGACAGGACAACGGAAAAGCATATTATGGAAAGCATCGAAACGGAAGACCCAGAGCTGGCAGAGGAAATACGGCGCAAGATGTTTGTGTTCGAGGATATCGTAAAGCTGACAGACCAGGCGATTCAGCGTATGCTCAAGGAAGTGGACAACGACGTGTTGACGCTGGCGCTCAAGGGCGCGGCAGACAACGAAGAGATATCGGGCAAGATTTATTCCAACATTTCTTCGCGGCTGAAGGAAATGATCGAAGAAAACATGGAGTATATGGGGCCTGTGCGTGTGCGTGACGTGGAAGAGGCACAGCAGAAGATCGTCAACGTTATTCGCAAGCTGGAAGACGAAGGCGAGATAGAGATAGCAAGAGGTGGCGAGGAAGATGCCCTCATTATTTAGAATCGATAAGAATTCAGTTACGGGCGGCGGAGAGCATCCGGCAAGCGTTGTAGTTTTGCCGGGGTTTGAGGATGTTGTGGCGCACAACGATTCTATAAAAGAAATAGAAGAAGTAGAAGAAACGGAACTATTGCCCGACGAGGAAGATGAGCAGGAGACAGAGCTTGAAAGAAAGCGCAGAGAGCTTGCAGCCCTGCAGACAGAGATCGACAATGCCCAAAAGCAGGCGGAACAGCTTGTAGCACAGGCCCGTGTGCAAGCAGAGAGCATTTTGGAGGACGCCCGCAGGCAGGGGTATGAGGAAGGCTTAAACCAGGCGCATGTGTCTGCAATGGAAGAGCGTCGCAAAGAGGCGCAGGCAACGGAAGAAGCGATTGTAGCGCTTAGGGACGCCAAGAATATTGTGTTTGGCGAAATTGAAGACAGCGTACTGGATTTGGCGGTTTTTATTGCCGAGTATATCATTAAAGTAGAGCTGAACAAGAATGATGAAGTTTTTTTGAACATTGTGCGTAATACGGTGCTGGCGCTTAAAAACCAGACAAATATTACGATAAAAGTTAGTAAGGTTGAATATGAACGGCTGTTTTCCGACCCGGACAGCGAGGTTGTAAAGGAGCTTAATAATTCTGGAATACAGATTCGGCAGGATATGTCGCTTAAAAGCGGAGATTGCATAGTGGAAACAGAGTACGGCACGATTAATGCCGGAATTACCACCCAGCTGAAGCGGCTGGCGCATGCACTGGAAGGGATATAGGCCGAAAGAAGAATATGCTGGAAGACAAAATAAATCGTTATAAAAATCTAATTGAAACGATCAACCCTGTGGAAATGCGGGGCACGGTGCAAAAAGTCATCGGTATGACGGTGGAGTCCAAAGGGCCGATGGTAAAGATGGGCGACATCTGCAAGATTTACTCGAACGAGGCTGGCGCGGAAGCTGTGCTGGCAGAGGTGGTGGGGTTTAAAGAGCAAAGCGTTATACTGATGCCCTTTGGAAGTGTTGCAGGCATTGGTGTTGGAAATAAAGTAGTGGCAACGGGCGAGGAATACCGGGTTCCGGTAGGGGAATCGCTCAAAGGACGCATTTTGGATGCGCTGGGCAGGCCGATAGACGGCAAAGGGCCGGTTTTGACAACAGATCATTATGCGATCGACAATGCGCCGCCCAACCCGCTGGAGCGGGTGCGTATCAAGGATACACTGCCGCTTGGTGTGCGTGCCATCGACGGACTGCTGACAATGGGAAAAGGCCAAAGGATTGGCATTTTTGCCGGAAGCGGCGTAGGAAAGAGCACATTGCTGGGCATGATCGCACGGCATTCAAGTGCAGACATCAACGTAATTACGCTTGTTGGCGAGCGCGGCAGGGAAGTACTGGACTTTGTGGAGAAGGATCTGGGAGACGTGGGACTTGCAAAATCCGTATTGGTAACGGCAACGTCTGACCAGCCTGCACTTTTGCGGCTGAAGTCCGCAATGGTGGGAACGGCGATTGCAGAGTTCTTCCGCGACCAGGGCTATAATGTGATGTTGATGATGGACTCGCTGACGCGGTTTGCGATGGCGCAGCGCGAGATTGGTATGACGGTAGGAGAGCCGCCCGTATCCCGCGGGTTTCCGCCTTCTGTATATGCAATATTGCCCAAGCTGTTGGAACGCTCGGGTACGTCGCAAAAGGGAAGCATTACGGGAATCTATACCGTGTTGGTTGAAGGGGACGACATGAACGAACCCATTTCCGATACGGTACGAGGCATACTGGATGGACACTTTGTGCTTTCGCGGAAGCTGGCGCATAACAACCAGTACCCGGCGCTGGATGTGCTGGGAAGCGTCAGCCGCCTTATGCCGGAAATTGTGACGGAAGAGCAGAACGAAATGGCCGGCTTTATGCGAAACATTATGTCTGAATACAACGATGTGCAGGACCTGATTAGCATAGGTGCATACAAGCAGGGCGCCAATGCACGTGTAGATAAAGCAATTGAGCTCCGGGAGCCCATACTACGGTTTTTGAAGCAGGGCGTGAGCGAAGAATCGACATTTGAGCAAACGATAGAAATGATGCGCGAGATAACAAAGGACAGGAATGTTTGATGAATGAAGAAATTTGTATTTTCGCTGCAAAGGTTGTACGATGTCAAGGCGGCTGATGAAAAACAGAAAAGGCTGGAATTAAAAGAATTAACTAGGATATTGGACGAACATAAACGAAACAAACAGGAGTTATTGCAAAAATTTGCTCAGGAAAAAGAGAAATATGACGATAAAAGTAAAAGCGGAATGACCCGGCAGGATTTGAAAAATTTTGGAGACTATTTCCAGTACCTGAACGAAGAGATCGACAAGCAAAACAGGTACATTGCCGAGTGGGAACAAAAGGTGGAAATATGCAAACAGGAGCTTGTAAAGCTGATGAACGAGCAAAAAGCGCTCGAACGGATGCGGGAAGAGCAACTGGAGGAATATAACACGGAGCTGCAAAAATCGGAAGAAAAAGAAATTGAAGATTTTATGCAGGGCCGGCAGGATGATAACGATTAGCTCGAGCGATTGGAGAAACGTAAACATTGGCAGAATTCGTACTCGAAGATGCAGGCGGGGGGATAGAGCCGGAGGCTACAGGCGCAGACGCGGCTGAACAGCCGGCGGGCAAAAAAGAAAAGGCGAAACGTGCACCTAAACCAAAAAAGGAAAAACCGCCCAAACAGCCCAAGCCTAAGAAAGAAAAACAACCAAAGGCAAAAAAGGTAAGACCGCCCAAAGCCAAGCGCGAAAAGCGTGCAGACCGGGAAGACCGGCCAAAGAAAGGCAAAGGGAAGGCAGTTGCCGCAGTTGTGTTGATTATATTGATTGCGGGGCTGGTTGCTGTGTACTACTTCAATTTGTTTGGTGTAAAAACAGCGGTCATTGGGTTTTTCATCCGCCAGGATGACCAGTACCAGACGGCACTTGCACAATATGAGTCTGAGAAGGCAAAGTTTGAAGAGCGCGAGGCACAGCTGATTGAAGAGGCGCAGGCGCTTGAAAGCCGGGAAAAGGCAGTAACGCGCCGTGAAGAAGCGCTTGCCGAAGCAGAGCAGGCGACAACATCGGAGGGGAGCGCGGCGATTGGCGGCGAAGCAGCGGTTCAGGGCGAGACACGGCTTGCAGATGTATACGAAAAAATGAAGGCCGCTGATGCTGCGGCGATATTGAACCACATAACGGACAATGGGTGGATTGCAGACCTTTTGAAGAAGATGGATGAAAAACGCGCGGCAAATATACTGGCCGCATTGGATGCTGAGAAGGCAGCAGTCATTTCGAGGCTGATGTCTGATCAATAGATACGAGATAACGGAAAGGAGGTGAAAGTAAAAAGATGACAGTAGCAAACGTAACGGAAGTTATGCCAGCTATAAAAGCGCAGGATCAGGCCGGCGCGAAGGCGGAAGGCGATTTCATGAAGGAATTGGACAGCGCGGTAAAAAGCACCCCGCAGAGCGACAAGCCATTTGGCGGAAGCAAAAAGGACATTGCCGACAAAATAAAGGAGGCAGTGGAGGATGTTGCGAAGGATGCGATTCCCGGAAGCGACGAGGAAGCTGCGCCGGAAGAAGAAGCAACTACGAATGCGCAGGCGATACCGCCGATTTTTGTAACATTTGAAGTTCCGGTGGAAAACACTGTGGACGTTCCCGAGACTTTGGAACCGGGCGTTGTAACGGCAGAAGACGTGCCGATGGTACAAGGTGGGCAGCAAACAACCGAACAGCCTGCGGGGCCGGATGCAAAAATGCCGACGGAAGAAAACGCGCAGAATGTATTGTTTCAGGATGCGTTCGCACAGGTAGAAACGAGCAAACAGGACGGCGATGCGTTGGCGGAGCAGGCACCTGTAACAGAAGAGCTTCCCGCGCAGCATGCAGAAGCAGCAGGGCCCGCGCCGACGGCAAAGAAAACCGAAACCGTGAAAACGGACGGCAAACTGACAGAACCGGCACAGTTCGCCGAACGAGTATTGCAGGAAGCGGACGCGGCACTAAAGCAGCAGGAAACTGCAAAGGCGGGCATAACGGAAAACGTTGCTGAGCAAACGGAGAGCACAAGCAAACCAATAGAGGCTATGAGCGACAAGGGTGACGCAGAGGAAGAGACAGGCGGCAAAAGCCAGAGCGGCGCAAAAGATCAGGGGATAACCCCGATGACTGCGCAGATATCTTCTGAGGGCAAGGTGGAATTTAAAACGTCTGTACAAAACCAGATGGAGCCGCTGCCCGATGCGGAATTCAAACAGAACGTGCAGTCGCAGTTGCTGGAACAGGTGAAAAGCATCGTCACAAAAGACAAGACGGAGTTTTACATCCAACTGAAGCCCGAGCACCTTGGAGGATTATCCATTATGCTGGCGGCTGAAGAGGGAGGCCTGGTGGCAAAGCTGATGACGGCAAACAAGAACGTTCACGGCATTATTCAGGCGGACCAGACGCAAATGCTGGAAGCGCTCCGCGAAAAAGGCATCAACGTTGTGCAAATGGAAGTGATTTATGACCAGATGGGCAACTCTACAAGAAAAGAAGATGCAAACGACTCTCAGCAATGGGAAAATCGTAGCGCCATACAGGTAAAGGGTATTCACGGAGGAATACAAGACATCCCAGAGGAAATGACCATGGTCTATGATAGCTTAACAAACTATGATGTACTGGCAGAGCAAGGAGGTTCTGTGGAATTCAGCGCTTAAATGAATTCGAAGCATTAATGTAAAAGGAAAGGGAAAAACATGGCAACAAACAATGTGTACGGAGTCTCCAATTTAAGCAACATGACAACAGAATCGAGCAGGGTTCCCAAGCAGGAGATGGGGCAGGACGAATTTTTACAGATTCTTGCCGCACAGCTGGCGAACCAGGATCCATTGGAACCAATGAAGGATACGGACTTTATTGCGCAGATGGCACAATTTTCTGCACTTGAGCAGATGTCTGCACTGAATCAATCGTTTAGCGCCACACACGCGTATACGATGATTGGTAAGGACGTACTGGCGCAGGTGTCGAACGGGGCCGGCGGCGTATCACAGGTTTTTGGCAGGGTAGCAGGCGTGTCGCAGTATGGCGGCGAATACTACCTGTCGGTAGGAGAGTACTATGTACCAGTATCCGCAGTTTTGGATGTCTATGATAGCACGGTCTCGCAGGATGCGATGATCTCGCAGGCGGCAAACCTGATCGGCAAAACGATTGACGCACAGGTACCGCTTGAGGAAGACGAAATCGTCGAAGGGCAGCCCACGACAAAAACCGTAAGCGGCGAAGTCGAATATGTGGTTGTAAAAGGCGGTTCGCTTTTCGCAAAACTGAAGGATAACGACACGGAAGTCGCTGTTTCCTGGATTACAAAAATTTACTAATCCGGGTATGCAAAAAATGTAGCATTTAGGAGTAACGACATTCAGCATTATTTGCAATGATAGCAGTGATAATAATGATGAATACAACTAAGATTAATATATATAAAATCTTTTTGGAGGATTTTGACTTATGATGAGATCACTTTTTTCGGGCGTAACAGGGCTCCGTTCCCACCAGACCCGAATGGACGTTATTGGTAACAACATTGCGAACGTAAATACGATTGGATTTAAAAAGAGCGTTGCAAACTTTGCAGACCTCTACAGTGAAACGGTATCGCCGGCTTCGGCGCCGACAGCATACCAGGGCTCGACAAACGCACAGCAGATTGGCCTAGGTACAAGCGTAGCTTCGATTGTGGTCAAGCACACACCGGGTGCGGCGCAGTATACGGGAAACACGCTTGACCTTGCGATAACAGGTGATGGATATTTTGTTATGTCTACACCGCAGGGAAACCGCTATACGCGTGACGGCTCGTTTGGAATCGGCACAAACGGCATGCTGCAAAACCAGAGCGGTTATTATGTACAGGGATACAATGCAGTTTATGAACAAGGAACGATTGGCGCGGCAAAGGCCACAGACCTGACCGGAAAGAACACAACGCTGTTTGACACCTTTGGATACAGCGCAGGGGTAACACCGCCGAATAACAACGAATTTGTCAGAAATACAAACGCGGGTGTTTACACAATTGAAGTAGTAGGCAACACGGGTAATGTACAGAACGATATCAAAGTGTACAGGAACGGCCTCGAAATTCCGACCCCGACCATTACGCTAAACGGATCGGCAACCGGCCCCTTTAATGCGGTTGGGTCGTCGAACACGCTTAAAATTGACGGAGTGGGCGAAATCACATTCGTAACACAGACAGCACCGGGCAGCGTAGCGGCAGGCCTGCAGGACATTAAAAGCCTTTTGAGCACAGTAGAGATCGATATTACAAACAACGATGGGTTTATAAACGGCCCGACGTTGGGTAATATTTTTGCAGACCCCAACCTTTATGAAAATGTTGCGGTAACAAAAGACGGCTCTGTGGTTGCCCAAATTAAAGAAGCGGGCGTATACGGCACACCGCCGCAGGCTTTTGCAAAGGGTGAAAAAGTAATTATTGGTTATGTAGCGCTTGCGACGTTTACAAATGCAGAGGGACTGGAAAAACAGGGCAACAACCTTTATATCCAGACACCTTCTTCGGGCGGCGCGCGCATCAACCGCGCAGGCAACAACGGTGCGGGAACGATTAACCCGGGCTCGCTCGAAATGTCTAACGTAGACCTTTCGGAAGAGATGGTTAACATGATTACAACACAGAGGGGATTCCAGGCAAACTCCAGGATCATTACGGTTTCGGATACGCTTTTGGAAGAACTGATTAACCTGAAACGGTAAAAATGGTTAAAAAATGATTGAGGTTTCCCGGCTGAATGGGGTAAAATACTATGTAAATGCAGAACTCATTGAGTTTGTGGAGGCCACTCCGGATACGATGATTACTCTGGCATCAGGAAAAAAACTCCTGGTGCTGGAGTCTGTCCGGGAAGTGATAGACAGAATTATCGAATATAAACAAGCGCTTTTTATGGATCTTCCCAAACGGATTGCCGCTCTGCTGGAAGAGACTGGAGAGAAACACGACGGAAAATAAAAAATCGGCATTGAGCTGGGGGTGAAGAAGTTTTGAATATTACCTTGATAATGGGGTTTGCCATTACGACGGTCTGTACGATTGTCAGTATCGTGCTTGAAGGAGATATTGGTACGTACATCAACGGGCCGTCTATCTTCATTGTAGTGGGAGGTACGCTGGGTGCGATGATTGCCTGCTACCCGATGGAGGATTTTAAAAAGCTGTTTACCCTGATCAAGATCGCGCTGGGGAAAAATGAAATCGACCTGAATCAGCAAATCGACGAAATTATAGATATGGCAAATGTGGCCCGTAAGAACGGGCTTTTGGCGTTAGAAGACAAAGTAAACGACATGAAAGACCCTTTCCTTAAGAAGGGGGTGATGCTTATTTTGGATGGCACCGATCCGGAACTGGTGAAAAACGTTCTGGAAACGGAAGTCTACTTTATGGATGAGCGTCACTCAAAATATATTGGTATTTTTGAAACAGGATCGTCGCTTGCACCGGCGTTTGGCATGGTTGGTACGCTGATTGGCCTTATCAACATGCTACAACAATTGAACGACCCCTCGACGCTGGGGCCGGCAATGGCGGTAGCTCTTATTACGACATTTTACGGGGTTGTTATCGCAAATGCGATGTTTAACCCCATTGCAAGCCAGCTCAGAATTAAAAACCAAAATGAGCAGATACAAAAGGATATTGTAATAGAGGGGATTTTGTCCATCCAGGATGGAGAAAACCCACGCGTCATTAAAGATAAGCTAATGGCGTTTATTTCGAATGAAGAAGCGGCTGCGGCAGGAGATGAAGCGGCAGCGCCGGCACAAAGAGAAACGGCTGAATGAGTAAAAGACAGAAAAAAGAACGAAAAGCTGGTGGCGCCAGCTGGATGGATACATACGGAGATTTGGTCACGCTGCTTTTGACCTTCTTTGTATTGCTGTTTGCGTCATCATCCATAAGCGAAGAAAAATGGATCCGGATTGTCGAATCTTTTACAGGTGCGCCTCCGGGTTCCGTTTTGGAGCCCATAGACCCAAATAACCCAACTGCGGGGCTTGCACAGGCAGATATGGTTCAGCAGAGGGACAAAGAACCCAATGAAGAAGAACAGGAAGAGTCGGCAGAGCAGGCGCAGATTCGTATGCGCTTTGATGAGCTTTATGAACAGCTCAACGAATATGTAGAGCAGCAGGACCTTAAGATGTATGTGGCGCTGGACAGGGATGACCGGTATATTTACATCACCATTATAGAAGGTATATTATTTGACTCGGGATATGCAGATATCCGCGACGATATTGCAGAGGGAATACTCGCGGATATTGGGGCTATGCTGTCTGCTTATATAGACAGCATCCAGGATATTACGGTAGAAGGCCATACAGACAACGTTCCTGTAAGCGAGAGAAACCCGTCCTTCCGGGATAATTTACAGCTTTCTACGGAACGTGCCGGTACGGTTGTCCGCTTTATGGAAGAAGCACACAATATTCCAGGAAATTATTTTACAGCGAGCGGAAAAGGCGAATGGTACCCAATCGATACGAACGATACGGAAGAAGGCCGCCAGCGGAACCGCCGCGTACAGTTTAATATTGAATCTAAATTTGTGGACGAAATTCCGGATGGTGCAACGCTTTCATACGGTGTGCGTGAAGGAGAACTGGGCAGTGAACCATAAAAAGTTTTATACTTGTTACATAGAAACACTGGCGAAAGGTAAGAGGGCGTGATAAAATGAAAAAGAAACTGATGCTACTGGTTACGGTAGCTATACTTGCGACGATGGTTATGACGGCTTGTAGTCTTTTTGGCGGAGGCGATGATAGCGGGGAAATAACGCTCGACGATCTGTACTATTATTCTCCCGGCGAATATTTTGTAACCAACGTAAAGGATTCCAACGTGCTTTGCAAGACAAGTGTATCCATTGCTATGTCCGGGAAGGAACAAACAGAGTTTCTTGAGACAAACAATGCAGTAATCAGGGATACGCTTGTACAGATCCTGCGGGATAACACGGAAGAGGAATTGCGCGCGGACGACATTATTGATATACTGGCAGAGCGTATGACAACAGAGCTGAGGACCGCGCTTGGAACAGAAGATGTTTACTATGTATATATCAATGATTTTGTAGTACAATAGAAGCTGACGAAAATTACGTGCGGCGTTTTGGCTGTGCGTGGGGAATTGTCTGTTGATGCAGCAGGAGGTTGCCGATTTTGGCAAAGGTATTATCACAAAAAGAAATAGACGATTTACTGAATGCGCTCGATTCTGGTGAAGACGTAGCGGTTTCTGACGACGAAAATGCGGATGACGGTTATAAGATCTACGATTTTAAAACCGCCAATAAATTTCACAAGGACCAGATGCGTACCCTTGGGGTTATATTCGATAGCTTTGCGTACCTTCTGGCAAGCAAGCTGACAGGAATGCTGCATACGGTATGTGAAATTGAGGTATTGTCGGTAGAGGAGCAGAGCTTTGGCGAGCTTAACAACTCTTTGCCCGACCCTGTTATTTTGGGCGTAATGGAAATGGAGCCGCTGCAGGGCTCGCAGCTTATGGAGCTGTCTGCGACGTTTGTTTACGGCCTGATCGGGCGGCTTTTTGGCGGGCAGGCAGACAATTCGTTTTCGGACAAAGCCTTTACAGAGATAGAGCTTTCCATTGCAGAAAATATTTTGCAGCACATGATGGATATTCTGCGGGAATCGTGGGAAAAGATTGTAAAGGTCGACCCGATTTTGATGCGTATTGAAACAAGCTCGCAATTTACGCAAATTGCTGAAATGAATGAGCCGTCGGCAATTGTAACACTGAGTGTTAAGCTGGATAATACGGAAGGGCTGATATCTATGTGTATTCCGCATTATTCGCTGCAGCCCATTGCTAAAAAGCTGAGCACAGTAAACTGGACGCTGGCAGAAAACATGCGCGGCGTACAGGAAAGCAAAGGAAAGATCATTGAAAAACGGTTGGTGGGAACAAACGCTGCCATTGCGGCAGTATTCAACGAAACGACTGCGCCGCTAAGGGAAATTATCAATATGCAGCCGGGCGACATTATACTCATCAACCATAATATACGGGATTATATTAGCGTGAAGGTGGAAGACGTTCCGAAATTTAAAGGGGTTATAGGAACCGAAAACAACAAGTACGCGGTACAGATAGCAGAAATTGTCAAGGAGAATGAGAACATTGAGTAACGAAGTAATGAGCCCGGAAGAAATCGAAAAACTGCTGAATGGCACCGGAGGGGATGATGCCGCTGCAGAAGATACTTCGTCGGCTCCGGCAGCTGGAGATGAAACGCTTGCCGTAGACGATTACCTGACCAAAAATGAACAGGATATTTTGGGCGAAGTCGGAAATATATGCATGGGGACTTCCGCCACTACAATGTCTACCCTCCTGACCAAAAAGGTTGTTATTACCACTCCGTCCATATCTATACATACCGTAGATAGCCTGAGCGAAGAATATCCTGCGCCCATTGTGGTAGCCGACGTCAGCTATATCAAAGGGCTTACCGGCGACAACCTGTTGATTTTAAAGGAATATGACGTTGCGCTGATAACAGCGGTGCTTCTGGGGGAAGACCCGAATGAAATAGACCCGAACAATGTTGAATTGAATGAAATTCACCTGAGTGCAATTGGCGAAGTAATGAACCAAATGATCGGTTCTTCTGCAACGTCGCTCGCAGACCTGTTGAACCGTGAAGTGGATATTTCCACGCCCATTATTAAAAAGTTGAATATCCAAGACGACCGGATTTCCGATAATTTTGAAATTGAGGATGACATGCTGGTCAAAATCAATTTTGTAATGGAAATTGAAGGCTTGCTGGTGAGCGAAATTATGCAGCTTTTGCCGTATAACTTTGCAAAAACGATGGCAAAGACTGTGATGGACGAAATTGGTGGGGGCGCAGAAGAACCCGCGCCTGCACCGCAACCGGCTGCCGCAGCAGCTCCGGCCCCGGCTCCGGCCGCTGCGCCGGCACCCGCGCCTGCACCGCAGCCACAGGCACCGCCGCCCACATATGCGCCGCAGCCGGCCTACCAGCAGGCGCCGATGATGGAGTCTCACAATGTCATTCGGGAACAGCAGGATGTCAATGTGCAAAATGCACAGTTCCCAAGTTTTTCCAATGCCTACGACGCAAGAGGCGCTTCTGTCGATAATATCGAAATGCTGCTGGATGTTCCCATGCAGGTAACGGTGGAGCTGGGCAAAACAAAAAAACAAATTAAAGAAATATTGCATTTTAACACCGGTTCGGTAATTGTCTTGGATCGGGTTGCAGGCGAACCGGTGGATATTTTGGTCAATGGCAAAAAAATTGGCAAAGGTGAGGTCGTGGTTATTGACGAAGACTATGGCGTGCGAATCACAGAGATCAATATGCCGCCAACTTCCGAGTTGATTGAATAATTTTTGGATGAATATATCCCCGTGCGATGCGTGAAAAGCATGGGGATGTTTTTTTGCGCTTGCAGTGCGAGGTGCTTTTTGGTATCATTTCCATATGTAAGATAGATAAGCGCAGGCGCAATAGACCAGATGTGCGCCGGGGGTGGATAGGGACGTTTTATGCAAGTTGGCAGCACAAAAGAACGAATAACTGCAGATAAGGCAAGAGGCCTGATTGCGCTGGGCGCTTCTACCGGAGGAACGGAAGCGACAAGCGTGATTTTGAAGGAGCTGCCCGCAAGTGTGCCGGGTATTGTTATCGTTCAGCATATGCCGCCGGTTTTTACGAAGCTGTACGCCGAGCGGCTGAATAAGGAAAGCGCGTTAACTGTAAAAGAAGCGGAGGATTGCGACGTTGTTTTGCCCGGCCATGCGTATGTTGCGCCGGGCGACAAGCATGTTGTCGTTATTAAAACAGGCGGGAGCTATACCATCCGGTGTTCGGACGGAGACAAGGTCAACGGGCACAGGCCGTCTGTGGATGTAATGTTTCACTCGGTTGCAAAGTTTGCAGACAAAAATACGCTGGGCATTATTTTGACGGGCATGGGCGCAGACGGCGCAAAGGGGCTTTTGGCCATGCGGCAAAAGGGCGCTTATACCATTGGGCAGGATGAAAAGTCTTCGGTGGTATACGGTATGCCAATGGTAGCCAAGCAGATCAACGCGGTAACGCGCCAGGCAGGCGTCCATGATATTGCAAAATTGGTTTTGGCGTATTTGTCGCGATGACGCACAGAAAATAAAAAGCCGTGCCTTCCCGATGGGTTGCACGGTTTTTATATATATTTACTAAAATTTGATTTTATCGAAAAACTTATTGTCCTTTTGGCTGATGAAAATAAGGATTTGAGCGACGGCTTCGTAAAGCTTGGGGGGGATGGCATCGCCGACCGAAAGGCCCATCAGTATGTCGGAGAGCTGCTTGTTCTCCAACACGGGGACATCGCTTGTTTCGGCCTTCTCAATGATTTTTTCCGCAACTTTGCCCAGGCCAAGCGCCGTTATGATAGGGGCGTTGTCCAGCGCAGGGTCGTATTTGAGGGCGGCGGCCTGTTTGCGTTTTTCCGGTTGCTTTTCCATAAAATCATTTCCTGTTGGGTTTATTTGCTATTATACCATGTTTTTTTCAAAAACACAGAAAAAGATGACGCGGCGTGTACAACAGGATAAACAATACCGTTTAGCGGAGCAAGATATGTTTATCCTTTTTATAGTATGTTCATCGGAAGTTTGGAAAAATTATTTAATTTTATTTTGAAAGTGACGATAGTAGATATAAATAGTATCTTTATGGAGGAAAAACAGTGCAAATTCCATCGCTTCCAATACAAATCAATACAAACCAGGTAAAGGGGCAGGGCTCCACCCAGGATAGCGGACGGGTTTTGTTTGCAGGCACACCGGTTGGCGGAACGGTTCAGGCGGAAGTGGTTGGAATTTCGGACGGTAAGGTGACGCTCAAAACAAATGATGGAAATACAATTACGGCAGAATTTCCTGCGGGGCTTGAAGTGATGCCGGGCGATTTGCTTGAGCTGACTTTGACAGAGCGCGGCGGGGGAGAGATGCGGTTGCGCCTTTCTATGCTGAACGGGCAGACGGTGAACCTGGAAACGGGGGAGATGGAAATACGCCTGATGGACATTGGCGTAGAGCCGTCCAAAGTGAATACGAAGATTGCGGAGTATTTGGCGGACAGGGGCCTTCAGCCGACGGCAGGAAGAATTAACCATATGGCGCGGATCATTGCACAGTTTCCGGAGCTTCCGGCAGCAGTGGCGCTTTTTATGACGGAAAACAACGTACCCATATCGGAGCAGAATATTGCAACGCTTTTAGGATGGTTCAATAATCCGGAATTTATGCTGGGGGACAAGACGCAGGAGCTAACGGCGATTTTGAACCAGGTGTTGAGCGAGGCGAACCAAACGGCGCAAACGCCGCAGGCGGTATTTACAGACACGTTTCTGTCGGCGTTAAATAAAGCACAGACGCCGCTTCCCGAAGTGATTGGAAACAATTCGGGCGCATTGGCCGAGCTTGCGGGGCAGCTTGCAGGCGCAAGCGAAAGCGAAGCGCGTGTGATGATAGCGGAGTTTGTGCGCGGGTTCGATTTGCCGCCCGAGGCGCGTGTAGCGGCGGCGGAACAGCTGTTGACTGCGTTCCGCACGGGCAACCTTGCGGTGCAGGAAAACGCAGGACAGACGCTGACAGAAAATACCGGCCAGCCTGTGCAGGCGGCGCCTGCCGGACAGGAAGGCACGCAAGTGGCGCAACAGCAAAATCCGGGCCAACCGGCAGTGAATACGCAGGAACAGCCTGCGCAACAAATACAGCAGCCAGAGCAGACGGCGCAGCAGCCGCAGCAGACAGCGCAAACGCCGACGGGGCAGGGTGTGCAAACGGAAGCGCAGCAGCCCGCGCCACCATCTGCACAGATAGTCGCCTCAAATGTGCAGGGAGAGGCGGCTATACAGCAGGCTCCTGTTACTGCTGCGACAGGCGAAGGGCAGGCGTCTTCGCCTGTGCAAAACACGGAAGCGCATCAGCCGTCCGGATACAGGGGCGAACTGGCAAACCAGCTACGGCAGGTGATTGGGGAAATCGGCAAGTTTACCGTGCCCATAAAACGTGATGTTCCGGTGGATGCACAAGCGCTGCAAGATGCCCTGCGTGCGCAGCAGGGCCTTGCCGATGGAATTAAAAGCAGCACGGCGCGCCTGATGGGTGAAGGGAGTGCGGCTGCGCAGCGTGCGGGCGATATCTCTTCACAGGTACAGCTGGGAAACCAACTGGAGAACTTTTATTATTGCCAGATTCCGTATGAGATTGCGCAAAACAAGAATACGGCGGAGCTGTATGTGTTTGAACGCAGAGGAAAAGGAGAGGCAGGAGAACGGACAAATACCACGGTTTTGATTGCACTGGATACGGAACACTTGGGCCGGGTGGAAACGGTTTTGCGTGCGAACGAGGAAACGGTGCTGCGGCTGGAGCTTCGTGTGGAAACGGAATGGGTGCAGAGCTTTCTGTCTGAAGAGGTGGAAGAACTGGACGCGCTTTTGCGCGAGGAGGACTTTCGGGTGGAAGGGATAGAGGTGGTGTTGATGAAGCAGCCGGTAACGCCTATGAATGCGCAGCAAATGCTGGGGGAAGCCACAGAAAACTTTTCGCTGCAGGCGATCGATATATCGATTTAAATTTTGATTTTTTTGAGGGAAAGTGCTACAATCAGACGTAAGTTTGAACGTGGGGAGGAGAAGCCGAATGGCCATAGATATAAGCGGAGCAAGCAACCTGCTTACAAGTGGTATTTTGAGCGGGCAGTCTCAGACGAATACGAATGCGGCGGGAACGAACAACGCCTTTTCGACATTGCTGAACACCTATATGGCGTCTTCGCTGGGTTCGGCGCTCGACTTTTCGGGAACGGGCGGTACGTCTTCTTATATGGACAGCATGACCGGGTTGACGGGTATGGGGTCTCTATTTGGAACGGGCGACAGTTCTTCTTCCAGCAGTCTTACAATGATGCTGCTATTGCTGCTCTTGGCGGACGGCAGTGGGAAAAACAACAACTCTTCGCTTTTGAACGCGTTGACAGGAAATACATCTTCTGCGCAGACGGCAAATACAACCGGCCACCAGCATGTGTATGGAGCAAACGCTTATACAATGAATAACACAGTTCCGGCTGCAGAGCTGTCTGTGACGAATGTTTCGGGCGAGCGTGCGGCGGACAGCTACCGCGCGGTAATCGACCAGTTCAATGTAGAGCTGAACCGGCGCTATAACCCCGGTGGAACGAGTGTTGTACCAGAAAATGTTTTTGTTTGGGATGTTACGCGTGCAATGGGAGCAGAGATTCCGTATTATATAAATTCGTCCACAGGGGCACCTGCGGCAGTTGGCGCTGGAACAGCGGCAAACGCCAATGCGGAAAACGACTGGCTCAATACATATGGTGCAGCTTATGGTTGGACAAAGGTTTCGGCGGAAGATGCGCAACGCTACGCAAATAGCGGCATGCCTGCCGTTGCGTCGTACAAGAGCGCCGCAGGAGACGGGCATATGATGGTTGTAAGCCCTTCGGAGAACGGCGTGTACAGCTCTGCGAATGGGGTTGCATTGGCACAGGCAGGCAGCACGCCGAGCAATTATACCTATATCAATTCACTTTATGGTCCTGCAATTACCGAACAAACGGAATATTTTGTACACATTTAAAGTTTTTTCCTGTAAAAATTGATAAAGTTTTTTTTGTATTCGCCGATATAAGTATTAATAGTTATGCTTTAGAATGATAAAAGGAGTGAGATATCATGGCTGTTAGCCCAATTAGTTCGTACAATACAACGAGGATCACCGGTCTTTCTTCGGGGATGGATACGGATTCTTTGGTTGCAAAATTAATGCAATCGGAGCAAAGCAAGGTAGACCGTCTGTACAAAGCCAATACAAAGCTTACTTGGACCAAGGAAGCGTATACGGATGTCAATACAAAACTATCTGCATTAAGAAATAAGTATATCAGTGCGAGCAGCGCGAGCAGCGTATGGTCTTACGGTACCTATAAATCGTTTAAGGTCAACATGGCCGACAACATTTATGTTGGGATCAAGGGAACGCAGGATGCGTTTGCATCCAGCCATTCTATCAGCAAAGTCCAGCTTGCAGCCAGCGCAACGCTAAACGGGGCAAAACAGCGAAACCGTGCTGCGTCTGCACAGGGCGATTTAGCTATCAACTCGCTTGCCTCTGTAACGGGTAATAAGGAAATTAATATGAGCGGCCCGATGCAGCTTGATCAACTGGAGTATGTCGGCGGCGCGAAAGTGTTTGATAATCTGCAAACGGATCAGAAAATTGCGTTTACGGTCAACGGCCAGTCGTTCAGTTTTAACCAGACGGATACGCTGGATAAGGTAATGAGCACGGTGAACGCCCGGACGGCTGCAAACGTTACGATGTCGGTGGACAGTGACGGATTGATCAATTTTAAAAATACGCAGGCAGGCCCCAATGCAAAAATGGTATTGGGAAATGTCAACGGCTCGCCAAGCGTGTTTGGTGTCAACGGCGCGTTTGGGGTGAACGGCGGTACGACAGTTGCCAAGAATATTGTTACAGCCGATATGACGCTCCAGCAGATTGAAGATGCGACCGGCCGGAAGCTTGGATTTTACCATAATGAGATTTCGTTTGAGATTAACGGCGAGACATTTACTTTTGGCAGGCACGATACGCTGCAGGATGTATTAGACACAGTCAACGGCAATACCGATGCAAATGTGACGCTCAGCTATGATGTTATTGGCGAAAAAGCGGCGTTTAATCTTCGCAGCAACATATCGGGAACGGGAACGGAGCTTTCGTTCAAAAATATACAGGGGAACTTCTTTGCGACGGAGGACAACCGTGGCTTTACGGGCATTGCAGATGACCAGGAGATCACCGATTTTGGCGTGATTACGCAGAAGACGGATACCATCTTAACGGCCGCCCAAAAAATGGGCGTCAATTTGGGATTGGGTTCGGATGGGATGTTCAGGTTTTTGATCAATGGGAAGAACTTCTCGTTTGACGCAAGCAAAACGACGATTGAAAGCATGGTTAAGAAGGTCAACAATTCGGATGCTGGCGTTACGATGAGCTATAGCCAGATTACCGATTCGTTTGTTATCAAGAGCAATGAGACGGGAAAAGAGGCAAAGATCGAAACGGCCAATAACGGCAACATCAATGCATTTGGCGCAAATTCATTCTTTGGGAATGCAGATCTTTCGGCGACGGGCACAAATGCGCTGATCGAGATTGATGGGGAAACAGTAGAGCGTTCCTCCAACAACTTTGTGTTGGACGGCATTGAGTTCAACCTGAAGGTGAATTTCGATGCTTCGGCGCAGGGAGTGAACAATATCGATTTTAGCCTGGAGCAGGATATTGACGGAACGGTTGAAAAGGTTAAAGCATTTATTACCGAATACAACGCGCTTGTAAAGGAATTGAACGACCTGATCCGTGAAGAGGTCGATTTTGACTATGAGCCGTTGTCGCAGGCGGAAAAAGAATCGGTTTCCAGCGAGGATCTTGAAAATTGGAATGCGGAAGCCAAAAAAGGTATTTTGCGAAACGACCCGACAATAACGAAGCTGCTTTCTGACATGCGGTCGGCGTTGTTTGAGGCTGTGGGCGACACAGGGCTTTCGGCGCACGATATTGGACTTACGACCGGTTCTTGGGATAGCTACGGGCAGATATCGTTTAATGAGGATAAATTCCGCGAGATGCTTAAGAGCGACCCGGATGCGGTTGCAAAGGTGATGACAAATGTTTCGTCGTCGAGCGATACAACGACAGTTTATAAAGAGAGCGGATTGCTTTCGCGCTTCTTCGACCAGATTTCCGGTGCGGAAAATACGATTCGTAATACGCTGATTAAGCAGACGGATGAAAAGATTAACAACAATGACGACAAGATGGTGGATATGCTCTCTAAGATGTATGAGATGGAAGAGCGTTACTACTTGCAGTTTGCACAAATGGAAACGCTGCTTTCCCAGTACCAGCAGCAGAGCAGCTGGCTGACCCAGCAGTTGGCTTCTCTTACGGGCAGTGCCAGCTGATATAGACATAATAAACTGGGGATGAACTGAGCAACAGCCTTTTGGGGAGGTAAAAAAATTGTACGCAACCGCAAATATTTATGACAGTTATAAACAAAACCATGTGACCACAGCCAGCCCGATCGACCTGATCATTATGCTGTATGATGGTTGTATTAAAAACCTGAAAATTGCAAAACTCCTTTTAGAGGATACGGGAAGCGAGACAGCGGCGCAGGATTTTCTGAATACCATTGAAAAGGCGGAAGAAATCGTTTTGGAACTGATCCGCAGCCTGAATTTTAAGGTGGAGATGTCGAACGACCTGATGAACCTTTACGAGTTTATGCTCAATGAAATGGTTGAGGTGACGGTATCGAAGGAAAAAGAACGGCTGGATCCGGTAATCGATATGCTTTCTTCCCTTCGGGAAGCGTGGGCGGAAGCCAAAAAGACAGTGGGAGGCAGCAGCAGCTACGCCCTGAGTGAATAGATATAGTAAAGAGGATATATTGTGGGCAACAACCATTTGGACCTGACTATAAAACGGACGAATATGCTGCAGCAGTTTTTGGATGCGTCGGACCGCATTACTGATATTTTGCAGATGGAAGAGCAAGGCGAAGAGCAGCTTACTCAATTGCAGATGGAAGTAGACAGCCGTGACCAGATTATTGCGGAGGTTGAGCAGCTCAATACAAAACTGGCAGAATTGGGCGAGGTTCCGGAAAACCTGAAAGAAGAATGCAATAAATACAAGTGGATGGAAAACAAACTGATGGAGCAGATCCAGCAGATTGAAGAGCAAAACGCACTTGGATTTGAAAAAACAATGCAGATTTATATGGGAAAGCTGAAAGGCGCGAAAGATTCTATAAAAGTGGTGGATGCATATTCGCGGCAAATGCAGGGGGAAGTAGCCCCTCATTTCAACAAGGAAAAATAGACATCGCTACCAGGAGATACACATCAGTCTATGAAAATATCCAATATCAATAATATGGCAATCGAACAGTTGCCAAGAAATGAGGCGGACGATAGTGCCGCCCATTTGAGCAATGAGAAAGTTTTTAAAAGCCAGCTTTCGAATGAAACAAAAACTGCGTATATGCAGCATATCGAAACGCTGGTTTCTGATATTGAAAAACAGGGGCAGAAGCTGGCCAAGCGCGCCGATATGGCAGACCTTCAAAAATACAGGGAAATGATCACACAGCTTATCAATGAGACTGTGAGCAACGGATTTGTATTTCAAAAAGAGGGAAAAATTACAAGCAGCGGCCGCAGTAAAATTTTTGCCAGCATTCGAACAATCAACGAAAAGCTGGACCAAATGACACAAAAGGTTTTAAAGCAAGAGGAAAACAACATCAACCTGCTGGATGAGGTAGACGATATTCGGGGGCTTTTGGTGGACATGTATTTTTAGTCCGTAAATTGGCGCTATACCGGTATCGGATTTTTTTTGGAGAACGTGTTATAACTATGGCAGGATGTGGTATAATAATGTCGGTACGGCAACTTTTAGACAGTGAGGCAGTGGGAAAATTCTATGCAACTTACAGATGCTGATTTTATAAAACTTCGTGATTATATGTACAACAACTTTGGACTGAACCTGGCCCAGAAGCGCACGCTGATAGAGGGCCGTCTTTCCAATACGCTAACGCAAAAAGGGTATAAAAGCTTTGCGGAATACATTGACTACCTGATGACCAGCCAGTCGGACACGGAGGTATCGTTTCTTGTTTCTAAGCTGACGACAAACTTTACCTACTTTATGCGTGACGAGCAGCACTTTGAGTTCTTATCCAAGGTGATTCTGCCGGAGTTTGTTCCCCGGATTAGGGATGGAAATCTGGCGATTTGGAGTGCGGGCTGTTCTTCGGGGGAGGAGCCATATACGCTGGCGATGTGCTTGGACGATTACTTTGGAGCAAGAAAAAACGGACTGGACACGCGCGTTTTGGCAACGGATATTTCGGAAAAGGTGCTGGCGCTGGCAAAAAATGGCGTCTATGAGCACGGGCATATTTCGAAGATTCCCAAGAGCTGGGAAACGAAATATTTTGATAAAATTGGCGATGACGCATACCAGGTAAAGCAATCCATCAAAAAAGAGGTTATTTTCCGCAAGTTCAACCTGATGGAGCCGACATTTAAATTCCGGAGGAAATTCCATGTAATATTCTGCCGGAATGTTATGATTTATTTTGATGCCGATACGAGGCGCAACCTGGCGAGGCGTTTTGCGGACAGCCTGATGCCGGGCGGATATCTGATTATTGGTATGTCGGAAAACCTGCTGAACGATAATGACCTGTTTACATATGTGCGTCCTTCCATATACAGGAAATCGGAGAGGAGAAGGTAAAGGTTGGGGATTAACGGAATAAGCGGCCGAATGTCGGAAATACAAGCGCGGATCAAAAGCCTTGAAAACCGCCCGCAGGCGATGTTTCAGGCAGTGCTCAACGAAAAGCTGGGTTCTTATGCGCCCAAGCAGACGGCGAACACAAACACCGATGCGGCTACCGGGACAAATGCGCAGAACGGCGAACTGAATATGGTTACGCAGCTAAACGGGCAAAGCTATGCCGGGCACGCAGATATGACCGGTAGGTATTGCCTGATTTGCGGTATGCCGGAAACGGCGTCATCTTCCCTTTATGCCGGATATCCTGTTATTACCGCATCGGGGGATTTTTCCAAGGGTGCGCAATATATGCAGTATGTCAACGAAGCAAGTGAAACATACGGCATGCCGGTGAATTTGATTTTGGGGATTATGAAGGCCGAGTCTGACTTTAATAACGAATGTGTTTCGTACGCCGGGGCGAAGGGGCTGATGCAGCTGATGCCCGAGACAGCGGCAGAAGTGGGTGTTACGGATGTGTTTGATTCGCGCCAGAACATTTTGGGCGGCGTGGAATATGTTCATAAGCTTGTGGAACGGTATGGCGGCGATGTAAAGCTGGCGCTTGCAGCATACAACACCGGCCCGGGCAAAATTGCGCGGTATGGCGTAACAAGCAGCAATAGCGCGGAATATCTGGAAAAAGTTCCGCAGTCTATCCGCGATTATGCGGACAGGGTGCTGCGGTATGCGGGGATGCAGTATTGATCTCTGTTTGACAGAGAAAACGCTTTCTGCTATAGTTTATAAAACAATATAAAACGGGGAGTCGCGTATTTGGCGGCTGAGAGTAGACCAGAAGTCTTTACCCATGGAACCTGATCCGGTTCATACCGGCGGAGGGAGATAGTAAGTATTCTTACGTTCTTTTCGTTTGTGTATGGAAAGAACGTTTTTCTTTTCATTGCAGACAAACCTAATATGGGAAAGCCCGGGCTGCGCTCCCCGAAAAACAAGGAGGAGACACATGACATATCGCTGGAAGCTGAAGGACATCATTATGGTAGGCATTTTAGGGGTCATTTTCGCCGTTATTTACCTGGCGGTGCTGTATGCGGGGCTGGGGGTAACGGCAGTGCTTACGCCGTATGGACTGGGCACGCTGGGCTTCGAAATCTTTTACGGCATTTGGTTTATGGGAGCCACGCTGGCTATGTATATTATACAAAAGCCGGGCGTGGCAATTGTAACGGAATTTTTGGCAGCATTTTTGGAAATGCTGATGGGAAACTCGGGCGGGCCGATGGTGCTGCTGTCCGGCGCGATGCAGGGATTGGGTTGCGAGCTTGGGTTTACGGTGTTTCGCTATAAGCGCTACGACATGCTGAGCATGTGTATGTCGGGTATTTTTGCGGCGCTCATCAGCTTTGCATTTGGGTTCATCCAGGCGGGCTTTGGGCTGATTGACGCTGGCCTGTTGGTCGTTATGCTTGGTGTGCGAATTGCCACAGCGGTGCTGTTTGCCGGGGTAATCAGCAAAAAAACGGGGGATGGGCTGGCAAAAACGGGCGTGCTTAAAAGCTATGAGCTGGGCATGCGCATGCGGCCGGCAGAGGTGCTGGACGACTGACACGTTTTGCCCAGCAGGTGTGCAGATGGTACAAAAAATTCGATGAAAAGAGGAAATAGCAATGAAAAAGATAAAAGTAGTATTGGATTGGTTTGCCAACACAAACCACACAGGCCTTTTTGTGGCGCTGGAAAAAGGCTTGTATAAAAAAGCGGGGCTGGATGTGGAAATATTGGGCAAGGTACATGGCGAGATGACGGTGGGGGATGCGGATATTGTTGTGTCTCCCCAGCCGACGCTGCTGACGGGTATGGCGGCAGGAGAGGCGATTACGGCGGTTGCCGTCCTCACCCAGCGGTGCGATTCGGGCATACTATCGCTTGCGAAAAGCGGAATCGAGCGGCCGCGCGATTTGACAGGCAAACGGCTGACGCACTGGAAGCCGGAGTGGTTTCATAAAGTTGTGGGAAAAGCGGTGAACGACGACGGCGGAGATTATGGCAAAGTGCGGCTTATTCAGCAGGATGTGGGCGACATTGAAACTACGCTGGGGAAAAAAGAAGAAGCGGATGCGGTTTGGATTTATAAAAACTGGGAATACTTTGTAATGAAGGAAGCGGGCTACGACGTCAACTATTTTGCGTTTGCGGACTTTGGCGACCTGTTCAACTTCTGCGCACCCGCGGTAACGGCAAAACACGCGCTGATAGACGGCGACCCGGCGGCGCTGCGCGCTTTCCTCGGCGCGACAGATGAAGGCTATATTGCGGCCGCAAACGATCCGGAGCTGGGCGCGGCAATTATCCTGCGGCACGCGGGAGAAGGAAACGAAGCGATGATCCGGCAAAGCCAGGAATATGTATCGGGGCTGTATTTGGACGACACCGGCCATTGGGGATATATGAAACCGGAACGCTGGAACAACCTGGCAGACTGGATGGTGGAAGAAAAACTGATTCCACGGCGCACGGCGCGCGAGTTTACCAACGAGTTTTTGGGAAGATAGCATGGCGGGAATCGTTTGGAAAAACGTGTGCTTTTCCTATTCTGAGCGGGGCAAGCACAATGCGCTTGAAAACGTAAACCTGGAAATTGAGCAAGGCAAGATTACTGTTTTGACCGGGCCGTCCGGCTGCGGAAAAAGCACGCTTTTGTATGTGGCGGCGGGAATCTATCCCGGGCATACGGGCGTACTGAAGCAGGGATGCGTTACTGTGTCGGGGGAGAAGATTGGCAGTCTGCCGCCTCCTGTGCGGGCAAAACGGGTAGGCATGGTGTTTCAGAACCCCGATTTGCAGTTTTGCATGGATACGGTAAAAAATGAGCTCATTTTCTGTTTGGAGAACATTGGTGAAGACCCGGCCAGCATGGACGAAATCATTGCGAAAGCGGTGGATTTCTGCGGGATCCCCCGCTTGCTGGACAGAAAGCTGGCCACGCTTTCGGGCGGGGAAAAGCAAAAGGCAATGCTGGCGTGCATCGTGGCGCTGAGGCCGGAATATTTGCTGCTGGACGAGCCGTTTGCCAACATCGACCCGGATGCGGCGGCAGAGCTTGCGGCAAAGCTGCGGAAAATGTGCGATGTTTTTGGTACGGGAATCGTTGCGGTAGACCATCATTTGGGGCACTGGACGGAAGTTGCGGACGAAGTCGTTTTGCTAAAACCGGGCGGCAGGGTAGGGCGCCGGGGCATGGACCCGGCAAACCTGCCCCAAGCAGAGCTTGCGGCAGAAGGCGTGGCAGTGCCCGGGGTGCGTTATCAGGCGCAAAAGCCGCCAAAGCCGCATGCGGGGAAAACGAAAGCGCTGGAGCTTGCAGGCGTTACCGTAAATATAGACGGGTGCGAGGTTTTGCGCGGCGCAGGCGCGGCGTTTTACAGCGGACAGGTTTATGCGGTTACCGGCAAAAGCGGCAGCGGCAAAAGCACGTTTTTCAACACGCTGTGCAGGCTGCACAAATATAACGGCAGCATTCGCGTAGACGGGCAGGAACTGAAAAAAATACCCCGCAAGAAAATGGGGCACAAAATAGGATTTGTATTCCAAAGCCCGCAAGACCAGTTTGTTACGTCCAATGTATTGGATGAAATAACGGTTGGGTTGAAGGGTAATATGGACGAAGCGCAGGCAGCAGCGGAGGCCGAACGGATTTTGCGGGAAATTGGCCTGTGGCGCTACCGGCTGGTATCTCCGTTTATGCTTAGCCAGGGGCAGCAGCGACGGCTTGCTGTGGCGGCGTTGCTGGCCTATAGATGCAAGATTCTGGTGTGTGACGAGCCAACCTATGCCCAGGACTTAAAAGCGCTTCTGGCGGTGATGGACGGGCTACAGAGGATGGTAGCGGAAGAGGGGTTGACGCTGATCTTCTCGACCCACGACCAAAAGCTGGCGGCCGATTTTGCCGACCATGTCTACGAAATGAAAGAGGGAAGGTTGTTTGAAAAGTATTAACCCATCGTGCAAGCTGGTCGGCATACTGGCGGCAACGATACTGTTGGCGCTGTTCTACCGGCCGGGGCTCAATATTGCGGTTTTTTTCGTGTGTATGGCACTGCTTTTTTGGGGAGGGGCAAAACCCAAAACGGTGGGCATTATTCTTATCCCCATTGCGGTTGTAGCAGTCTCTATGTTTATGACCGGCTACCATATGGGCAGCGGCGCGCACCTTGGCATCGCACGCGGCGTACTGACGGATGCGCGCATACTCAACGGGCTGCAGCTTTCGTCCAGGGTGCTGGCGTTTGCCGGGCTGGGTATGTTGTTTATTCTGACGACGGACAAAATGGAGCTGGTGCGTTCGTTTGAACAGCAGCTAAAGCTGCCCGCGCGCTTTGCCTATGGCATTTTGGCGGCATGGGGTATGCTGCCCAATATGCGGCTGGAATACAAGCGGACACGGGCTGCGTTTTATGCACGGGGAATATTTCCGGGGACAGTGTCGCCCAGGCTGCTGGTGCCGTTGTTGGTAAAGTCTGTGCGGTGGTCGGAGGCGCTTTCTGCGGCAATGGAATCCAAGGGGTTTCCGGAAAAAGGGGAGCGCACGCAGTATTATGCATTAAAGGTCGGGGTAAAGGATCGCCTGTTTGTTGCCCTTGCCTGCGGGCTTGTTGTAGCAGGCCTGATTTTTTGGCGATAAATAAGAGCCAATATCCGAAGGCCGCGGTAAAAGGGTCGAGTATAGGGGCGTTTTTCCCAGATTGTTACAAAACATTTACGAATCCATGACGTTTTTGACCAGCGCTTGTTGTACACTGGAATCATTGGAAAAGATGGGAGTGTGCATATGGAAAAAACGCCAAGCAGGATGGAACGCAGGAAAAAAAAGAAGCTGCGCGTTACAAAACGTTTTGTACGCATCATTGCGATTGCAGTATGTGTTGCGGTGGGGCTGCTGGTCATTCGGTTTGGTATTTATGCAGACCGTTCGCAAAAAACAGACAGGGTGTCCGGCGAACAGCGGCAGCTGCAAACAGAACTGCAAACAGCGCAGGTGGGAGAACAGGCGCTTTCGGATATACGGTTAGAAGGCCTGACGATTATTGTAGACGCCGGCCACGGCGGAGACGATATAGGCTGTATTGGAAGATTTAGCGGGCGGTATGAAAAGGAGATTAACTTGGAAATTGCGCAAAAGCTGGAGGCGTTGCTGGCCGAAAACGGTGCGGAGGTAATTATGACACGGCAGGACGATGATGCCATTGCGCCGACAAAGGAAGAAGACATGGCCGAGCGCGAACGCATTATTTTGGAATCGAGTGCAGATATGTTTATTAGCGTGCATCAAAATGAATTTGACGATGAAGCGGCGAGCGGACCGCAGGTGTTTTTTGTGGAGCAGGGTTCTGTTGGAAAGCGGCTGGCAGTCGCCATCCAAGAAATGATGAACCAATCGCTTGGGCCGGAGACGCCGCGTATGGCGCTGCCCGTAGCGTACCAGCTTTTAAAGCCGGGCAGCCAGCCGAGCTGCACGGTGGAATGCGGGTTTATGTCTAACGAACGGGAAGAACGGCTTTTGCAGGAGGAAGAATACCAGCAGCAAATTGCCGCGGCAATAACAGACGGCGTCAAGCTTTACAAAAAACAGTATTTGATGTGACGGCTACAGCATGAAGGGGTCGAGGATTTGAATGATATCGGTCGTGTTGCCTCTTTTTTGTTTGGCGATTTGGCTGATATACTGGCTTTTTTCCATATTAGGAGGCATCTCGCAAAAATCGTTCAGCACGCCGATGCCGCTGATAAAGTCTACGATCAGGCCTTTTATTGCGTCGCCAACTTGTATGATGACAAGCATTTCCTTGGAGGATTCCTTGTAAACATCGCTGACCTGGCTGAGAATTTCCAGCGTTCTTTTAAAATGAGTGTTTTTCATTTCTTCAACGGCTTCTTTTGCTGCTTCTTTATTGCCTGCCGCCATCAATCTTTTAACGGTTTCACCCGTCTGGTGGACGGCCTTATGCGGCTCATCTACCGAATGAAGGTGCATTGTAAGATAGCTGTTGTCGGAATGAAAATTGTCTAGCCACTTTCCGAATGCACACTGGTGGGGATCGGTCGTCAATGTAAAGTTTGTGTTGTTTTCGATGGAGGCTTCAAGCGCCGCGACCCAGTTTTCGTGATCGGTGATGCGCTGCTGCATAAATGCATCCAGCTCGGCACCAAGATCGCTCATGCCAAACATTGTGCGAAGCTCGTACACTGGAACGGTCATGCCGTTGAACAACACTGTACCGCGTACAAACGGGCCTGTGCCTACAATGGGAATAACCTGCTCCAATTTTTGAATGTGCAATACATGGGTGCTGGATATGGCATACTGTGATTCCTGAAGTTTGAAAATAACGTGTGGAAGCGGGCCGTCACCCGACTGCGCCTTCAATTTTTCGAGGTCGTATTGATCTGTATGTTCCATATTTTATTCCCCCTTGGGCAACATTGCACTAGATTTAAGAAGTGAAGCCGAATTGAAAAAATACATTACTTAAATTTATAGTATAAAATCTACACGAGAAAGTCAAGCGAAAAGAGTGTCTTATGAAGTAACAAAAACACCTATATATGCGAAAAAGTTATTGACATGGGAGGATGGATTTGGTATTATGAATGAGCCGCCTTTTAGGCGGGGAACCTTGAAAAAAGCATACAGTACCAAAAAAATGCCAGTGATTTGGAAACAAAGAACTGAAAGA